>DATHEQ010000358.1:0-55058 GCA_035318505.1 Polyangiaceae bacterium | reverse complement strand
TTGCCGCCGCGCTTTTGAAACCGCGGGCCACCCTCCTTTTCGATCCGGTGGACTACCAGATGACGGGGAGACCCGTGTACGCGACCGTTTGTAGTCCCATCATGGCCATCTTCGCAGAACCTGGTTCGTGCAATACCCAGGCGGATTGGTCGACCTTCAAGACCACGTCGCTGGGGCCGCAGATCTTTCTCGACGTGATCGGGTCAAACCACTGCGATCCCATCAACCCCGCCATGATTGGATGCGATTTGCTGTGCGGCGGGGCGTCGTCGCCGCAAAATCAAGCCAACTACGCGCGGTACGCCACCGCGTACTTCTTGGCCATGCTGAAGGACGACGCGGCGGCGGCAACGACGCTGACGGCGAGCGCGCTTTCGAGCGACGCTGCGTTGCGCAATACGCTCGTACGCGACGCGCCCAACTGCGCCATCGTGCCCGCGGACGGCGGCATCGACGCGAGCGCGGATGGGGCAGGCCCTCCCGACGTCGCGATGCCACCGGATGCTGCCCAGCCGGGCGACGGGACGATCGTCGACGCGGCGATGACGGAGGTCGGGTCGGATGTCTCGATAACGCCGGATGCTCGCAACGAAGCGGGAAACGATGCATTCGCGCCTCGAATGGACGCCGCGCGCGAAGAAGCCGTCGACGCGGCGATGCCGCCGATGGCTGAACCTCCCGCGTCCGATGCTGGATCGCCCGCCGATCGCGCGAGCCCACCGCCCCCGAGCGATGGCCCCTCGCCGAGCACGCCGCCGGCGAGCGCCGAGAACGCGGGGTGTGACTGCTCCGTCGCTGCGCGCGGGCGCCCTTGGTCAGCGGGTTTGCTCTCGGCACTGCTGCTGAGTGCCGCGGTGATCGGTCGGCGGGCGCGTCGAGGGCGGTAACCTCTCCCCTCTGCCGTCGAGCGCTCTATGCCTCCGCCGCAACGATTGCCGCCAGCGTCTCGACGTCGATGTTGCCGCCCGACACGACGCAGACCACGCGGCGTCCAATGTCGGCGTGGGCCAGCGCCGCTGCCAACGAACAGGCGCCCGCCCCCTCCGCCACCACACGATGAGCCAAGAACAGCTGGCGAAGGGCGCATTCGATCTGCCGCAGCGACACCACCAGCGATCCGGCGAGCACTTGGCTGACCACCGGCCACATGGGCGGCAGAATGCTGCGGCCCCCGATCCCGTCGACGAATGTTGCCTGGTACGCGACCGCGGTCGGCGCGCCGGCGGCGAGACTCGCTGCCAAGGGGGCCGCAGTCTCCACCTCGCATGCGTAAACCTTGGCCTCTGGTCGGCGCGCGGCTAGCGCGATGGCGATGCCGCTGGAAAGGGCACCCCCGCCGTAAGGAACGATGACCGTATCGACGTCCGGGAGGTCCTCGACGATCTCGAGGCCGATCGTGCCGTTGCCGGCGATGACGTCGCGGTTGCAAACCGGGTGGATGAAGTAGCCCTCTTCGCCGGGCGCGCCGCCGGAAACCAGCACGTCCCACCACGTGTCGAAGGGCACCTTGACGACGGTGCCCCCCAGTTCGGCGATGGCGCGCAGCTTGTTGGCCGGTGCGTGATCGGGAACGATGATGCGCGCCGGTAAACCGAGCGCGCGCGCATTCCACGCCACGCCTTGCGCCATGTTGCCCGCGCTCGCCGTATAAACTCCCCGGGCCAGATCGCTCGGCGCGGCCGCTGCCATGGCGTTGCCAGCGGCGCGCATTTTGAAGCTGCCCGTCGGCTGGAGATTCTCGAGCTTCAAGAAGATCTCGCGCGCGCCGCTCGGACTCGCGAAACGCACGAGCGGTGTGCGCAGAACGCGGTCGCGAATGCGCGCCCGCGCCGCGACGATGTCGTCCACGCTGGGAGCCGTAAGGGACATGATAGAGCTCGCGTAACACAACTCGATCGAGAGCGCCTCACTCTCGCACCGAGCGATGGTCGCGACGGCGGACCGACCTTACGGGCACGGCAGAACGCGGACGATCTTCACCTTGGTGTTGGTGGTGCCGGGGGCAGGGTACGCCACGCTGCCGTCGGGGAACCCCTTGAACTCCTGATAGCGATTGCCGACCACACCGGGCACGTTGACGGGCGTCGCTTGGACGGCCCCCGTGGCGACGTCGACCGCTTGTACATAGAGTTTGCGGTTTTTGTCGGTGGGCGAAAAGTCGCCGGTGGCGGTCGACGTTTCCCATGCGGCGAGGAGGCGTGTCGCGCCGTACGGTGCGAGGTGCGGCGCGCGGTTGTTGACGGCGGTGTCGCCGGCGATGACGACGTCTTTGTCCGCCGCGCCGCTCGAGAAATGCAGCAGATGGACGTCGGCCATGCCGTTGGCGTTAGCGGGCTGTCCGGCGCGGATGTTGCTGGTCACGGTCCAGAATCCGCCCGCGGAGCCGACCACGATGTTGCCGAGGTTGCTGTAGTAAAGATCGACCGGAAGGATCGTCGTGTAGTTCGGCGCCATGGCAATGCGGTTGTTGTTGTCCGTTTTGCAAATGGTCATGAACTTTTTTCCCACCGGGTCCCAGGCGATGCGTTCGTACCCGCTGTGACTGCACCCCCAGCCGAAGCCCGACGTCTGCAAAGCGCCGCTCGCGTTCACGACCTTCATGCGGTCGCCTTGGTGGATGTTGATTCCGGTGCCGCCGGTGCCGCCGCCGTTGGTGCACGTCTCCGAGACGCTGATGGCCGCGCCGAAATACCCCGCGTAGTTCGACCCGTCGAAAGCAATGCGCGCGTGGTGCGCGTAGGGGGACCAGATGTAGACGACGTTGGGGCCCGTGGGGCCCGTGGAATAGGGGGGGAGTGCGGCAGTGGGATCGGTGAGCTTGGTGGCCCACGTCTCGGCGGCGCCGTCGAAGCGCACCATGTACATGTCGTAACAAGCGGCCGTCGTGGGGAGCGTCGAGCCGCAGAGGTTGGTGAGCGTCCCGCAGTTGTTGGTGCCGCCGCCAACCGCGTCGCGCGTGAGGATCAAAGCGCCGCCCGTGTCATCGGCGTAGATGTCGCCGAAGTCGTGCGCGGGCAATGCCACGGGAGACCCGGTCACCTGATCGTTGGCGTCGAGCTGCGTCACGTGAACCATGCTGCTCTTGTCCATCCACGCGAGGCGTGAGCCACCAGAGGGGATGGCCGCAAGCGCAAGCGGCATGAGCGCCGCTTCGTCTTCATTGGCGACCAGCATGCCGCCCACGTCGATCTCGGTGACGCGCACGTTGGCCGCGCACACGCCGCCGTCTCCCGGCGGAATCGCACCGCCGGTGCCCGCGGCGCCGCCGGTGCCGCTGCTGCCCGCGGCGCCGCCGGTGCCCCCTTTTCCGCCGGTCCCCGCTGAACCGCCCGACGTCCCTGCGGCGCCTCCTGTTCCACCGGTCGCGCCGCCGCTTCCCCCTTTTCCTGCCGTTCCTCCGCTGCCGCCGGTCGCTGCGCCGGCTGTTCCACCGGTCGCCCCGCCGCTACCTCCGGTGGCGCCGCCCGTTCCCGCCGTGGCGCCGCCGCTACCACCGGTCGAACCGCCGGTGCTCGTGCCTCCTCCTGTACCGGTGCCCGAATCGGGTGAGGTCCCGGTGCCGCCGCTCCCATCGGAGCCCGCGCCTCCTCCGGTTCGACCTTTCGTCGGCCCGCCGATGTCGTTGCCGCACGATAGAGCGGCAAACGCGGCCGCTAAGCAGAGCCATGAGGATCGATGAGACATGGAGATTCTCTTTCGCCCGCCGATGCCAGCGGCAGGTTCGATTCCAACTTTAGGGGTGCGCTGCGAGGGGACAGGATGAGCCGATGCTGCCGTCATTCCTTCGGTAGTGGCTCCCGATTGGGGTAGGGGCTCACAAAAGCGCTAGCGAACTGCCGCTCGAAAAAAGCGCCAATCGCGCGCGGCGTCCCTTGCTCACATCGCGCACGGAAGCACGCGCACGATCTTGATTCTCGTGCTGCTGCTCCCTGGCGCTGCGTACGCGACACTGCCATCAGGGTAGCCGCGAAATTCTTGATAACGATTGCCGGCGATGCCGGGCAAGTTGAATTGCGCACTTTCGGGGCCGCCCGTCGAGGCGTTCAGCGCCTGGATGTACAGCTTGCGGTTGCGGTCGTTGGGATTGAGGTCCCCGGTCGAGGGCGACGTTTCCCATGCCGCCAAAAGGCGGGTGGCCCCGAAGGGGGCGAGATGCGGCGCGCGCTCGTTCAACGTGACGTCGCTCGCGATCAAAAGGTCGCGATCGGCCATACCCATGGAGAAGCGGAGCAAATGAACGTCGGCGAGCCCCGCCGCTTTGACCGGTTGCCCCGCTTGCAGGTTGCTGGCCGTGAGCCAATACCCGCCGGCAGGGCTCAGCACCACGTTTCCGAGATTGCCGTAGAAAGGATCGAGCGCGGCGACGGTGGTCGTCATTCCAGCGCCCGGCGGCGCGAACGAAATGCGATCGCCCGTTTTGCAGATGGCGATGAACTTTCTCGCGGCAGGGTCCCAAACCACGCGCTCATAGCCGCTCGTGCTGCAGCCAGCGTCGAATCCTTCCGACTGCAGCGTGCCATCGGGGCCGACCACCTTCATGCGATCGCCCTGATAGATGTTGATCCCGCGACCATTCGTGCCTCCACCGTTGGTGCAGTTTTCCGAGCTGCTCAAGGCGACGCCGAAGTAGGCGGCGTAGCGCGAGCCGCCTTCCGCGATGCGGCCGTGGTGCGCGTAAGCACTCCAGATGAAGGCCACGTCGGGACCCGTGGGCCCGGTGGAATAAGGCGGTAGCGACGCGCTCGCATCGGTCAGTTTGGCCGCCCAGGTTTCCGCCGCGTCGAACCTCACGAGGTACATGTCGTAGCAAGATTCGGAGGTCGGGAGATTCGAGCCGCAGAGGTTCGTCAACGTGCCGCAGTTGAGCGTGCCGCCTCCTTTTGCGTCACGCGCGACGAGCACCGCGCCGCCGCGATCGTCGGCATAGAGATCGGCGAGGTCGTGCGCGGGCAGCGCGAGCGTCGCCGACGTCAAATGGTCGTCGGCGGCGAGCGTGGCGATGCGGACCATGCCGCCGCCGTCCATCCACGCGAGGCGCGATCCTCCCGATGGGAGAGGCGAAAGAACGATGGGCATCAGGGCGACTTCATTCTCGTTGGCGATGACCACGCTACCGACGTCGATCTCCGTGATGTTGAACTTGGAAGCGCATTCGCCGGCGTCTTCACCGGAGTTTCCGCCGCCGCCCCCCTCGGGGCCATTGCGAACCGCGTAAGCGGTCCTGTCGCTGCACGCTGCGCCGTCCATGAGCCACGGGAGCGCGAGCACGAGAGAGAGGCGCGGCATGCAATCTTAGAAGCTCGATTGTAGGCCGAACGACGCCACGAACGAGGGTCGACCGGTGGGCCCGATCCTCGCATCTTCCGCGCCGTCGCCGATCGCGACCTTCGCTGCGGGCTCGGTGACGAAGGCGTGCAGATCGATGGAGATGGCGGCGCCGCCACCGAGCCGCGCCGCGAGCCCGATGCCGGCGTCGACGAGTGCCGCCCAAACATGATCATCGAACCCGTGGTTACGCGGGTCGCTCGGCTCCCCGCTCGTATAAAGGTGGTAGCCGCCTGCGCCGATCGACGCGAGAGGGGCGAGCCAAGCGCGCGATGGCGCGTACACGACCTCGAGCATCGCCAATTCTTGGCGCACGAAGGCCGTCCCTTTCGGCGCCCGGAGGCGGGCGCCGAAGGCTGGTCCCACGACGGAGACCCGGCCGGCCAAGCCGCTCGGTGCTCCGATCGCGATGCGCACGGCGGGAGCAAAAGCCGGTCCGATGCCCGCGAAGCTGTGAAGGAGGGCGCCAGCGATGGCGAGGGTGCCGCCTTCGAAAAATGTCCTCGGCGGTTCGACCGCGTGCGCCACCCAATCGCCCACTTCGCGCGGAATGGGTGGAGGCTTGCCCGCACCGGCGACTGCCTGCGAACGCGTGCGCGTTTCCAAGAGGCTGGCGCGCAAAAGCTCGACGGCGTGGATGGCGAGCGCCGAGGTGAGCTCGGCGTCTGCGCGCTTACCGAGGTCGAGTCGCTTGACCAGCGTCTTGTCGGTGAGCCGATCGTAGACCCAGATGTCGACGGCCGGTCGATCGTCGAGACGGACAATGGCGAGCGTCGCGATGGGCCGCGGCTCGAGCGACGATGCCTCGAGCTGTTCGCGGGGGTTGGCCCCGGGGGCGAGCGTCACCAGCACCACTTCGAAGGCCGCCGCCACGAGCTCCGCCCTCACGCGCGTCGCAACTTCCGCCACGACTTCGTCAGGAGCAGCGGGCGCGGCGAGGATGACGCGTGCCGATTCGGAGCGCGCCTCGGTCCCGGAGAGAGCGAGGGTCAAGAAGGCCACCGCCGCTGCCCGTCTTGGTTTCGGCCCTCGCGCGGCCGTCTTGGTCATGGAGAGAGAGTAAGCTCGCGCGCCTTGGCTGCGTAAGGCCCTTGTGGAAAGCGGCGCAAATACTCCTCTGCCAGGGGGCGCGCGCTGGCCGCGCCCGACACCCGCTGCACCGCGACCAGCTTGCGGCCGAGCGCTTCGGAAGCAAACTCGCCGCGCGGCGCCTCGACGAGGTAACGGTCGTACCAACCGATCGCCGCGGCGGGCTGCGCCTCGCTCGTATCGGCGAGCCTGCCGAGGAGGAATGCGGCGGTGCGGGCCGAGGTCGACCCTGCGAATCGGTCGCGCTGGGCCATGAGGGCGCGATGCGCGACGTCCACGCGGCCGCCGTAACGAGCCGCGTCGGCGAGCGCGACGAGATCGGCAAGGGTGCTCTGCTTGAGCGCGTTCTCGAGCCCGCGCTGATCGGCGTCGGCGAGCACGCCGCGGAAATCACCAGCCACGACGCGCTGCGTCCAGCTCGGTTTCGCCTCGTCCGCCGCTTCGCGTCGCGCTGAGCGCCCCCGCGGCGCGCTCTGGGCAGCCGCGGCCCCGACGACGGTGTGCGGCGTTGCGCTCGCGACGGCCGACTCACTGGGGTTCGTTTCCATCGCGGGCGCGCTTGCTTCTTCGCGCGTATCGGACGCGATCCGCTCGATCCGGAGCTGATTGGCTTGCAGATCGGCGATCAGCTTCTGCCCTGCCGCGAGCTCGATGCCCGCGGCGGCGAGCGGACCGCGGATGGTGACCGAGCCCGATCGGAGCTCGACTTCGAAGAGCTCGTCGGCGCCCGACCAGCGCACGTCGAATGCCGTCCCTGTAACGGAGATGGCAAAAGGCCCCGCCGCGACCAACCAGCGCGCCCCCGCGCGATGGACGACGTCGAGGCTGGCGCGACCGTCTTCGAGGCCGATTTCGGCGCCGTCGGCGTGCAGGTTCACGATGCGCCCGCGGCCACCGGGCGAGAGCGTGAGCTTGCTTCCGTCCGAAAACGCGACGTGCCCGCTCGGCGCCGTGCTCGGTACGAGGAGGTAGTCACGGTCGGAGACGATGGGGATATCGACGTCGAAAGTGAGCGGCGGGCGGTGAAAGAGGGGACGCCCCACGACAATGGCCGCCACCGTCGCAGCGACGGCCAAACCTGCGAACGCGAGCCTGGCTTTGCGCCGCGCGCTTGCGGAGAAGGGCTCGTTTGCGAGGTGGGCACGCAAACGGCGCCGTGCCTCGGCTTCCTCCAGAGGAGACACGTTGCCGGTCAGGTGCGTGCGTGCCATCCGGCCGAGGGCATGAAGCGCCTCGTCGCGGCTTTCTTGCGAAGAAACCGGCCAGTGGCTCATTGCGTCCCGCTCCCCGAAGCCGGTCCGGTCGCGTCGAGGTACTCGACGAGCAAGCGGTCCCCCTGGGCCATCGCCCATACCCGCGCCGAAACGCGCGCCAGCCGGCGTTTCGCCGTGGCCAGGGACACGCCGAGCGCGCTCGCCACCTCGAGCATCCCGAGACCCTCGACGTAGTGCAGCACGAAACCGAGGCGGCTTTTGGTGTCGAGCTGGTCGAGGATGGCGTAGAGCCGTTTCACCGCTTCGCGCGCGTCGGCGTCGGCGCGGGGCGCGGCGTGTTCGTCGAGCACGCCATCTGGCGTGAGTCGAAGCCATCCGCGGATGCGGCGCGAGCGGAGCTCGGAAGCAGCAACGCGCAGCGTGATGCCGAAAAGAAAACTGCGGAGCGCCGATGGGTCACGCAGACTCGCGCGGTTTCGGTAAAAGCGAAAGAAGACCTCCTGAACCTGATCTTCGACGTCGTTACCGGGACCTATGGCGCGCAGTAGAACACGACGGACGAGCGCGTGGTGGCGGTCCCAGATCGCGGTGTGGGCCGCAGGGTCGCCAGCGATGGCCGACCGCGCCAGGGTCGCGTCGTCAACCTCTTCCGGTGCCTCACGTCGGGCGACCAGAACGGGACGGGGTCCTCGGCCAGCCATTCGTAGAAGCATTCCGCATGTATTGTCGATTCTCGAGGCTCGAATAGCTCACTTTTCTCATTACACTGGCTTCTTGCACTGAGCCCGGTGCGCCAAACTCCTGTCGGATCGGACGCCCCGCGGGTGAGGGCGCGCACCATCGGGTCGTGACGGGCCCGCAACTCACCGACATCACTCAAAACGCAAAAATGCCTTCGATCATCGAGCGCTCGGTGTCGGACGGGACCCCGGCCTGCCCCACCATCGCCGTTCCAGTGTAGCCTCCTGCCATGCTCTCGGCCGACCTATGCATCGCGGGGTTGGTGGTCGCCTCGAGCGACGACGTCGTGCGGGCGCTCGCCCAAAAGCTCGTGACGGCGCGATGCGTGCGACCGTCGTTCGAGCTGGCCGCCCTTGCCCGGGAAAAGCGATCCCCGACGGGACTTCCGTTTCCCGGTCAGGGGGTCGCGATGCCCCACGCCGAGCCGGAGCATGTGCTCGTCCCGGCGATAGCCGTCGCGTCCTTGGCCAAGCCCGCGTCGTTTCGTCAGATGGGCGCGCCCGGGATCAAGCTCGACGTATCGCTCGTCTTGATGCCCGCGCTGACGACCAAGGAACAAGCCGCGGGTGAGCTGGCGCGGCTCGTCGGCCTGCTGCAGGACGAAACATTGCGCCGCGCCCTCGCGCAAGCAGCGACGAGCCAAGCGCTTTATGAGGTCCTCGCTCGTAGTCTAGGCGCCCCATGAGCACGTTTTCTTCGGCTGTACAGTACGTCCTCGGACTCGGCGCGCCGGTGATGATGCCGTTCATCATCACGTTGCTCGGGCTCGCGCTGCGCCAAGGCTTCGTCAAATCGTTCCGCGCTGGTCTCACGGTGGGCGTCGGATTCATCGCCATTGGGCTGGTGGTCGGGTTGCTCATCGACGTCGTGGGTCCCAACGCCATGGCTTTCGCCAGCGTGCTCGGTCGCCGTCTCGACATCCTCGACGTCGGCTGGCCCATGGGAGCCGCGGTGTCCTTTGCTTCACCCATCGCCGCGGCGCTCATCCCGGCAGTGCTCGCGCTGAATGTGCTCTTGGTGGTGCTGCGCTTCACGCGGACGGTCGACGTCGATCTTTGGAACTATTGGCACTTCATCTACACCGGCGCGCTTTTGCAAGCGGCGACGGGATCGACTGCGCTTGGGATCCTGGGCGCCTGCCTCTCGGCGGCGGTCGTTTTCAAGCTCGCCGACTGGACGGCCCCCGCGGTCGAGCACCATTTCGGATTGCCGGGCATCTCCCTGCCGCACACCGAAACCGTGAACTGGGCGCCGCTCATGTATGCGCTCGATCGCGTGACGCGGCGATTGCCGATCCTCGGCCGTTTGGAAGCCGATCCCGCGGCCATCAAAAGGCGGCTCGGCCTGGTGGGGGAACCGATCCTCATGGGTGCGCTGCTCGGACTTTTCATCGGCGTGCTCGGAGCGGTGCCGCTTTTTCGCAACGGCGAGTACGGCGTTGCCGTGCGCGAGGTATTGCGGCTCAGCATCACCATGTCTGCCGTGCTCGTCGTCCTGCCGCGCGTGGTCGCCATCTTGATGGAGGGGCTCATCCCGATTTCGGAGGGCGCGCGCGATTTTCTGCAGAAGCGTTTTCCCGGGCGCGACCTTCTCATCGGGCTCGATGCGGCCGTCGTGATCGGACATCCGGCCAACATGGCGGTCGCCCTCCTTTGCGTGCCCATTGCGCTCGTGCTGGCGGTCGTTCTCCCCGGCAATCGCATGCTGCCCTTTGCCGATCTCGCCGCGCTGCCGTTTTATATTCTGTGGGCGGTCGCGGCTGCCCGCGGCAACCTGGTGCGCGGCTTGGTGAACGCGATCGTCGTTCTGGCGATGATTCTCTGGATCGGCACGAGCCTCGGTCCGCTCACGACCGAGGTCGCGCGCGCCGCCCATCTCGGGCCGCCCAGCGGTGTGGCCGAGACCGCGTCGCAGTACCAGCTCTGGTCGGGGGTCGCGCTCGGGAGTCACGTCGTTCCCTGGATCGTCGTGCAGCTTTTTCAACCGGGGACCTTCGTGGTGGGCGCCGTCTGTGCGCTCTTGTATGGCCTGGCGTGGCTCTGGGTGCGCGGTGAGATCCGTACGCTCTACGCCGCCGAGATCGCGGCCAAGGGTGCGTCGCCCATGCAACCTGAGCCGCAGAAGGAGGAGGTTCGTTGAAGCTGACGCTGGAGGCCGGACTCCACGCGCGCCCGGCCAACCTTTTCGTGCGGGTGGCCTCGAGCTTCGTCGCGGTGATCGAGGTGCGAAAGGGTGAGCGACGCGCCGACGCCAAGAACATCCTCGAAGTGTTGACGCTGGGGGCGACGAACGGGGACATCCTCGAGATCGCCGCGGTCGGCGAAGACGCGGAAGCGGCGGTCGCCGCGCTGGCGATGCTGGTGGCGCGAAACTTCGACGCCGATCTGGTGCCGGAAACGGGCGCCGCGGCGGCGGAGGGCATTGCCGTCGGCCCCGCGCTCCTTCTCATGGAGCCAGCCGCGGAGGAAATCACGAGCGAAGCGCCGAGCGCGGATCCCAGGCCCGTCATCGAGCGTGCCTTCGCGGTGGTGCGGCGCGACGTCGAAACGCTGGTGCGCGCGTTGCCGGCCGCGGAAGCGGCGCTGTTCGAGCCGGAGATTGCCATTCTCGCGGCGCTCGAAACCAAGATGACGTCGCGCATCGAAGCGGGCGCTCGGTTCGAGGACGCGCTCAACGAGGAAACGCCGGCCCCGCATGAGCGGCCGGAGAGCGCCGCGACGAGCGATCTGCTTCTCGATGCGCGCCGACGGCTCCTCGACGCGTACGCTGGCGAACCGCGGTCCAACATCGCCCATCGTCTCGGCGTGGGTCCGGAAGGCGACGTCGTGCTCGTCGTCCACGAGCTGACGCCCTCGCTCGTGGCTGCACTTCCGCGTCGCGTGATCGGGATCGTGGCGGCGCGCGGCGAGTCGGAAACCGGCGCGGCCGGCGCGGGTTACGCATCGCACGCCGCCATTCTCGCCCGCGGTCGCGGCATCCCACTGCTCTTCGTGGCGCATTATGTGGCAGAGGCCATCAGCGAAGGTGACGTCATCGTCCTCGATACGCGTTCCTCTCCGCCCTGCCTCTGGACGTCACCGAGCGAGACGCGGATTGCCGAGTCGCGCGCGGCGCTCGCCGACCACGAGCGCCGCTTGCGAGAAACCGAAGCGCACGCCGCGCCCCCGCTCACGCACCTACCGTCACAAGGCGGCGTCCCGTTCGCCGTGCGCGTCAACGTCGGTACCGCGCACGACTACGTTCCAGCGTCGAGCGACGGCGTCGGTCTCGTTCGCACCGAGTTGCTCCATTCGGGGCGCGCGCGAGCGCCGGATCTCGAGGATCAAGTGGCGATGCTCGCCCTCCTGGCTGGCAAGATCAGAACAGGCCCCCTCGTGGTGCGGCTTTTCGACGGCGGAGGCGACAAGCCCATCGCATGGCTCCCCGCGCCCGCCGACGCACCAGATGCTCGGGGTATCGCGCTGCTGGCGCGCCACCGCGAGGTGCTCGAGGACCAAGTGAAGGCCATCGCTCGCGTCGCCGCGGGGGGCGACGTGCGTCTCTTGATCCCGTGGGTGCGCGATCCGAGTGATGTCGAGCTGGTGCGCGCGCTCGTTCCGCGGACGCTTGCCATCGGCGCGATGATCGAGAGTCCCGGCGCCGTCACCGCGGCATCCGCCGTTGCGGCGGCCGCTGATTTCGTGTGCATCGGAACCAACGACCTCACGGCGCTCGTTCGCGGTGAGGATCGCGCTGTCGCCGCCCACGCGCCGCTCGACGCACGCGTGCTCGCTCTCATTGTCGATGTCGTCGGCGCGGCCCATGGGGTAGGGCGCTCGGTCACGATCTGCGGCGAAATGGCCGGCGAACCGCTGGGCGCACAGATCCTGGTGGGTCTCGGGGTGGACGCGATCAGCGTCGCCCCTGCGCGATGGGCGGATGTGCGACGTGTCCTCGCCGCGGCGAGTCGCGCGTCTTGCGAGGAGGCAGCGCGAAGGGCTATGGGAAAGGAAAGGACGACTCCATGAAGAAGATCCTCGTCGCCTGTGGAACGGCCATTGCCACCTCGACGGTCGTCGCCAAAAAGCTCGAAGAGCGTCTTTCCGCTCTGGGTATCGACGTGAAGATCGATCAATGCAAGGCATCCGAGGTGGGCGCGCGTGCCGCGAGCTACGATCTCGTCGTGTCGACGACGGAGGTCGACGACGCCAAGGGCAAACCGATCATCCGCACGCTGTCGTTTCTGACCGGCGTCGGTATCGACGCCGACGTCCAGAAAATCGCGAGCCTGCTGCGGGGCGGAAAGTAACGCCGCACATGCCGCTCTCGCCGATGCCATCGCTGCCCGGTGCTCCGGCGTAGCGTCGTGGATCCGTGGGCCGGAAGCCGACAGCACGACTATCGGCGCGCCAGCCGGATTCGCTCGCCGCTGGCTCAGGATCTGTGCTTGGGCTTGGCGCTCGTCGCCGTTCTCTTCGTTCACCCGGAAGGCGCGCTGGCGCTCGCGCTCGCTGCGGCCATTCCCGCCGCCATCGCCTGGCGTCTGCTGACCCTCCATGTTCCGAGCCGCGTCGAGGTGGACGGCCAAGGCATCACGTTTTCGGCTTACCGCCGCACGCATCGCTTCAACTGGCGCGACATCGAACGCATTCATATCCGCCGCTTCATCGTTCGTGACCGGGTGCTCGTGCGAATCACGCCGGCGGGACCATGGCGCGGTCGGTATTGGCTGATGGACACGATGGACGGGTACGACGTTCTTCTTCGTCAGCTCGAAGAGCGCGGCCGCCAGGAAAGGATCATGCGCAACTGAGCGGGCACGCCGGTCGATGGGCGGTTCGTTAGTCGAACCAAGGAGAAATGCCATGACGAGCCCCATTGCCTCACGTGCCTATGACCCGCAACGCTCTTGGGAATCCGCGAGCGATGAGGATTTGACCTGCAAGGAGCGTCCGGCGCCCTCCGCGGCAAGCACGCCTTCCAAAACCGAGGTCCACGGGCCGCACGCCGAAGCCCATGCGGAAGACGGCGACTACTACGCCGGTGCTTTTGCGCTGCGCGGGCGCGATGCGAGCGGCGTCGAATTAGAAGTATTCTCGGCCTCCATCCATCAAGGCGACGACGAGCGCGCTGTCCAAGTAGGCATGGCGCGCATCGGGGGCTCGACCGACGATGGGCATTTCAGCGCGCGGGGTGAGGTGTTTACCGCCCAGGCGCACGCGGGCATTCACAACGCCGACGGCAGCACAGGGGTGGGCGCCAGCTCCGGCGGCACGCTCGTCGGTGCAGAAATGACCGGGACACTGGGACCGGTTTCGCTGACCGCCGGCGCGTCCATCGGTGCGACGGTGGGCGGCTCGCTCGGTGTCCGCGACGGCGACCAAGACGGAAAGCCGGAGGTCTGCGCCCGGCTGGAATTCGGCGTTGGTACGGTCGGCCTCTGCGTCGAGAAATGGTGGTGAGCGCGATGAATGCCTCTACCAGCGGCGAATCGAGCAAGAATGCGGGCGCCGAGGAGCAAGCTCCGCCGTATGGGCGCCCACTGTACATGCGCGGCGCGCATTGGTTTGCCAGAGCAGCTTTCGGCGCGATGCTTCTCTGCTATCTGGTCGGCGTGGTGGCGGTCGTGAGCACGTTCACCATGCATCCCCTCGATTGGCGAGACGCGGTGGGGTTTCTCATGATGGTCGCCTTTCCCCTGTTGGTCGGAGTCGGCCTGCGAACCTGGGCCATCTACGGCTCCGTACAGGGACTCGAAATCGTCCGCTGGGGAACGCGGCGCACCGTCCCTTGGGCGAGCGTGGGGGCGGCGGAGTACGCGTGGTGGTCGCAGAACCGCGCGGCGCGCTTCGCGCGTCTCACGCTCTGCGAAGAAAGGGAGAGAACGATTCTCTTCTTCGCCAATGATCGCAACCTCGCCGAGCTCCACGCGATGCGCGCGCTTTACGCGGGAAGGTGAATCGCGCCGCTTGCGCGGCTCTGGCCGAGCATGGGATGGTGCTTCCCCGGCCGGCTCTCTGTATTCGCGACGACGGCGGCCCGCCCGATGCCATGAAACGATCGATCGCCGTTGTCCCGCTGGCTCTGTTCCCCGACGTCCGTTTGCGCGCGGCGTGGGTCGCGGGTTGGCTGCTCATGCTCGGCGCGGCGCTCTTCGGTTGCTCGCGTGGCACTCGGCGCACCATGCGCGTCGACTATTCCCATAGTGGCAATGCCACCGAAGAACACTTCGCGCTCGAGCGGGTCGTGGTGGAGCCGCTCGAATGGCCCGGCAATCCCACCCGCGCCATCGATGAAACGAACCTCGGAAAATACTTTTTCGAAGTCATCGACAGCGCGTCGCATCGCGTCCTTTACTCGCGCGGCTTCGCGTCGATCTACGGCGAGTGGGAAACGACGGGCGAAGCCAAAGAGCGTCAGCAGACGTTCTCGGAGTCGTTTCGTTTCCCCGCCGTCAGCGATCCGGCGCAGATCGTTCTGAAAAAGCGCGACTCGAGCAATCTTTTTCGTGAGATCTGGACCCTTCAGCTCGACCCCAAGCAAAAGGCGCCCGACGCGACCAAGCCGTCCTCGCCGGGGCCACTCATCGAGATCGAGAAACACGGACCCTCCGCCGATAAGGTCGATTTTCTCATCCTCGGCGACGGCTACACCGCCGCCGAGCGGGGCAAGTTCGAAAAGGACGCTCGCCGCTTGGTCGATCTTCTTTTTGCGACGTCGCCTTTTCGCGAGAGAAGGACCGATTTCAACGTGTGGGGGCTCTGCCCGACCGCGCTCGAGTCGGGCATCTCTCGCCCGTCGACGGGCGTGCATCGCAAATCACCCGTCGGAGCCACCTACGATGCCTTCGGCTCCGAGCGCTACATCCTGACGTTCGACAACCACGCGCTGCGCGATGTGGCGGCCTTCGCGCCCTACGAATTCATCGAAATATTGACCAATAGCAACACCTATGGCGGCGGCGGGATCTTCAATCTTTATTCGACCGTCGCCGCCGACAGTCTCTGGTCGCCTTATGTGTTCATTCACGAGTTCGGGCACCATTTCGCTGGGCTCGCCGACGAGTACTACACGTCCGATGTATCGTTCGAGCCGGCGGCAGAACGCACCGAGCCGTGGGAGGCGAACGTGACCGCGCTGCGCGATCCCAACAACTTCAAGTGGAAGGACCTCGTCTCGCCCGGTGTTCCGCTGCCGACGCCATGGGCGAAAGAGGCATTCGAGACCGGGGCGCGCGAATATCTGAAGGAGCGCCGCCAAATTCGAGCGGAGAACCGGCCGGAAGGGGAGATGGACGCGCTCTTCACGCGGCAAAAAGTCGCCGACATGAAGCTTCTTTCGTCGGGGGATCACGCCGGCAAGGTGGGCGCCTTCGAGGGCGCGCTCTACGAGCAAAAGGGATTTTTTCGGCCGCAGCAGGACTGCATCATGTTCACCCGCGACGATGTGCCTTTCTGCTCGGTGTGCCGCCGCACGATCGATAAGGTCATCGATTTTTACGTGAAGCACTGACGGTTATTGCAAGCGGAATGCGACAGTCCAGCGCATGCGCACTGCCACCGCGCGGCCGGCGCGACGCGCTGGCGTGAAGCGGTACCCGCGCACGGCCCGCAGAGCGGCGTCCGCGAGACCGAGGGCAGGGGCAGAGCGTGCGCGCGCGTTCGTCACGTGCCCGTCTCCGTCGATGTCGAGATCGAGCAGCACGTCGACTTCAATGCCCGCGGCGCGCGCCGCTTCTGGGTAAATGACCGGAACGCTCGACAGGAGGCTTGCGCGCGTGTCGACGGCCGACTCCGGAAAGACAGGGTCGAAACTGCCGGCCCCGTGCGCGTGCGACGCGCCCGTCGCGATGAAGGATCCTGCCGGCGCCGCGCCGCGGCTGGCGGCGCCCACGGACGGAAGGGTGAAATCCGGCGGCGACTCCGATGGTGCTTCCAAGGCCGATGCTGGCGCGGATGGTGTTTCGGCGGAGGGCGCCATCACGTCCAGTGCGGGTTGCGGCGATGGGGCGGGCGTCGCGCCGCTCGCGAGGTGAACGAGTGAGGGGTCGTGAGGGCGCGCATCATGATTGGGCGGCACCGGGTACGTATGGCGGTGCCCAGCATGCGATGGGCGCGCGGGTGTTGCGGGGCGCTCTTCCTCGTCGGGTGTGGATGGCGCCAGAGGGGGGGGCGGCTCGTCCAAAAGCTGCACGGCGATCTCGATCGCTGCGCCGGTGTCCGCGCGATTTTCCTGTCCGTCCCACAGCGCGTGGCCCCCAGCGACGACGGCGCCGAGATGCAGGGCCACTGACGTCGTGAGTGCGACAGGGCGCGTCAAAAGAGCGAACGAGGAACGCAGCATGATGTCGGGGGAGCCTGCAATCAGAGGTGACCGGTGGGGTTGGTGGGGTAGCACTCTCGGGCTTGGCTGCCGATGTCAAATCCGCTTGCGCCGCGGCCCCGTAGTGAGTGAGGTCCCCCTGATTACGCCACCCACGCTTCTTTGGATTTGAGGACGGACGACCTTTCCATGCGCACCTTTCGAATCCCACGATGGGCACCGGTACTGTCGTGCACACTGGTGAGTGCGCTTTGCCTTGCTCGTGAAGCCGCAGCAGAGTCGGATCCCCCCGCGGAAAGTCCGAATGAGCGCGCGCCCGAATTAACCCCGCCGGTGCTGAAAGAGCAGGTCGAAGCAGCGTACCCGCCCGAAGCCCTGCGGCAACGGCGCGAGGGGAACGTCGGGCTGACCTTGACCATCGACGAAGAGGGGAGGGTCCAAACCGTCGAAGTGACGACTCCGGCGGGAGAGGGATTCGACGAGGCCGCCGTGGCCGCCGCGCGGCGCTTTATTTTCGAGCCGGCGCGCAAAGGAGAGCGCGCGATGACGGCGATCGTGCGGTTCACGTACCGTTTCCAGCTCCCGGTCGAGCCGGCACCCCCGACCTCAGCGGGTCCGGAACAAACGACCGTCGTCGTCGCAGCGCGCTCGCGCATGGCGGCATCGTCTCTTTCGATCGACGGCCGCGATCTCGCGCTTCGTCCCATTGTCAGCGCACAGGACCTGCTCCGAGCGACGCCGGGACTCGTGCTGGTGCAGCATTCCGGCGGGGGTAAGGCAAACCAGTATTTTCTGCGCGGCTTCGACGCCGACCACGGTACCGATGTCGCGCTGTCATTCGACGGTGTCCCCATCAACATGCCGACCCACGCGCACGGGCAGGGCTTTGCCGACACGAATTTCATCATTCCCGAGGTCGTCGAACGTCTCGATGTAACCAAGGGTCCGTATTTCGCGCACCAGGGTGATTTCGCCACCGCCGGCGCCGTGAATTTCGTGTCGCGCGAGGACCTGGATCACGCGTCGATCGGCTTCGGGGTAGGTGGCTCGCCCGGCCACGGTGAGCCGAGCTACCGCGCGCTGCTCATGGCGAGTCCCCGAACGGAATCGACCAAGTCGCTCGTGGCGGTGGAACTTGGACGTCAGAATGGTCCCTTCGATCGCCCTGAAGCGTGGGACCGGTACAAGCTGATGACGAAGCTCACCGTGGGGCTCGGTTCGACCTCGTCGGTGACGCTGGGTGCGCTGAGCTATGCGGGGAATTGGAACGGCTCGGGGCAGCTTGCGGCGCGGGCCGTCGCGTCGGGGCTCGTGCCGCGCTTTGGATCGCTCGACGCGAGCGAAGGCGGAAACACGGCGCGGCATCAGGCTTTTCTGCAGTACCAAGTGGTGCCTTCCGCGGACAGCGAGCTAAAAGCGCTCGCTTACGTGGGGTCGTACCGCTTCAACCTGTTTTCCAATTTCACCTTTTATCTGCGCGATCCCGAGCGCGGGGACGCCATCGAGCAGGTCGACCGCCGCACGTTTTACGGCGGTAAGGTCACCTATCGAACGGCGCGCGACGTCGGTGGAATCAAAGTGGCCGCGACGATCGGCGGAGACATGCGCGGCGATCAAATTCGCGCCGAGCTTTGGAACGACGAAAAACGAACCCGCACCTTGCCCGTCGGTCTTTATCGCGTCGAGCCCTGTTCGATGGGCGCATTTGCGAGTGCCGAGGTCACCCCCTTCGCGTGGCTGCGCTTCGATGCGGGCGGCCGTGCCGATCTCCTTTCCTTTGCGGTGGAGGATCGCCTCGCGAGCGGGAACGGTTCGTCGGCCGGCGGCGTCGGAGCTGCCGCACAATTCAGCCCCAAAGCGAGCGTCGTCGTCACCCCGGTCAAAACGGAATCGCTCACGCTCGACACTTTTGCCAACTACGGACATGGATTTCATTCCAACGACGTGCGCGGTGCTTTCGCCCGCCCCGCCGTGACACCGCTGGCGCGCGCAGTCGGGTCGGAGATCGGCGCCCGCGCGCGTATTCTTCGTCGTCTCGATATGGCAGCCGCCCTGTGGCAGCTGAATCTCGAGACCGAGACCGTCTGGAGCGGCGATGAGGGGACGACGGACGTCAGCGGGAGCACGCACCGCGAAGGGGCGGAGCTCGATGCGCGCTACGAGCTTTTTCCCTGGCTCGCCGCCGATGCGGGCGTCACTTTTACGCGCTCCAAGTACCAGGCGGACGCGAGTTACGGCCCGGGGCTCGCGCTCGCCCCGAAACAGACGTGGGCGGGTGGTCTCGGCGGCCGTCATCCGCTCGGCGGTGGAACGGCACGTTACGGCGTTCGTTTCTACGGGCTCGGGGATCGCCCAGCCTCGGACGATGGCGCGCTGGTGGCGCGCGGCTTCACCCAGGTCGATCTGCACGTCGGCTACCGCCATCGGTGGTTCGATTTGGGGCTCGACATCGAGAACCTTCTCGATTCGCGCTTCCGATCGGCGCAGTTTGCCACCGTGGGCCGCCTCGCCACGGAGCCCCCCGTAGGCGCGCCGGCTCCGTCGGGCTTGCCATGCGGCAAGGATGGGCGGCTCGCAGCGACGAGCGCGGGGGCACCCGACGGGAGTTTTGCGGGTTGCGAAGACGTTCATTTCACGCCGGCCTACCCACTTTCGATCCGTTTCATGGCCACTCTTTTTTTGGACCCCCAATGATTTCGACGGCGCCCTTCGTTCGCGGCGTGACGATGATCGCGTTGCTCGTCACGGCTGCGAGTTGCCGTTCAAGCGCCGACGCGCCATCGAGCTTCCCGGACGGGGGGTCCGCCCAACCTGCGGCCTCGGCGAGCTCGTCACCCGTCGACGCGCTCGGCACGATCTATCCTCGCGGCGCGCCGCCGCACCCTCGGGCGACGCGCCTATGCGATACGCTGCACGCCGTGCCCGCGCGGCGCAAAGCCGAATGCTGCGGCGGCGTCGCGCCGGACGCCGGAGCTGCCCCGTTTCTCGCGACGGAATGCGCTCGCGTTCTCGGAGCTACGCTCGACGCAGGGACCGTGGAGCTCGACGAAGCCGTCGTCGACCGTTGCGCTGCGGCGATGAGCGCGGCCTTCACGGGTTGTGACTGGGTGACACCGAGCCCGCCCGCGTTGCCGGAAGTGTGTCAGCAACTCTTGCGCGGCAAATTGGCGCGCGGCGGCGTATGCCGCTCATCCCTCGAATGCGCGGGTGACATGCACTGCGAGGGCGTGGGCCCCACCAAAACGGGCATTTGTGCACCGCCAGCGGGCGAGGGGGCCGGCTGCGGAGCCCATGTGGATGTACTGGCTACGTACTTGTCGGACCGTCACCTGCCAACTGCGCACCCCTTTTGCGCCGAGCACTGTTCGCTCGTGGCGCATCGTTGTGGACCGCAGCCCGAGGTGGGATCCGCGTGTGTTGCCAACGTGAACTGCGCGGCTTCGCAGCTCTGCGTCAAAAATCGGTGTTCTGCCGCGCCTGCCGGCCGCGCCGGTGAAGTTTGCGGCGACGTCCCTTGCGCCGAAGGATTGCGATGCGTCGAGGGCGCTTGCGCGGCGCGAGCGAGCACCGGAGAAGGATGCTCCTCCGACAGTGACTGCGCTCTCGGAGCGTGCGTGCGCGGAGGGGATGGCGTGACCCGGTGCGGCCCGCAGTGCAGCGCCTCGCTCGACGCGCTCGGCAGCCGGGATGGCGGCCTGACGATGGGGCTCCCCCATCGAGCCGCGCGCCCACGTCGATAGACGTCGAGCTCAGCCCGCCCCGCGCCCGTCGAGCACTTCGCGCACCTTCCTCGTCAACGTCTCCGGCGTGAGCGGTTTTTGCAGGTAGGCGATATCGGAGTCCATGACGCCATGACGAACGATGCTGTCGTCGGTGTATCCCGACATGCACAGCACCTTCATTTCCGGCCTGATCTGGGCCAGGCGGCGCGCCAGCTCGGGCCCGCTCATGTGAGGCATGACGACGTCACTTACCAAGAGGTGGATGGGGCGAGCGTGCCCTTCGCAAAGGAGCATGGCCTCGCCGCCGTTACTCGCTTCGAGCACGTGATAGCCATGCCGGCGAAGGATGCCGCGCGCCACGGCGCGAACTTGCTCGTCGTCCTCGACGAGCAACACGGTCTCCGTGCCGCGTAGTGTCGCCGGTCGCACGGTCGATCGCACTTCGTCCACCGCCTCGTCCACGCGCGGAAAATACAGCTTGAAAGAAGTCCCCTTGCCTGGCTCGCTGTACACCCACACGCTGCCGCCGCTCTGCTGAACGATGCCGAACACGATCGAGAGGCCGAGCCCCGTACCTTTGCCTCGTTCCTTGGTGGTAAAGAAAGGCTCGAAAATACGTGCCTGCGTGACCCGATCCATTCCGATACCGGTGTCGCTCACGGCCAGCATCACGTGCGGGCCCGGGTTCGTGCCGAAGTGCTCGCGCGCTCTCTCTTCGTCGACCATGACATTGGCGGTCTCCAGCATCAGCTTTCCGCCTACCGGCATCGCGTCGCGCGCATTGACGACGAGATTCATGATGACCTGTTCGATGCTGCCAGGATCGGCCCGTACCCGTCCGAGCGCCGCCGCGCAAACCAGCTCCAGCTGTACGTCGACGCCGATGATGCGCTGGAGCATCTTGTCCATATTGGCGAGCACCTCGTTCAGGTCGATGATCTTCGGCTCGAGGACCTGGTGACGGCTGAAGGTGAGCAGTTGTCGGGTGAGATCTGCAGCGCGCCCAGCCGCTTTGCGAATATGCTCTACCTCTTGCCGCATGGGCTCCACCGGTTTGAGATCATCGAGCATGAGCTCCGCGCAGCTGAGGATGACGGAGAGAAGATTGTTGAAGTCGTGGGCGACGCCGCCGGCCAGCCTGCCCACCGCTTCCATTTTCTGCGCGTGGCGCAGCTGCTCCTCCGTTTTGCGCAGCGCCTCTTCCGAGCGCACCCGTTCGCTGACGTCGTTGGAGAGCACCAGTCGTACCGATCGTTTGCCCACTTGGAACTCGTGGGCCCTGACCTCGACGTTGATGATGGTGCCGTCTTTCTTGCGGTGCCTCCACATCCGGCCTTCGTCGAAATGCGACGCGCGGGCGACGTTGTCGCGTAGGGCCGGTACGTCTTCGCTCGGCCGAATGTCGGCCAGCGTCATGGTCGCGAACTCCTCGCGCGCGTAGCCGTAGTGACGGACGGCGGCTTCGTTGACGACGACGAACGCCAATGTCTCGCGATCGTAGATCCACATCGGCATCGGATTGTCGTCGAACATGGCCCGGTAGCGCTCGGTGCCTTGGGTCACGAGCTCGTCGAGGTGAAGCGACGACTGCTTCATCGCTTCGTTGCTCCGGCGCAGCTCTCCCAGCTCATCATCGAAAGCGCTCGCCGCTTCGGCCAAGAATGCTGCCGCTCGCTGTGTCGGCCGCGATGTGCCCTCCGGCGCGGTGACGTGCCGGCCGACCAGCTCGAAGTGGAGCCTGGCTACTTCGGCTACACCGATGCCGGCCGTGACCGCGAGTCGCCCCATTTCGTGGGCCTGCGCGAGCGCGTCATCGCTCGGGTCTGCCACGTAGGCGTCGAGCGCCGCGCCGTATCGCTCTCGAAAACCCAAGGGCAGCTGGCTCATGACGCCTTCCGCAGGTATCCCCGTCGCATCGAGAAGCGCTGGTCACCCACCACGCTCCTGGCCCACCCAGGCGCGATGGCGCTTCACATCGATGATAACCGTACCGCAGAGGACGCAAGGCGCGCTACCCGAACGTCGCGGCGCGGCGGGATGCCTCCGCAACCCACCGCGCCCCTCTCCCTACGCGCTTGGCCGGATGTCGGCCCAGCCGCTAGAACGCCGCCGGTTTTCCTTTTCCTTCGGCGTCACCAGCGAAGGGTGTGCCGAGGTAGGGGAAATAGGTGGCGAGCCTCCGACCGTCCCCCGGGCCTCCCACGTAGTCGCTGACCGGCGTCTTCAACTGCGTGAGGATGAGCGACAGCTCGACGTCGGTGACGTCCTCTTCTTTGCCGCTCGCTACCGCCGGCCCGCTGAGCGAGCGTCCATTGGGAAAGCTCGATGGCACGGCGACATCGACGCGCAGCACGTCGCCGGTGCGGCCGTTGGCGATCTCGACGCTGTGCGCGCCCGCGCTGGGAATGTCGTTCAAGTTGATGACCTGCAGGATGTCGACGCGGCCATACTTGAGCGAATCGGGGACGGTGCTCACGCCGAGCTGCGCGTAGCCGCCGATGGCCTCTACGTCGCGTACCAGTATCGGGTTCAAGAAGTACGCACCGAAATTGTCGACGTCGAAGGACGGCGTGGTGCGGTTGTACTTGTCCTTGTCCTGGACGCCGATGACGACCTCGTTGATGAGGGGGAGGCCGAGGCGCGACACCTGGCGCCAAGGGCCGGCGTCGAGATAGCCCCGCGGGCACACGCGCGTTCCGGCGAACGCTGGTGCGCACAGCGTTCGCGACGTGCGCCGGCTCGCCGACGCCCACACGCCGAAAAGCGTCGTGTTGGAGGGCATGCCCGATGCGACCGCTTGGTTGAACGCGGCCTCTTTGCCTTTCGGCGCGAGCTCGGTGAGCGGAATCGACAGAGCGATGCTGTGCACGTTGAACCCGGACACGCCGTCCGGCGCCTTGGTGGGGTCGGTGTTGGCGAACGTGCCGTTCTGCATGGGATCGACGTCGTAAATCCGCGAGCGGAAGGGCTGCCCGTTCAATGTGTTGAGCCCGACGAAGGAGCCGAGATCGAACACCTGCGCCAGGTTGACGTAGAACGCGTCGTCGCGCGGTCCGGCGAAAAACTTGTGCCCGCGGCTCCCATTGACGACGAACGTCTTGGCGTAATCTTCGTAGCTCGGATTCTTGTAGACGAACGTGGCCGTGCGTTGGCCGATGTTGGGGGGCGCCACCTTCGCTCGCTGAAAAACCGCTTCGCCGTCATCACCGGCGCGGCGGATGACGACATCCGCCGTCTGATCGTACTCGCCGGCGAGCTGCGCGAAGAACTCTTTGCCCCCGCCCGGTCCAGCGTTCTTGTCGTCCACCGCGACGCGCGGCGTCGGCGCCGTTTTGAAGCGGACGTCGACCGTCATATGATCGACGAGCGTCGGTTTGTCGTCCTTGTCATTGTAGGTGATGTGGATTTGATAAAGGACATCGTCGGAGAACTTGTTGTAGTTCGGTCCTCCTTCGGGCAGCTCGAGTGGGATGTAGTTGGCCACGAGGCAGAGCGACGGAGTCCCGTTCTCGTTGCACTTCCATGCGTAAAGATCGGTGTTGTCCGCGGCCGGATCGGTGGAGATGGCGGGAGCTTCGCGGTGGCTCGATGCTTGTGCGATGGAGCCGGCCGAAAGCGTGCCGAGGAACGTCAAAAGAGTGGCAGAACGTCGATGAAGCTTCATGTGGGATATCCTCCGTTGTCTTCAATTGCCGCGGATGCGGTAGATGGTTCCCCCGTTCGCCGCGAGCGACGCCCAGATGAACGTGTTGGAGTCGTGGGCGCGGTGCAGGCCGGCCGACGAGTCTTGAAACGCCGAGAACGTGTCGGTAAGGGCCGTGGGCGGCGCTTGCGGATTGGCAACATCGACGATGTAGACGGTGTCGCTATGGTCGGGTCCTTGCCCGGAGATGATGAGGCTCTTGTCGTCCGCTGTGAGCGCGATGCCGGCGGGATAGCCGGTGACGAACCCCGTGGCGAAGATCGACGCTTGCCCATCTTGGATGAGAACGATGCCCGCTTCGCTGGGAATGCTCGCGGTCCCCGCCGGCACGCCGTCGAAAAGACGCGTGTCGGAGACGAGCACCGCGCCGTCCTTTCGCACGGCGATACCGGAAGGATCGACCAACGGCGCCCCCGCAAAGACGCGACTCACCGCGCTGCCGGCGAGAAGAAACACGCCGGGTTCACCGGTCGCGTCGTCGACACCGCTGAAGTACACGCGACCATCGTCGGCCACGGTGACACCGCGCGGCGCCGAGCCACTGGCGAGCTCCGCCGGATCGCCCCCCGTCGTCGACAACGCGAGAATCGCGCCACGGCCCTCCGCTCCGCCGGCCACGTCGGCCACATAAAGCGTTTTTCCGTCGAGCGAAGCGTCGATGTCGAAGGGGTTGACCATCCTGTCGCCCGCGTAGAGAACCGTCGGCGTGCCCCCTTGTGCGGGTTCTATGAAGACGCCGACGCGCGATCCCGAGTTGATCCTCTCCTCATCGGACAGAGCCTCCAACGTGGCGAGGAAAGCGATGCTCCCGTCCGGGAGCGGAACGCCCGCGCGAGGCTGGGTGAACGCCGCCGGTGCGTTGGCGGCCGGTTCGAGGGACTTGAACGGCGGGTTGCGTGCACTGGCCCCGTCCGTGACCGGCTCGGGTGGCGTCGCGGCGTCGGCATCCTGGCTCCCTTTCGGGCGAGCATCGACGTTGCTGTTCGATCCGGCGTCCATACCGTCGCCCGGCGCACTCTCGTTGCTGCAACCTGCGGCGAGGCCCCACGCGAGGCCCACGAGTGCAATGGGTCCGCGGGGTGCTTCGTATAGCCATCTTGGTAAGTGTCTCTTGTTCGACATGCGACCTCCTGACGCTTGCTCGTACGGTCACGCATGTCGGCTGGATTTTGATCGACGCGCCGTTTGCGAGCGGACGCGATTTCGATGGGCCTCGCAAATCCAGCTGCGATCCTGGCCCGTATCAGGAAACGGCCCCATGCAACGTCGCTCCCTTGCCCTGCTACTTCTCGTCGCATCGACCGGTTGCCGCCGGCTCGGTACGGCCGAAAACTCGGGGCCGGCGGGCCCTTCGCCGACCGCGGCCATGGCGCCCGAGTCGGCGCTCGATACGGCGCGCCGCTTGGCGCTCGCGCCGACCAAGGAGAATGCGGTCGTCGACCGTCGCATCGCGGCGCTCACCCAACTCGTCAAGGCGCACCCCGAGCGGGCCGACCTCTTCGTGGATCTCGGGCGCACTTGGATCCGCAAGGCGCGCGAGACCAGCGATCCCGGTTATTTCCTCAACGCGAACGCCTCCGCGGACCTCGCGCTCGACCTCTCCCCGAACGACGTGCTCGCCCTCGATGTGCGCGCCATGGTCCTGCTCAATCAGCACGAGTTTCGTCGAGCACGCGACGTCGCTCGGACGATTCTCGAGCGCGATCCCGACGCGGCCTTCGCGTGGGGGACGCTCAGCGACGCGCTGCTCGAGCTGGGGGAGCTCGAGGAAGCGGATCGCGCCGCGCAACGGATGATGGACTTGAAGCCGAGTCTGGCATCGTACAGCCGTGTTTCGTATTTACAATGGCTCGCCGGGAACACCTGCGCCGCGACCGAGTCGGCGCGTCTTGCCATCGATGCCGGCGGAGATCCGCACGACGCCGAGCCGCGGGCGTGGATGTTGGTGCAAGCGGCAATGCTCTTCTGGCACGCGGGCGACTACGCCGGAGCCGACGCCGGTTTTCGGCAAGCGCTCGAAGTCGTTGGCGAGTATCCCCCCGCGCTCGTGGGTCGCGGGCGCGTTGCCATGGCCGAGGGGGACGCGACTCGAGCAGCGGCCTTCTATGATCGGGCCTGGCGCGCGAGTCCTTTGGTCGAAACGGCGTGGCTCCTCGGCGAAGCGCGCGAGCTCGCCGGGGACGAGGACGGAGCGCGCCGCGCCTTTGCCCTCGCGGAAAAAGAAGGAAAGACGAGTGACCGGCGCACGCTTTCGCTCATGTACTCGAGCCGCAAGACGAACGCCGTCGAGGCCCTTCGTCTAGCGGAAGAAGAGCGCGCCGCGCGGGGCGACATCTACACCGAAGATGCGTTGGCGTGGGCCCTCTACCGCAACGGGCGCTATGGCGACGCAGAGACGGCCATACGCCGCGCGCGCCGCTACGGCACAGAGGATGGCCGTCTCCTCTTTCACGAGGGCGCGATCGCCAAGGCGCTAGGTCACGGAGAGAACGGCAACAAGCTCCTTGCTGCGGCTCTGCGCCTCAACCCGAAATTCGACGTGGCCGGAGCAGCCGAAGCACGGGCGCTGCTCGAGGACAAATGATGAAACGCCGCCACCACATCGAAGCTCGCCTGCCGCGCGGCGGACGTTGTGCGGCGGGGGCGTCGTTTCTCGCATGCGCAGCACTGGTCTTGTTTCCGGTAGGTGCCGCAGCGCACGCTATCGGTCTTTCGCGCGGCGACTATCTCCTGACGGCGCAAGGCGTCGATGTGACCGTGGTACTCGCACGCGCCGAAGTCACGGCAGCCGCGTCCTCCCTCGAGGTGCTCGCGGGTAACACGATCGAAAAGATTCGTGTCACCGCGCCAAGTGGCTCCTGCGCGGCGACGGCGATCGATGCTTTGCTCACCGAGCAGGACGGCGTCGAGATCCGAGCTCGTTACGTCTGTCCGCCGTCGGACGGTCAACTCACCGTGACCTTGGCGCTCCTCGATGACCTGTCCCACGGTCATCGTCACGCGGCGCGCGTGACGGCGGGTGCCGTGACGTCCGATCACATTCTTTTCCGCAAGCAGGCGACGTTCGCAATCGATCGCGCGCCGGCCAACCCCGCGTCGCTGGATTCGGCTCGCGAGCCTTCCGTCGTCGAGCGTGGGGGCGCATTCGTGCGGATGGGGATCGAGCACATTCTGACTGGCTACGATCACCTGCTGTTTCTGTTCGCGTTGGTGCTTGGCGGGGGCACGCTGCGGTCGCTTGCACGGGCCGTCACCGCCTTCACCGTCGCGCATTCGGTGACGCTCGCTCTCGCGGTGCTCGGCTTCCTCGCGCCGCCCGCGCAATGGATCGAACCGGCCGTCGCGCTTTCGGTCGCCTACGTCGGGGTGGAGAACTTCTTCAGGCGGGCGCCTGCTCGGCATTGGATCACATTTTCATTCGGGCTCGTGCATGGGTTCGGGTTTGCCGGCGCGCTCGGCGAGATCGCAATCCCGCGCGGGCAAGTTCCGTGGGCCCTCTCGTCCTTCAATGTCGGAGTGGAAGTCGGGCAGCTGGCATGGATGCTCGTGGCGGGCATCGTCGTGACGCAGCTTCGTCGATGGGAATGGTTTGGACGACGCGCCGTTGCGGTGATGTCGGCCGGCATCGTGGTGATTGGCTTGGTTTGGTTCGTGGGGCGCCTTTACGATCCCGCGCTCGCTCTTCGAGGCATGGCATGCGCGAATCGTTCGTGTGGATGACCACCCATGAGTTACGACACTTGTCCCATTGCCGTGCTCGAATTCTCTTTCAACCGCGGCCGTCCCGCCGCATTGACCCTGCCGGCCTTCCGTGCTGACGTCGACCCGATGCGCCCAGTCGCTCTGAAACCAGAACCGGCCGAGAACGCCGACTCGGACGAGGCGCTCATCGAGGGCGCGGCGGGCGGTGATGCGCGTGCGCTGGCGCGGCTTTACGATCGGTATGCGTCGCCGCTGCTCTCTGCGGGCGAGCGCGTTCTCGGAAGCCGGCGCGACGCGGAAGATGTCTTGCACGACGTTTTCGTCGAAGTGTGGCAACAGGCGGGGGACTACGACGCGGTGCGCGGCAGCGTGAAATCATGGCTGTTCTTGCGCATGCGCAGCCGCGCCATCGATCGGTTGCGCCTCGCCTCGCGCAAGAACGTCGAGCTCGGCGACAAGGTGCTCGCCACCGCCACCAAAGACGTCGTCGAAGATCCGACCCTGGCGCCCGATCGCGTGCAAGTTCGTACCACGCTCGAGGTGCTCCCTCCCGAACAACGCGTTGCCATCGAGCTCGCTTATTTCGGCGGGCTTTCCGGGGCTCAGATCGCGGCGCAGCTCGGCGTGCCGCTCGGCACCGTCAAAACGCGGCTCGCCCTCGGCATGTCCAAGCTCCGCGCCGCTTTTGGCGAGACTCGAGAGGTGGGCGAATGATTGACCATCTGGCTCCCGGCTTCGGACCGCTCGACCTCGACGTGCTCGACGAGACCGAGCAAAGCCAAGTGCTCGCCCACGTCGAGGTTTGCGCGCGCTGCGCGGCGGAGTATCGCCTCTCGGCGGAGGCACTCGCCAATCTGGCGCTGTCATTGCCACGCAGCACGCCTTCGCCCGAGTTGCGCGAGCGCTTACTCAAGAGCGTGAGCACGACCAACCGCTTCGAGATGTTCGCGGCGCAGGTGGCAGAGCTCATCGACGTCGGCATCGACAAGGCGCGCGAGCTGGTGGGGCGCATCGATGACATCAAGGCGTGGATCGCGACCCCCATCGAAGGCGTTTTCAGTTACGACTTGCCGGTGGGTCCGGCAGCCGCGGATGCCGTGGTGGGGTTCGTGCGTCTACGTTCCGGCGTCGTCTTCCCCGATCACGAGCACATGGGCGACGAGATCATGTTGGTCGTGCAAGGAGGCTGCGTCGATTCCTATGGAACCGTGATGAAACGCGGCGATCTGATTCGCATGCCCCCGGGGACGCACCACGACTTCAAAGCTCGACCCGGTCCCGACTTCATTTATCTCGGCGTCGCCAAGAATGGCTTCATGATGTTCGGCGAGCACATCAAGCCGGGCGATCCGCGAGGCTGAGCGCGACGCCCGCGTACGAGCGAGCGCCGAGCCATTTGCAGCAAACGGTCGCGATGCTAGACGATAGCTTCCGGTCTATTCGACGCCCACACGCGCGGTGCCTGTGCGCAATCCTCGGCGCGATGTCAGCTTCCGAGGCGGAGCGCCGCGATGGTCGCGCCTACCGGCGCATCTTCCCACACGATCGCGTTGAGGGTGCGGAGCAGCGGCAAGTCGGAGACGGCGTGTTCACGGGCGAAGCGCCACGCGCTGGCGATCGCGGCGTAGCCTTCGGTGAGCTCGCCGGCGGCCAGCATTTTGGCCGCGACCTCGCGCGCCGGCTCACCTTTGCCAATTCGTTCGCCGAAAGCGCGATTGCGACCACCGGCGGCGGTGACGTGCAGATCGCCCACGCCGGGTGCGCCGACCACCGTCGCTTCGCGTCCGCCACCGGCCAGCACCAGCCGGCGCATCTCGACGATCGATTGCGTGAAGCATGCCGCCCGCGCGTTGTGCGCGTCTTTGCCGACCAGGCCGTCCCAAATCCCGAGCCCCGTGGCATAAGCGTTTTTCAAAGCGGAGCACATTTCCGCACCCGCCAAATCGTCCGACAGCTCCACGTACAGATGGTCGCCCGCCATCGCATCGGCGCAAACGCGCGCGTCGGGCCCAGCGAATACCATCCAGGTAAGGACACCGCGGGCGATCTCCATCGCCTTGGCGGGACCGGCCGCGTGGACGAAACGTAGCGCGCGCCCCGCCGTTTCGGCGAGCGCCTCGTCGATGCGCACCATCTTCCCTTCGCGCCCCTCGAGAAAGCCCTTGGTGACGGAAAGGATCGGCACATCGGGAAGCGCGGCGTGCGCCTTCTTCATGACCGGCACGGCCCCCTCGGAATTGACGCAGTGAAGAACGAGCTCGGCGCCTTCGAGAGCTTCCTCCAATTTCGGCGCGCGCAAGATGCGTATGCCATCGAGCGGTAAGCGGAGTCGCGGATGGTCACCGCCGCGCTCGACTGCGTCGAGCAGCTCGTCGTCGAGCCATGTTCCCCACAGACGAACATCGTGACGGCGTTTCAACGCGACAGTCGCCATCGCGCTTCCCATGTAACCCGCTCCGAGCACCGTGATCCTCATGGGGTACGTCTCCTATCACGGCGTGCCACCCGTGGCGCGGCTCATCTGGCGAACCGATTCGGCGGTCGCGAATTATTTCTCGAGTCGTATGGTGATAGAGCCAACGATTGGAAACACAGTATCGTTAATCACGGCGACTGAGGTTCGCGGCGCGCCGAGGCGCGGGCGGCGTGGGGATGTGGGTCGCCATTGATCCGTTTTCGGTCATGTTCGGCCGTCAATTCGGTGTCTTTTACGCATGACCTTACGTCCGCGTTATTCGTTTTCACGTCGCAATGTCTCTACAACAATGGGCGTCGATGTGCGCTCGTCTCGTGTTCACAATCGCGCTGCAACAATGAAGTGAAGCTGGCACTGCGCGAGCGCCACGCCCTCATTTGTGCGGCGATTCAAGCATTCTTTGGAGCAATTGGCGTTTCAGGAGCGCCACAGCTGGTAGAGTCACTCATCCAACGAGGCACGTTGGTGGGACATCTGTTCCGCTCGAGGATATGACCATGAGACGACGGACTGTCTGCGTGCTTGTCGCAGGATGGCTCAGCAGCGCGCCGAACTTCGGCTGCGGAGTGGACGAAGCGATCTTTGGGCCGACCGACGGGGGGACGGGCGGAGACGAAGGAGACACCGGCGCGCGCGATGCCCACGCGGACAGCCACGGTGGTCAGGGCGGCGGAGGTGGTGCGGGCACGGGGACTGGCGCAACCACGGGAACGGGCGGCGCCACGGGCACCGGCGGGGCGGGCACAGGCTCGGGCGGAACAGCAGGCGGTAGCACGGGCGGTGTTGGCGGTGCGGCGACCGGAGGAGGCGCCGGATCGGGCGGCGCCTCTGGAACGGGCGGCGTCGGCACGGGGGGTAGCGCCGGGACCGGAGCCACGGGAGGCACGGGAGGCACGGGTGGAGGAGCCGGCGGTGTGGATGGTGGTGCAACCGGAGGCGTTGCAGGCAAAGGAGGAAGCGGGGGCGGCGCAACGGGCGGAGCCGCCGGTGCTGGAGGAACCGGAGGTAAAGGCGGCACCGGCGGAAGTGGAGGCGGTGGTAACACGCCCGATGCCGGCGGAGGCAGAGGAGGTACGAGCGGCACCGGCGGCAAAGCAGGAAGCGGCGGCACCAGTGGCAACGCAGGAACCGGCGGCACCGGTGGCACCGGTGGCAAAGGCGGAGGGGGCCCTGGTGGCAAAGGCGGCGACAGTGGTAGCGCCGGCGCGGGGGGCTTCGGCGGCTTCGGCGGCTTCGGTGGCGCGGGCGGCTTCGGTGGTACCGGAGGCAAGAGCGGATCCGGCGGAAACAGCGGCGACGGTGGTAAGGGGGGCGGCAAAGATCCCTAACGCCGCGTGCGTCAGCGACAGGCGCAATGCCCTTCTGTGACGGGCACGCACTCGGATTGGGCAGCGCTTAGGGACTGCCCCACGAGCCAATGAAGTTCCTGCCGCGCGTGCCCCATTTTAAAAAGAGAAGCTTCACGTCGCACGAGACGAGAGAACGCTGCCATGCGTTGGCGCGCCGAGCTCCATGAGAGGACATCATCGATGCAGAAAGGGCAAAGGCGACTTCGACGCACGTGGAAAGGCGCGGGCCCCTTTGCGATCGCGCTTTTGCCGTGTTGGCTCGTCGCTTGTGGCTTATCGACCAACGGCACCGAGAGCGGCTCTGGCGGAGGCGGGACTGGTGGGGCGGGCGGAACCAATGGCGTATCGGGAGCTGGTGGCGTGGGCGGCTCGACCGCAGATTCGGGTGACGATCTTGGGGGCTCGGGCGGCAGCGCCGGCGCTGCGGCTAGCGGTTCAGTAGATTCGGGTGGCGCCGGACGGGGAGGATCGGCATCGGGCGGCGCGGCCGGCACGGAGGGCACACGCGACGGTGGAAGAGGTGGCCAAAGCGGAGCCGGTCAAGGCGGTGCCGGGCAGGGAGGCGCCGGAGCAAACTCGGGTGGCGCGTCGGGTACTTCCGGTGCACGCGACGGGGGCGGCGCGGGCGGTTCAGCAGGGGCCGGTCGCGAAGGCGGCGCCGATTCTTCGATCACCGACGGCGGGTTGGGGGGCGACGGATCCGCGGGGTTTCGGCCATGCCCCACCAGCGGCGACCCCTGCAGGATCTTGCCTCTCGGCGACTCCATCACATGGGGCATCCAGTACGATGGCGCTTATCGCGTAGAGCTTTTCAGCAAGGCAGTCGCCGCGGGTCAGAAAATCACGTTTACGGGTTCGCTGAGCAATGGCCCGGACATGGTTTCTGGGATGGCGTTTCCCAAGAGCAACGAAGGCCACAGCGGATGGACCATCGCGCAAGTGACGGGTCTCGTCCCCACGCCGGCGTTCGCCACGGCACCTCACATCGTGCTCTTGACGATTGGGACCAACGACATCTATGCGGCGTCTGGCCAATCGACGATGCCCGATCGACTCGGCTCGCTTGTCGACAAGATCATCGAGGCGGCACCGAATGCGTTGCTCCTCGTTGCCAAGATCACACCCCTCTCCAACGCGAACTGGAACCAAACCATCGCCACCTACAACGGCGCGATCCCGGGGATAGTCCAGACGCGCGCCGCAGCAGGCAAACACGTGATGCTGGCCGATATGAACACGGGCTTCACCTCGTCCATGCTGAGCACCGATGGCATCCATCCGAACAAGTCAGGCTACGACTTCATGGGTGACGTCTGGTACGCGGCACTCTCGAATCTGCTTCCCAAGTAGCGCGCCAACCGCGGGCAACGTAAGTCCCCTCGCGCCCAAGGAGAGGTGCGCTGGGCACGGGTCGCGCGCGGCGCACGATACTTGACGTCCGCGCAAGCGCCCCCGAAAGTCGAGAGGATGGCCACGCCTCCGCATCCGACCCTCGCGATGGACGAGAAGGGCGCGCCTTCGGATGATGCGGCTGCGCCGGTCGTTCACCCGGCGGATGACGTCGCGGCGCGAGCGCGAAAGTGGCGCGCGCAGGTTTATCGCGGCGACATGCCCCAGCTGACCGTGCGCGCCGTTTTGACGGGCATGTTGCTCGGCGGGATCATGACGCTCTCCAACCTGTACGTCGGTCTCAAAATCGGCTGGAGCGTCGGCATTACGATCACCTCGTGCATCCTTGCCTACGCGCTCTTTTCGGCGATGAAGCGCGTCGTTCCTGGGCTGCGCCAGCGCGAGTTCACCATTCTCGAAAACAACATGATGGCGTCGGTAGCTTCGGCCGCCGGCCTCATGTCGGCTTCGGTGTTCGTCACCGCGGTTCCCGCGCTCTATTTGACGGTCCGGCAGACGCTGGCGTGGCCGTTGCTCGCCGCCTGGGCCACCGCCGTATCGCTGCTCGGCGTCTTCATGGCCATACCCATGAAGCGGCAGCAGATCGACGTCGAGCAACTGCCCTTTCCGAGCGGTATGGCCACGGCCGAAACGCTGACCGCGCTGCACGAGCGCGGGGATGACGCGGCGGGCAAGGCGTGGGCGCTCGGAGGCGCCGGTCTTTTTGGCGCCCTCGTCAGCTGGTTTCGCGATGCGCATGCCAAATGGATGCCCTTCAACCTTCCCGGCGACCCCTTCGTTCCGTCGTGGAGCTTGGGTGGACAATCGCTGGCGCGTCTTTCGCTCGGCATCGAGCCGTCGGTGATCATGCTCGGCGCCGGCGCGATCGTGGGGATTCGCGTCGGCATCTCGCTCCTCGTTTCGGCGCTCGTCTGTTACGGAGTCGTCGGGCCTCATGTGCTGAACCACGGCTTCGTGGGCCTCGACGTGTATCGGCAAAAATGGGCGCTCTGGCCGGGCGTGGGATTGCTGGTCAGCTCGGGCCTGACCGCTTTTTTTTGGCGCTGGCGCACCATCGTTCGCGCTTTCGCCGGTCTGCGTCGGCATGTGACTGGGCAGAGGGGCGGCGAGCCGTACCCGCTCGCCGATCTCGAGGCTCCGCCCAGCTGGTTCACCATTGGATTTTCGCTGTCCGGCGTCGCTTGCATCGTCATCGGGGCAATGTTTTTTCAGATTTCGGTGTGGATGGGCATCGTGGCCGTCCTCGCGACGTTCTTGCTCGCGCTCGTGGCGTCTCGCGCCACCGGTGAGACCGACTTCACTCCCGTGGCGGCGATGGGCAAGGTCACGCAGCTCGTGTACGGCCTCCTGGCGCCGGGCAACATGACCACCAACCTGATGACAGCGTCCATCACCGGGGGGGCCGCCATCCACACCGCCGATCTCCTCACCGATCTCAAGGCGGGTTACCTTCTCGGCGCGAACCCGCGCAAGCAAGTGCTCGCGCAGATCTTCGGCGTCGCCGCCGGGACGATCTTCGCGGTACCTGCTTACCTCTTGCTCGTTGATCCGGACGAGCTCGGAGGCGACAAGTGGCCCGCGCCGGCGGCGCAAGTATGGGCGGGCGTTGCCAAGATCGTCAGCGGAGGCCTCTCGGCTTTGCCCGCCGGCGCCGCGGTGGGGATCGCCCTCGGCGCGGCCGCGGGCACCGTCCTCGCGCTGATCGAAGAGCTCGTTCCCAAGGCTTACAAGCGGTACACGCTTTCGTCGGCCGCCGTCGGCATCGCTTGGATCGTGCCGGGATGGAACAGCGTTTCTCTGTTCTTGGGCGCGCTACTCGGGTGGGCGCTGAGACGCGCGAACGATCAGAAAGCGGACCGGTACGTGATCCCGGTGGCATCGGGGCTCATCGCCGGCGAGTCGCTCGTCGCCGTGCTCATCGCGGCGCTGGTTGCTCTGCGCCTGCTTTAGACGGGCCCGTGGCCGGGCACGTGCCCGGGGCCGAGCCCCCCCGCGGGCGTCAAAAGCGCTATCGTACGTCGGCCATGCCCCGCGACGACGAGACCAGCGAAGACAGCTTGCGTGCCCCGGTGCATCGGATGGCGAGCGAGCCGGGCGTCGTCGTCATCTTTGCCGCCGGTCGCCCGGCCGCGGTACCGCTCAAAATCGGAGCCGGCGGCCTCGAGATCGGCAGGGGGACTCCGGCCGGCATGCTCGAAGACGACGACCGCATCTCGCGCAAGCACGTGCAATTGCGGCGGACGGATGGGGGCTGGAGCATCACCGATCTCGAAAGTCGCAACGGAACGTTCGTGGAGGGCAAACAGCTCACCTCGAGCAGCGCGTTCCCCTCGCCGACGTTGGTGCGCATCGGGCGCAGTCTTTGCTGGGCGGTCGATGATGTCCTTCCGTTTTTTGGCGACGCCCCCAGCGGGAGCCGGCTCGAGGGGCCCATCCTCGGCGGTCGGATGCGTCGCGTGTGGGGTGAAATCGCGCTCGCCGGCCGGGCTGGCGATACGCTCTACCTGCGGGGAGAGAGTGGATCGGGCAAGGAATTGGCCGCGCGCGCCTACCACGAGGCTCACTTCGGCGCGGTGTCGTCGGCGCCATTCGTGGCCGTCAATTGCGCGGCCGTCCCGGAAGGGCTCGCCGAGCGGCTGCTCTTCGGTGCGCGCAAAGGGGCCTATTCCGGGGCCACCGCGGACGCTGAAGGGTACGTGCAAGCGGCCGACGGCGGAACGCTTTTTCTCGACGAGATCGCGGAGCTCGACCCGCAGGTCCAAGCCAAGCTGCTCCGCGTGCTCGAGACCCGTGAAGTGCTGCCGCTCGGAGCTGCCCGTTCGCGCAAGGTCGAGATTCGCATCTGCGCCGCGAGTCACAAGAGCTTGCGCGACGAGGTCCGGGCCGGGCGATTCCGCGAGGATCTCTACTTTCGTATCGGTCGACCGGAGGTGGTCGTGCCGCCGCTGCGCGAACGGCTCGACGAGATCCCGTGGCTCGTCGCGCGCGACCTTTTGGCCGTCGATGCGCGGCTCGGCGCCTCCGTGACGCTGATCGAATCGTGCGCGCTCGCCGCCTGGCCCGGCAACGTACGCGAGCTTTTGCGCGAGATACGCCGCGCCGCTCACCGTGCGCTCGAAGAGGGCGTCACCGTCGTGCAGCCGCATCATCTGGCCGCCGAAGCGGGCGCGCCTCTCGGCCCGAGCATTTCCGGGCCTCCTGCGGACGGCGGCAAGGGGTCGGCCGGGGGGCAAACGAGCGCGCCTCCTGCGGCAAAATCGGCGACCGCCTGGAGCGACGAGCAGATCATCAAGGCGCTCGCCGACAACGCCGGAAACGTCCGGGGCACGGCCCGTGCTCTCGGAATGCACCGCAACCAATTGCGCCGGTGGCTCGAGAAACACCCCGAAGTGACGGCGGATCCGAACGATCCCTCATCGCCGTCGGATGACTCGTGACGTGATCCTCAGTCGGGAGGGGGTACGGCCGCTCTCACCTCGCGTTCCGCCGTCGCGCTGCCGATCGTCACGACAATGGCGCCATCGGGATTGCGAACAATGGGTTCGAGCGGGTTGACTTGCTCGAGGACGGGACCGACGCACGCGCCTTGGCCGGTGGGCTTCGCGTCGGGGGTCGCCTGTACGACGATGAGCCCCAGGCGTCCGCAGGACGCGGTCCCCTCGTAAAGGCCGCTGATCGTTCGTTCGCTGATCGCCGTGGCATGAAATGGGCGCGAATTCGCGTCGCCCATGTCGATCGTGCCGGAGACCTCCGCGTCGGCCACCGTCCCTTGGAGCACCCATCTTTCCGTCGGCGAGCTCGGCAAGCTGAGCTTGTGCGCGGTGTCGATGTCGCTCGTGACCCAGCGGGTCATCGTCTCGTACGTCGTCGCTCCGCCGCAGAAGAAGAGGCGCGCGTGATGCTCGGTGGCGATGATCCCGAGCCGCACGTCGGTACCGGTCAGCTCTCCGGTGTAAATTCGCGCGGCCGGGCTCGATGGGGGGCCATCGCCACAAGCGAACGTCGAGACGACAAGGGCGGCGGCAAAGACGCTAGTGAGTTTGATGCGAAAAAAAGAGGTCGTTCCCATGGGGGGATGTAGATAGCAAATCCGGGGCCAGGGTGGACCCTAGGATCGGGCCGAGCGGTCCTTTCGCTGCGCTCCGTGGTACTTGTGCAGCGAGCTTCCGATGCGCGAAGGGGACATCGTCGCCAACCGGTATCGAATTCGGCGCCAGGCTGGGGCGGGGGGGATGGGCACCGTGTACGAAGCCTTCGACACCGTCGAGGGTGCGCCGGTCGCACTGAAGACGTGGCGAGCCGCGCCGGACACCGAACCGCGCGCGCGATCGCGGCTCTGGCGCGAGGCGCATGCCCTCGCCGAGCTGCGCCACCCCACCATCGTGCGCTATGTCGACCACGGTACGACCGCCGATCAGGGGCCGTATCTGGCAATGGATTGGATCGCGGGCCAGACGCTGGGCGATCACCTGCAAACGAGCGGGCTGCGCCCTGACGAAGCGCTGCGTCTGACGAAGCGGCTCGCGGAAGGGCTCGCCGCCATGCACACCGCGGGAGTCGTGCATCGCGATCTCAAACCGAGCAACGTGATGCTCGCCGGCGGTGACGTCGAGCGAGCGATCATCGTCGATTTCGGCGTGGCGCGCGTTGCTCACCTTGCGGACGCCAGCGCCGGCGGAGAGCGGGGGGGCCACCTCGGCACCGCGCGTTACATGGCCCCGGAGCAGATCCGCAACGCGCGCACGGTCGACGGAAGGGCGGATGTGTTCGCGCTGGGGTGCATCCTCTTCGAGGCGCTCACCGGACGTCCCGCTTTCGAAGGAATCGATCCGGTGATCGTGCTCGCGCGCATTCTCTTCGAGCCGCTTCCCATCCCGAGCGTGGTGCGCCCGGACCTGCCCGCTTCCGTCGATGGATTGGTCCTTTCCATGCTGGCCCGAGAGCTCGACCGGCGTCCTCAGGCTGCCGCCTTGGCGGATCTCGTCGCCGCCGCAGAAGCATCGGCCGGTACGGGTGTGATGGCGCGGCTCGGCGCTTCGCCCGTCGACGGCACGCGCGAGGGGGCCGAGCTCGAGCTCACATCGGCTGCAGAGTCGCGCATCGATCGGCTGGCTCCGCTGTCGCGCCAGATCACGCGCCGCGCTGTCCAGGGTGACGCGGCCGCCGCGCTGCCCACCGCGTCGGGGGTGTTCCTCGGGCGCGACGAAGAACGTCGCCATCTTGCCGCTCTCCTTCGCACCGGCACACGCGTCGTGACGGTGTGGGGGAGCCCTGGCATCGGCAAGACGCGCCTCATCGTGGAAACGGTGCGGCGGATCGCCGCCGAGGGAGACCTGCCATGGGACGAAATCGTCTTCGGCGATCTCGCCGATGCGCGCGACGCCGACGACGTCGTCCGCATTGTCGCGCGCGACGCGGGCGTTGCCCTCGACTCGTCGGTCGCACCGGAGGTGGCGCTCGGCAACGCGCTCGGCAAGCTCGGGCGCGTGCTGCTCGTGGTCGACCCCGTCGACCACATCGCTGCGCCGCTCGCGGCAGCGCTGGTCGCCTGGAATCAGGCCGCGCCCGGGCTGCAGGTGATCGCGGCTTCCCGCGGCCGATGGCGGCTACCCGGTGCGATCGCCATCGAGGTGGGCCCGCTGACGCTAACGCGGCAAGACGGCGAACCTTCCGCGGCGGCAAGCCTCTTTTTGGATCGCGCTTGCCAGCAATGGCCTCCGGCCGAACGCGCGGCGCTCGGCGCACGAGGGCCGCTCGCCGCAAGGGCCGAGCAGCTCGTCGCGGCTCTAGACGGCATTCCGCTCGCGATCGAGCTTTACGCGGCGCGATTGCCCGTGCTCGGGATGGACGCGCTCTTGGCGCGCACGCCCGGTCGACCGGACAGCGAAGCCACACTCGACGCGAGCGAGGGCGCCATGACGCGCGCCGTGGCGTGGTCGTGGAACCTGCTCACGCCGGTGGAGCAGCGCGCGTTTGCGCAATGTGCGGTTTTTCGCGGAGGCTTCACCGCCGAGGCGGCCGAGCAAGTCGTGCTTTCCGACGGCGGGCCACCCCCGCTCGATCTCCTTCAATCGCTGCGCGAAAAGTCGCTTCTTTCGTCGTGGGCCGTCGATGCGATGAGCGAGGTACGCCTCACGATGTTCGCCTCGATTCGCGAGTTTGCGTGGCGAATGCTCAAGGGTGCGCCCGATTTCGTAGAAACGCTGCGTCGGCACGCGCACTACTATGCACAGGCGCTCGCTCCCGGCCCGAATGGGGTCCCCGTCGAGGCGACGGCGCGCGTCGAGCGCGAAGCCGATAACCTGTTCGCCGCCGCTGAGTTTTCGCTCGGCGAAGAAGGCGGCGACGTCGCTGTCGGGTTAGCTTCCTTGATGGCGCTCGAGCCGGCCATGGTCGCGCGCGGCGCGGTCGGAAGCTACCGCGGGCTCCTCGATCGCGCCGTGCAAGTGGCGGCGATACCGGGTGCACCACGACAAACCGAGCTGCTCAGCGCGCGCGTGCGCCAGATCCGTGCGCGCCTCGACGCGCCGCGCGGCCGCGCCGATAGCGCGCAAGAGGATCTCGCCCTTTGTTTGCAGCTTGCCGAGCGCGAAGGCGACGCGCATTGGCGCGGAGGCATCGAGCTCGACCTCGGCGTCGTGCACCATCTGCGACGTGAGCTCGGCACGGCGCGGCAGCGCTACGAGACGGCGCTCGAGCAGCTCCGCGCGGCGGACGATCCGCGCGCGGAAGGCCGCTGCATCGGCAATCTTGGAGCTCTCTACCATGACGAAGGCGATTTTCCCGCTGCTGCGCGGTGCTATCGGCAAGCCATCGCGCTCTTCGAGGACGCGGGCGACGCGAGACAACGCGCCAATTGCATCGGCAACCTTGCCGTGCTCGAGCAGGAGCTCGGCCAGCACGACGTCGCGCGGGGACTCTACGAGCGCGCCGTTCAGCTGCTCGAATCGATCGGTGACGCCCGCCTCTTGGCGATCACGCTCGGCAACTTCGGCGTGCTCGAGCTGGAGATGGGTCGCGCCGAACCTGCCCTCGCCGCGCACGAGCGAAGCTTGGCCCTTCTCGCCGGCAGCGGCGATCGGCGTTCAGAGGCACTTTGCCTGGGACGCCTGGCAGCGGCGCTGGCTCTCCTCGGCAGGGTCGACGAAGCCGAAGCGAAGCTCGCCCGCGGCGAGCGGCTCGCGCCGCGCGATGACGTGCTCGCCCGCGCGATCGTGCGACTCCAGGGAGCGTTCGTAGCGTTGGAGCGCACGCAGGAACGGGCGCCGGTAGAGCGCGAGATCGAGCGCGTTCGTCGTGTGAACACCGCGGGTCGGTCGCTCTGCGATCAATCCGACGACATTCGGTCTACCGTGCGCATTCTCGAATCGGCGCTCGCGCAAACGGCGGCATCTCGGCGCGGCTGATGCCGCGCCTCGCAGTCTGACCGATGCGCGCCTCGTGGTGACGTCGATCAGGATCGCACGATGGTCGGCTCGCCCTTGTGGGGGCGCAGTCGCGAGGCGATGGGGTGCACCGCCATGCGCGGCAGCCCGCGCAGGAACGAAACGGAGAGCGCGGCCCAGTCGAAGTAATCACGCCAGAGCGTGATGCGCCCCTCGCGCACCTCGAACGTTCCGCATACCCACGGGGCAAGTCGTAACCCACCCCGCTCGATCACGTCGGTGCGCTCGGTGAGCACGAACGGTCCATCCGAGGCGATGTGGTGGATTTGAACTTCGAACCGGTCGATGACCTTTTCGAAGAAGCGCATCTGCTTTTCGAACTCACGCGCTCCCCGCGCGGGGGGCAGCGGAATGTTCTGATAGACGACGTCGGCGCTCACGTAGGAGAGCGCTCGATCGAGGTTTCGGTCTTCGAGGCTGCGGAGAAAAGCGCGGACGGTCTCGATTTCGTTCATGGTCGCGACACGGTAACACGGCGCTCCGGCGTCGTGGAAAGCCACGCTTCCTTGATCGCGCGCCGCGCGAGCGTCTCATCGCCCACGATCGAAAGTACGCCGTCGCCGGTGCATGTGCGCAGCGCGGACAGAACATCACCCGTATCAGGCGATGCCAGCACCTCGGGAACATTGTCGATGCTCTGCAAGCTCCACCCGTGTTTCCCTGCGTCGAGCGCGTGCGTCACCCAGTCCGCCGTGAGGCTGCTCCGGGCGCAGGATACGGCAATGACGGCCATGAGAAAGAGCGCCACCCGGGCGAGGCGCTCGCGCGGGCGGCGCGTTGTCGTGGGAGGCACAGGCGTTGCGGCAGAAAACGGCTATTTTGCCTCATCGTCCATACGTGTCGCGAGTCTCGTGCGCGTGTCGCCGCATTGCGCGTAACGTTCGCTGATAGATCGTTGCGACAGCGAGAGCGCACATCGCGTGACATGGAAAACCGCAACCCCCGCGTCGTACGGACCGCGGGGGCAACGATGTATGCAGATTGGAATCAGGTTATCGCTGTAGGTAATTGGCTCGGCTCAGAACGATGCGGGACAGAGCGAGCCGCCGGCGGCCCCCGGCTCGGGGATGGCGGGGTAGGCCGCGTCTTCGTCGATCGAGAGAAGGTATTGCACGAGGCTATTCACCTTCGCTTTGACGACGACGGGGTCGGTCTCGGTCAAGAAGTTCGGCGCGAGCGCATGCGTGTGCACGGAGAACGTCGACGAGAAGAGCGCTTCCAACGTGCGCGCATTGCCGGCGTGCAGGTAGGGAGCACCGGTGGCGAGCCCGAGAAGCGAGGGCACGTTGTAGCCGCGTCCTTCGCCCACAGGATTACCATCGCCCTGCGCCGTGGTGGTCATGTCGACGCGCAGCTCGGCGATGCCGACGCCCGGCTCGGCGACGTTGAAGGTGTCGACGGGCCGAATGGTGCAGAGGATCTGGTCGAAGGCCGCCGCGTTGCCACCCGCGAAGCGGAGCAGCTGGTTGGCCGGTTCGCGTGCCGGTAGGAGAGCCGTGGGAAAGCCCGCCGGGACGGCGAACGGCGTGATGGCGAGAGCGGCGTTGGTGGCAGTGCCCGAAGTATAGAAGCGCCGGGAGATGGTCCACTTCTCGCCGCCGTGGCAGCCCTGGCACGCGCCGCCCCAGTTGAAGAGCGTTTTTCCTTCCGCGACTTTGTTGGCATCGAGGTTCGATGGACCGCGCGGCGAGCGAATGCTCTGCATGTATTTCTCGATGTCGCCCCAGTCGTTCAACTTGGAGGGCGCGGCCAGGCCGAGCGGATTGGCGGGGTCAGCCGCTTGCGTGGCCGACCCACTCAGGTTGCCGTGCCCCAAGCCGACGATGTCGATGCGATCGCCGGTGGCCGGCGGAACGCTCACCGCCGAAACAATCGCTCCCACGCCGCCCGAAACGCCGCGTGTGTTGAGCTCGAAATCCGCGACGTCGTCGAAGATGCTCGTCCAGTTGAAGATGCGCTGATCTTCGGCGTGCTTCGAGGCAAAGCTGCCGTCGAGGCTCGTTGCCTGGCGCGGTCCGCGCGCGAAGTACCACGTCACGTTGTCGGTAAGGCCTTCGGAGTGGCACGACTGGCACGCGCCCCAGCCCTGCCCGCGCAGCGACCAGCGTGCGAGACCGGTGTTGAAGAAGCGCTTTCCGCGTAGCGCCCGGTCGGCGTCCGTGCCGGCTTGAGGCTGGGCGGTGGTCGGAACCACGCTGGCGTTGGTTGGGCCCCCCGCCACGGCTTGGGTGTTGAAGTCGAGCAGCGTCGCGTTGCGACTCACGTCATTGGCGACAATCGCTGCTTTCTTTTCGAGCGCGGCCAGCCCGATCCCAATGGGCGCCTTGCCCGCTTTGGCGGCATCGATGCCGGCCGGAGCAAGATCGATGAAGGCGTTGGTCGACGCGCCGACTTCGACGAGCGCTCCCGTCGCCGGGTCCACGCGCACCCGGAACACGGCGTCGGCTCCGTTGGCGGTCAGGTAACCCACCGCCGAGCCAGGTACGAAGCCGATGTCGCTCGCGAAGAGCGGGTAGCGGCGCGAGGCTTGCGCCGTGTTGCTGGCGGCAAAGAGCGCGTCGAATCGCGCGTTGAGCGACTGCGACGCGCTGGGCACCTCCGTATCGGTACGCGTATCGATGACCGAAACGAGCGGGGCCGTCGTGGTTTTCACACTGGACACGTCAACGCAGAGCGCGCTGGCGGCACCGGCGAAGGGAAGAGCGCACACCGGTTCGACCAGATTGAGCGCCGCACAATCGGCAACATCGGTACACGCGGTGGTGGTCGCCTTGACGCCGAGGGGGCCTTTCGGTGATGCGCACACCGAGACGACGTAGGCGAAATAGCCATTCACGGCGATCGATTGGACCTGGTTCGGATAGCAACCCGCGGTCACCCCCTTGTCGTCTTTGAATCCCATGTCGGCGAGGGGGCCGAGGCGAATGGTTTGCACGGCATGATCAGCGAGGGCGACTTTGTAGACGATGCCCACCTTGCGCGTATCGGAGTTGCTTCCGTCGGCGAGCTCGGCTTCGATCTGTTGCCCGAAATACTCGGTCACGTAGAGCGACTCGTCCTTGTCGTCGTCGTCGGCGTCGTTGGTGATCACCAGCGATCGCGGGTGTGCAAGCGCCGGGCGGGGCGCGACCTCGCCGAGGTAGCCTGTTTTGACGAGGGCTGCGTTCAAATCGATGGTCGCGACGACGCTCAACGTCGTCGTGTCGATCGCGCTCACCGTCCCATCGATCCAGTTCGTGACGTAAGCGCGCCGGCCGGTGGGGCTCAGCGCTATCGCCGTCGGTTCGGAGCCGACCGAGACGGTCCCATCGACGACCGGCTGCGTGTGCAAATAGCGAATCCTCGCGACCTTCTGGTCTTTTTTCAACACCACGTAGGCGGTGTCGTTGTCGGGGGCAATCACGGCCTGCCACGGTTCGGAACCCGCACCGAGCAGAACTTCGCGTGTGAGCTGCAGGGTGGGAGGCTGGCTCGTCGGATATTGCAGCGCGAGGACCGTCACCGATCCCACATCGCGGTTGACGACGACGGCGGTGGCGTCGTCGGGCGAGAGGGCAGCGGCGCTCCCGCGGCTCGGCTGTTTGAGAGGGGGAGGGGGAGGTGTCGCATCCGTACCAGCGTCGCCATAGCCGCCCGCGGCGCCGCCCGTGCCGGCGTAACCACCTGCGCCACCGGTTCCGGCGTATCCACCGGTTCCTGCATAGCCGCCGCTGGCGCCGGAACCTGCGTAGCCGCCGGCTCCGCCGCTCCCCGCGGTCGCTCCACCCGTCCCGCCGGTCGCACCTCCAGTCGCGCCCGACGCGCCACCCGATCCCGTCGGCGATCCTGCGGCGCCGCCCGTATGCGATCCGGCGTAGCCGCCCGATCCGCTGCCAGCACCCGTGCCGGTGGGACCGCCGTCCGCACCGCCCGACGTGTCTTTGCTGAATGGGTCGCACGCGAGAAGCGCGAGCGACACCGTGGAATAGACGAGGGTTCGTCGAATGGACATGGGCATCCTCATAAGGCGAGCGCAGGGCTCGGGTTGACGCTGTGGGAGCGCAGTTGTTGAGCGCTTAACAGCAACGTGCGTGCCGTCGTGTCGGCGCGGTCGAGCGTGGCCCTCGCGGTCGGCGGCAGACGCACGCGCTTTCGCGCTACCGCGGCTCACACGCTTGAAAAAACGTCATCAATCGAGCAGGGGCGCGCGCGTCGCGGATGCGCCACGACTGGGCACCGGGCTGGGCACGCTACCGGGCACCGTGCCCAAGCGATGATGGAGCGGGAGCGCGCCTCATTCCCGTATCGCGGCGCCGAGCGCGGGGCCCACGTGCGGAAGTTGGGCTTTCGTCGGCGCGGGTCTCAACCTCGCCCGCCAGGTGCTAAGACGGTGCGGCGATCCATGAGCCTACCCCGCTTCGTTCTCCACTACGCTCCGCGCTCGCGCGCGTTTCGCATCCTTTGGCTCCTCGAGGAGGCCCGAGTTCCGTACGAGCTCGCGGTGTATGACCTGCAAAAGGGCACCCACAAGGACCGCGCGTACCTCGCCGTCAACCCCGACGGCAAAGTCCCCGCGCTCGTCGATCGCGGTCCCAACGGTGATTGGTCGGTGATCATCACGGAAAGCGCCGCCATCTCGACGTACATCGCCGATGCTTGCCCCGAAGCGGCTCTCGCTCCCGCGCTCTCGTCGCCCGATCGCGGTCCGTACCTGACGTGGCTCATCTACTGCTCGGCGGCCCTCGAGCCGGCGTTCGCCGATTTCATGTTTCCGCGCCAAAAAGAGGCCCCGCGCAGCGCCGTTGGTTGGCCGAGCTACGACGCCACGCTCGGTCGCATCGAGCGCGCCGTGGAACGTGGACCGTGGCTGCTCGGTGAGCACTTCACCGCCGCGGACGTCATGCTCGGCGCGATGCTGCAGTGGCTGAATGCATGGGGGAAGCTACCCCCCAGCAAAGCGATCGAACGCTACTTGGGATCGCTGGACCAGCGCGACGGCCTCTTGCGAGCACAAGCCAAAGAGGCGGAAATCTCCAGCCGTCCCGCGTAGCTGGTCCATGCTGTCGCGCAGCGGGTGGCCCCGGTCGCGCCTGGGCACGCCCGGCATTTCTAGCCGATCGCAAAAACAACGGTCACACCGCAGCGGCTCGCCGCTAGTACGTCTTAGGAGGTTCATGATGCTTCAAACGATCCGCGCTCACTGGTCCAAAATTTCCGCTGGAATGCTGCTCGCTGCCGCGCTCGGTGTGGGGGGCACGCAGCTTTACCGACACTTCGCCGGCGACTGCTGTCAGGCCGGTGCGGCGTGCTGTTTCCCCGGTTCTCCGTGCTGCCATGCTCGGCGCGTCGCAGCGCGGTAGACTTTCGCTCCGGTGCGCGATCCGACGGAAGAGGAGCTCGATGCCTGCATGGCACGCCTCGCACAAGGCGAGCGCGCGGCGTTCGATCCGCTTTTTCGAGCCCTCTATCCGCGCGCGATGCGCCTCGCTCGCCGCGAGCTCGCCTCTGATCGCGCCGCCGATGCCGCTCAATCGGTGCTCATGAAAGTGTTCGCGCGCGCGGGAGAATTCCAAGCCGGCAAGCCGGTGCTCCCGTGGTTTTATGCGATGGCTGCGAGCGAGCTGCGCACCCTGCGCCGCCGCGGGGCCGCCGAGCGCTCTCGTGAGGCCGCCGAGACACTCGCCGCCGATCTGCCCGGCCCCGACGATCCGGAAGGGGAGCTCGTTCTTCGCGAGCTGAAAGACAGTCTCGCGCGCGCCATCGCCTCGCTCGACGACGACAGCGCGCTCGCCATCGCGTCGATGTTGCACGGCGCCGAGCGTCCCTGCGTGACCGCGACGGCGTTTCGCAAACGGGTTTCGCGGGCCTATGCCCGCCTCAGGTGGTTGCTCGGAGTCTTCGATGGACAGTAGCTGGAACACCACGTACCGCGCCGCGCGCCGACAATACGAGCTCGGTCGTCTGAGGGACGCCGTGGCCCGAGCAGCCGTCGTGGTGCTGCTCGTGGCCGCGGTCACGGGTTTCACCATCGGAAAGTCGGCGCTCGTCTGGCTACCGCTCACGTTCGCAGTCGCAGTCTTCACCGAGTGGCAAGGCCGCGTTTGGATGAAAGGCGCTCGGCGCGGGCTCGGCGCGGGTTTTGTCGCGCTCGTGCTCCCACTTTCGATTTTGCGTCCATGCTGCGCGGCCGATCGCATGGCCGCGCTTTCCGCAAGCTGCTGCACGATGCCGTCGGTTTGCTGGGTGGCCGGCGGCGCGCTAGGTCTCGCGCTTTCCGTCGTATTGCCGAAAGACGCCGGCGGCCGTCGCTGGGAAGCCGCCCTCGGCACGCTGCTCGGCGTCACCTCGGTGACGGTGGTGCGTTGCTCGGGCTTGTTTCTCGCCGAAGCGGCGGGATTGCTGGGTGGCGTTTTGGCGGGCGTGATCGCGGCGAGTCTCGCTCGCGCGCTGCTCGACCGAACACGACTGACGGTCTAAGCCCGTCGGAGGGCTGCTCGCGCTCAGCCCCGTTGTCGCAGGCCCGAGGGCAGGCGCGGCGAAGAGAGAAGCTCGCCGAACACCTGCCAGCGTTTGGCGAGATCACCGGGCGGCGCCAGCGATTCGACGTGGGCGCGCACCAGATCTTTGCCGAGGTTGTAGTTGATGACGTACGAGCGGTACTTGTCGATGAAGCGTACGCGCTGGAGCGCGCGTTCGGCGGTGGCCAACGCGAATTTCTGGAGCCAGGCCGCTGTCTGCTCGAAGGTGAGCGAGCCTTCGAGATAACGCCGCGCCGCCTCGTTGTCCGCATAAGCAAGCTTCTCCAAGAGAGCGAGCACGCGGTAATACTCTTCGGCTCGCGCCGCCGGAATTCCAGCCAACGGAAAGAGGTTTTCCTTTTCCCAGATGACGCGCTCCTCTTTGGAGAAGAGCACGTCGACGCCGTAGTTGGCGCTGCCCTCGGCGATGAGCGATTGCGGGCTGTAAAGCGGATAAACGGAAAACTCGACCCAGCCCCGATCGTGCACGAGGTTCTTCTCCAAGAGCACGTTGTACACGTGGTGCCCCGGGTACCCTTCGTGTCCCGCGAGGTCGAGCGCACGGTCGATGTAGATAGGCAGGTCGGTGTTGACCTGAATCCGACTGCGGTAGTTACCCTGGTACCAGTTGTACCCGCTCCACGGTTTGTCGGTCACGTACTCGACGGTGAAGGTCTCCTCGGGCGGAAGTTGGATGTGCGCGAGCGTGCGCGCCCGAGCAAGGTCGATGGCTTTGCGGAAGACGGCGTCGAGCTTGTCCGGCGCGACCACGAAGTCTTTGCGGAAGGCTTGGTAGCGGTCGACGAGCGTGCCTTGTCCGGGGGGCAGTGCCTTGTCGAGATCGGCGACGACGCTCGCGAAATAGTCGTCGTCGTGGTGAGGCGCCACCGCGTCGTAAAGTGCCTTCGATTCCTCATCGAACGACATTTTGGCGCCCGACAACATCGCGACGCGGGCGAGAAGGGCCTTGAGCTGGTGGACTTGGTAAGACTGCCGCAGTCGGCTGAGCTCCTCGGTGGGGCGCGCCTTCTCGACTTCGGCGAGCACCAAGGTCGCCTCGGCGCGGATTTGGTCGAGCCCTTTTCGCGCCGTCTTGGCTTCGTCGCGCCATGCGGAGGGGCCATAAAAGGCGTCCACGTAATCGCCGTCGCGTTCACCGAGCGCGAGGACGAGCTTGGCGTAGCGTTCGCCGGCGGCGTCGAGGATGGCGCCGGGGGACGGCTGGGCAGAAGAGGGCGAGGCGGGTTTGGTGGTCACGGTCGATGTGCCTTTGGCACATCCTGCCGCAAAGAGCGCGGCCGTGACGAAAGCTTCGGCTATTTTCATCAACGGGAGCTCCTCGGCTCTTCGCCGGAGTCCCGTACTAGCACGCCGGTCCGAAAGCGCGCGAGGGCTGGGCCTCTCGCGCGCTTCGGTCAGCGAGACGTTATTTTAGAACGAGGCGCCGAGGCTCAAATAGAACCACGGAATCACGCCGAAGGCCGACGGGTCGGTCGAGGAAAGCGAGACGCCCTTGCCCATGAGCGCCATCGCGCCGATGCGGAAGTTGAAGCCGGCGCCCTCGACCGGGTGAATTCGGTAACCGACCATGGCGTTACCGAGCGCGCCAAAGCCCGAGCCCGAGGAGCTCGCGCCGACGCCGCTGGCCGAGCCGCTGGCGCTCATCAACGTGGTACCGCCGCCGAGCTCGAGCGCGTGTTTGCCGCTGCGAACACCGAGGTAGCTGGCGGTGATGGGGAAGGTCATGAACGTCGCGCTGGCGCTGGACGTCTGGCCACCCGAGGTCGCGCTGGCGCCGAAGGACATGTAGCTGAAGCCGGCGCGCACCGCGACTTCGTCGGCGACCATGCGTTCGTAGTTGAGCGAGTACGCGAGACCGGCTCCGAGGCCCTCGGCGTAGATCGAGTTCTCGGCGAGTTTCGGTTCGGCGCGGGGCGTGGAAGCCGGGGGCGTCGCGACGTCGACGGGACGAGCGGTGGGCTGGATCGACATGGGCGCCGTTGCGCCTTTGGCGGGCGGAGCAGCGTCCGCGTGAGTCGTAGAAGCCAATACGAGAGCGCAGGTTCCGGCGGTCATGAGAGCGAGTTGGACTTTGATCATTCGATCCTCCGTCCAGGATTGACGGCGGACTCGTCCATTCATTGAATGCCGAACGCATTTTTTATGTGGGAAAAGCAGCCGAATTCGGGCAGACGTGGGTGCCCCTGCCGAAGGCGCACCGTTGTAGTAGAGTGCCGCCCCCCACCGCTTAGCGGTCGCGCGATGCGGCCAAGGACGACCCGATGAGCTCTCGAGACATCACGCGCTTCATCTCTTCGATCTGGGACGAGCAGATCGTTCCGCGTCTCGTCGAGTACATCAAGATTCCCAATCAATCGCCCATGTTCGACGCGAAGTGGGCCGAGCACGGGTACATGGATCAGGCGGTGGCGCTGATGGAGCAATGGGCGCGCGCCCAGCCGATAGCGGGGATGAAGCTCGAAGTCGTGCGTCTCCCCGGGCGTACACCGCTCATCTTCATCGACATCCCCGGTAAGGGGGACGACTGCGTGCTCCTCTATGGCCATCTCGACAAGCAGCCGGAAATGACCGGCTGGTCCGATCATCTCGGCCCGTGGAAGCCCGTCTTGGAAGGCGATCGCCTCTACGGTCGCGGCGCCGCCGACGACGGCTATGCCATTTTCGGATCGCTCTCGGCGATCGCAGCGCTCCAGGCCGAAGGTACTCCTCATTCGCGCTGCGTCGTCATGATCGAGGCGTGCGAAGAATCCGGCAGCTACGATCTCCCTTATTATGTCGACCACCTCGCGGCGCGCATCGGCCAGCCTTCGCTCGTCGTGTGCCTCGATTCCGGGTGCGGCAACTACGATCAGCTCTGGCTCACCACGTCGCTGCGAGGAATGACGGGCGGCAATCTCACCGTCAAGGTGCTCGACGAAGGCGTGCACTCCGGTGACGCGTCCGGCATCGTGCCATCGAGCTTTCGCATTTTGCGTCAGGTCCTCTCGCGACTCGAAGACGAGGTGACCGGCGCCATCAAACCGCGCGAGCTTTACGTCGACATTCCCGCGCAGCGCGTGGAGCAAGCGAAGATCACGGCCAAGGTGCTGGGCGATGCCGTCTATTCGAAGTTTCCGCTCGCCGAAGGCATGCGCCCCGTGGTGTCGGACGTCGCCGAGCTCGTGCTGAACCGCACCTGGCGCCCCTCGCTTGCGATAACCGGCGTCGGCGGCCTTCCCTCGCTCGACTCGGCGGGCAATGTCATGCGCCCCTCCACGTCGCTGAAGCTCTCGATTCGCCTGCCCCCGGTGCTCGATGCTGCCAAGGCCGGCGCCCTCGTGAAGCAGCTACTCGAAAAGGATCCGCCTTACGGCGCCAAAGTGCAATTCGAGCTCGAGAAGGCATCCGGCGGATGGAACGCGCCCGCGCTTTCGCCCTGGCTCGAGCGCTCCGTCGACGAAGCGTCGCGCGCCTACTTCGGCGCTCCTCCCGCCTACAACGGCGAAGGGGGTTCGATCCCCTTCATGGGGATGCTCGGCGAGAAATTTCCGCGCGCGCAGTTTCTCATTACCGGTGTGCTCGGTCCGCATTCCAATGCACACGGGCCGAATGAGTTTCTGCATATCCCCACCGGCAAGAAGCTCTCGATGTGCGTCGCCAAGGTGGTCGCCGATCACTACGGCGCTGGTATGGGCAAAGGGCCTGCCTAGTCGCTCCCCGCGTCGCGCGGGCACTTGCCGAGCACGTAGTTGGCGCGGCACTCGCATTTGCAGAATGCCTCGTCGGCACTGCCGGGAACGCAGGTCGGATAGAGCAGCAAGCTGATAGCGCCCGACTGCAAGTCTTCGCTCCCGATCGACGTCATGCTGATGGCGAACTCGAGCGGGCGGTCGACGATGTCCATGGGATCGTAGTCGGGGCAGAGAGGGACATGCGCGACTTGCGTGCGCGTACGAAGGTCGGGCTGCATCGTGCCCTCCTCTCCCGGCACGGGCACCATTTTCACGGAGCGCGCTTCCTCCGCCACGATGAAAGGCGTGTCCGGGTACCGTACGCGCACGCGCAAAATCGCCGTGTCGCCGACGAGGTTTTTCACCTTGGCAGCGACGAGCACGACGTGACCACCTTGAGGAGCGGGCCAAAGGTCGATCCGATCACCTTCGCCCAACATGCGTAGTGGCATGTCTTCTTGCGTGAACTGCGCCGGCAAAAGGACGAGACCGCGCAGTGCGTCATCGTCTTCAGAAGCGTCGCTCGAGGCGGCGTCATGCTCGCTGCGATCGGGCATCGTGCTCGCGTCGGCCGCGTTTCTGCCGTTATCGCGCGCAGCATCTGCGCCGGCTTCGTCGTCGCCGGGAGCGCAACCGATCGCAAAGCCAATGAGGCCGAAGGCGATGAGCTTCAGATCAGTTTGCCTTTCGCAGCGCGGCGACGCGCTCCATAGTGTCCGCAATCGCGTCATCCGCAACACAACTCTACGCCATCATTGAAATGAGCGTCTCTGCTCGAGATCCGAGCAATCCGCAGGCTATGATGCGAGCCCACGCGCGAGGCGGAGGACTTCGCGAGGGGAGTACTTTAAGGAGCGAGCGATGAGCGATCGATCGACAAGGGCGCAGCACGATGGTGGCGAACCGAATTTCGTCGGGGATGCGCAAAGGATGCCGCGCTTGGGTGCGCGCATTCGGCGTCGCGCTGGGGTCGTCATCGCGCTCGCTTCGCTCGTCGCGTGTTCCGGCGACGGCGACAACCCGACCAGTGGCGGCACCGGCGCGACCGGCGGCGCAGCTGGCTCCGGCGGCTCGGCAACGGGAGGCAAAGGCGGCGCGACCACTGCAGGAGCCGGCGGCTCGAGTGGCAGCGCGGGAAGTGGCGGAAGCGCTGGAAGTGCCGGCACGGGGACGGGCGGCAGCGCGGGCAAGGGCGGCGCCGCAGGTTCGGGCGGCACCGCCGGCACTGGCGGAACGGTCGACGCCGGCGGCGGCGCTGGCGCCAAAGACGCGTCGGTCGACACCGGCGCTGGTGGATCGACCGATGCGGGCGATCGCGATGCAACGCAGGACACGACGGTGCCCCCGGTCGACGCGGCCGGCGACGCGGTGGGCGGCAACCTCACCGTCGTTACCGTCGAGCCGACGCCGCGCGGGATCCAAGCTCCGGTCTCCGCGCCGATCGTGGTTCACTTCGACCGCGCCGTGAACCGAGCCAGCGTGACGAACAAGACCTTGTGGGCATACGGTCGATGGGGCGGGCCGGTGCGGCCAGCCATGTACGCCTTTTCCGATAGCGACAAGACCGTCTCTTTCACCGCGCCGCGCAATTGGCCCGCCGGCGATCGCGTGACCGTCGTCTTATCGCATGACCTGGCCGGCGCCGACGGCACCAAGCTGCGCAGCCAGGGGTACTCCTATCAGTACTCGACCGCCACCAAGGCAGCCAACCAGATGTACACGGAGATCGGACGGCTCCCGAGCCGCACGGTTTCGACGACGAGCGTGCGCACTTACGGCGGTTCGGCGGCGGACATCAACGGCGACGGCTTTCTCGATCTCCTGACCATCAACGAAGATGCCGCCGACATGCGCATCTTCATGAACAAGGGAGATGGCACGGGTACTTTCAACGCGTTCGTGCAACCCACGACGCCCGTCGGTCACCGCGCGAGCCCGTCCGAGACCACCGACTTCAACGGCGACGGCATCGTCGACATCGTGGTCGCGAACTTGAACGACGACACCCTCTCCATTCTCTTCGGCGCCGCGAATGGGACATTCACCCTGTCGCAGACACCTGCGGTAGGCGGACAGCCGCGCGGCGTGGCCGTCGTTGACGTCGACGGCGATGGCGACATCGACATCGTCAACACCAACGCCGACGGCGACAACCTGTCGCTCCTTCGCAACGACGGCACTGGCAAGTTTCCCGCGACGCAAGCCGCCGGAATCGTCTTCTTCGATTCTCTTCTCGGGACCGCCGGAACGGCGTCGCAAGAGTTCGGCCTCTTTGCTGGCGACATGAACGAAGACGGCATTCTCGACCTCGTCATCGGTGCGCGTGGCATCAACGGAATGAATGCCGGCACGGTCGTCGACCTCGGTACCGGCAACGGCAATTTCACGTTCGGGTCCATGCAGGGCCCGGCGACGAGCGGCTGGCAGTTGGCGGTCGGCGATCTGAATGGCGACGGGCACGAGGACGTTGCTACCGCGGACGCCGATCTTTCGGCCACGCTCAGCAAGAACACGGTGACGATCCTGCTCGGTGATGGCAAAGGAAAGCTTGCCGTGCAGCAGACGTTCAGCGGCCCGCTCAATCGCCCCTTCGCCATCGACCTCGGCGACATCGACGGCGACAAGGATCTCGACGTCGTCGTGTCGAATTTCATGGGCAACTGGCAGATCCTGCTCAACGACGGCACGAGCAAAGTGACCGCGAGCCAGAACTGGGCTCCCGCCAAATCCGCGTCGTGCGCGCTTCTCATCGATATCGACAACGATCAGGATCTCGACTTGGTCGTCGTCGACGAAGAGCAGGACGAAGTCGTTTTTCTACGTCAATCTCCCTGAAGAATGCCTAAATATCGCAGTTTCCGTGCCTACGTCGCCGCCGGGGCGGCGCTGGTGATCGCAGTCGGTTGCGGTGGTGACGATTCCACTTCACCTGGTTCACCACCGCCCGACGCCTCGTCGCCCGACACCTCGTCGCCCGACACGTCGCCTCCGCCTCCCCCCGACACGACGCCGCCGACGCTGCTGCAGCGCGTGCCCGAAACGGGAGACGACAACGTGTGGGGCGGCGCGCCGATCCGGCTCGTCTTTTCCGAAGCGCTGGCGCCGGCGAGCGTGAACGATGCGGCGATCTCGCTTCAATCGGAAGCCGGCCCGGTCCTGAAGCGCACGACGCTATCGACGGACGGGCGCGAAATTCGCGTCGTCATCGAGTCGCCGCACATCGGTCCGGCGCAGTTGACCGTGACGGTCGCGGGCACCGTCACTGACGTTGCGGGCAACCCCTTTGCCGGGACGACCTGGTCCTTTGCGTTGCCGCTCTGGCAACGGCCAGGGGGGGCGATCGCTGCGTCGGGCACCGGGCCTCTCCTTCCGGCGCTGGCGCTCGATCCCGCCGAGTATCCGGTGATCGCTTGGCAAGATGGAACAGCGATCCGCGCCTCGCGGCTTTTGGAGGGGCAGTGGCAGAAAATAGGCGCTGAAGTCACGGTCGCGTCCGATGCGACCGTGTCGCGGCCGCGCATCGCCGTGACCTCCGCCGACGAGCCGATCGTGCTGTGGCAAGAGTCGGGCAACGAACAGCACGTGTTCGTCAAGCGCTACCAGAACGGTCGCTGGGACCTCATGGGAAAAGGACCAGTCGACGCGGGCGCGGGACGCGAGGCTACCGAGCCGGCGATCGCGATCGACGAAGACGATCGCCCCGTCGTCGCCTGGATCGAAGACAAAAGCCGGGTCGAGATTCGTCGCTGGGACGGCAACGCCTGGCAGTCGATCGTCGCCGCCTGGGACGCGGGCGTGGCGATCGCCGACCTTGCTCTGGCACTCGAGCAAGAATTTCCGGTCGTAGCCGTGGCGGCGGAGGGCACGAGCTCGAGCGACGTGCGCGTCGTGCGCTGGCGAAGCGGTGGGACGAGCTGGGAGCCGGTCGGCGCTCCGCTCGATCACGACATCGATCACGTGGCGACGCGCCCCTCCTTGGCCATCTCCCGCGACGGGCGTATCGGCATCGCCTGGCAAGAGAACGACGGCTATTCCAACAACGTCTATGCATCGGAGTACGACGAGAGCGCCGATGCGTGGCGCGGTTACGGCAAGGCCCTCGACGTCGAGTTCGACGCTTCCGCCGTTGCTCCATCGCTCGACTTCACGCGCGAAGGTAAACCGATGGTCGCGTGGAGCGAAGAGCGCGCGGACGGGCCTCGCACCTACGTGGGCCGGTTCAACGGAGCGCTCTGGGAAGTGCCGGGTGCGGGGCTCGACCCGCCAGGGTCGCGGTCCTCGTCGTCGACATCGCTCGTCCTCGATCGTGCGAGCAATCCGGTGCTCGTTTGGGAAGCGCTCGCGCAAGCCGAC
>DATHEQ010000357.1:0-2617 GCA_035318505.1 Polyangiaceae bacterium | reverse complement strand
TGATTGTCGATTGCTGATTGGTCATTGCCCGCGCGCTCGCCCGTCAATCAACAATCAGCAATCAGCAATTTAGAAGATTTCTCCAAAGTACGACCAGAACTTCTCGCGGGACTTTTCGAGCAACGATCGCTCTCGCCACCTCGCCAGCTCGAGGCGCGAGCTGACGCGCAGATCCTGCTCGAAGTCTTCCAGGAACCGCCGCGCAAGGTCGCGGTCGGTGACGGCCACGTTCAATTCGTCGTTGAGTTCGAGGGATCGATTGTCGAAGTTCGCGGATCCGAACATGCTCCACACCCCGTCGACGACCAGCGCCTTGGTGTGCATCATCGTCGGCCGGTACTCGTACATCTCGATGCCCATCGAGAGGAGCCGCTCGTAGGCGTTGCGTGACGCATACTTGACCGGCATCGCATCCGTCTCGTCCCCCTCGACGAGGATGCGAATCTTCACGCCACGGCTGACTGCGTCCCTCAGCGACCATTCACTTGATTCGTCCGTGACGAAATACGGTGTGGTGATGTCGATCGTCCGCCGCGCGGACGCAATGGCCAGGAGGTACAGCCGTTTCAGGTCGTTGGCGCCGCCCGTCGGCGAGCTGCGGAGCACGAGGGAATGGCCGGTATCGTCCATGTCTCGCGGTGGGTCGTCCAGCTCGGGCGTAACTTCACCGGCCGTCTCGATGAAGTTTTCGTAGAAACCTGCTTCGACAAGGCGCACGATGGGGCCGCGCATGCGCACCTGCGTATCGCGCCAATGGAGCTTGTCCTGCGCATGCCCGAGCCAGTGATCCGCAACGCCGGCGCCACCCGTAAAGCCGATCTCGCCATCGACGACGAGGATCTTGCGGTGTGTGCGATAGTTCACTTCTTCCAGGTTGTACCACTTGATGGAGTGGAACTTGCCAATGCGGCAGCCGGCGTCCTCGAGCCGCTTGATGTGCTCCCCTTTCATCCCGCTGGCGCCGACGGAGTCGACCACGAGATTTACCCGCACGCCGCGACGCGCGGCTTCTTCAAGTGCCGCGGTGAACTGGTTGGCGACTTCCCCGTCGTCGTAGATGTATGTTTCGAAGCTGATGCGCCGCTTCGCGTTACGGACTGCTTCGAGCATGGCCGGGAAGATTTGATCCCCGTTGGTCAGCACGTCGTACCGATTGCCACGGGTCAGCGCGGAGCCGACGAGACCCGCGATGTACGCGGGATGCCGTGGCTCTTCGACGCCGACGGCACTTCGAACCTTCAACGTTTCCTGGTCCTGGGCGAGCATCAGCAGCACGACGATGATGCCGGCGGCGACGAGGAGAATCGCAAACGCGCGACGGACGGGGGACATGGCCATGCGCCCCACCTGTGCAATTTATTTGCCGCGGAGAAGTTGAGCGAAGCTCGACAGTGAAGTGCGCGGGACGTATGCTCACGCTGGACAGATGACCCGCCCCCCACATATGCGCCGTCGCGAGTTCCTGAGTGCCGTTGCCGCCCTCGGCATGACGTCTCGAGGCCTGGCCCTGTCGACCCCTTCCTGGCAGGCGGGAGTGGCGGCGATCGACATCACACCCGAAAGCTCGCTCTGGATGGCGGGGTTTGCGGCCCGCACGCAGCCGTCGCAGGGGGTCGCGATGCCGCTGCATGCGAAGGCGCTCGCGCTCAAGACCGGAGATCATCCCATCGCGGTCCTCGTGACGGCGGATCTTCTTGGCGTCACGGCTCGCATGACCGACCGCGTCGCATCGCTCGTTCAGCGGCGTCATGGGCTGCGTCGCCGAGACCTTCTCTTCAATGCGAGCCATACGCATTGCGGGCCGGTTGTCGATGAGCAGTTATCGGTCGCGTATGGATTGACGCCGGCACAGCTGGCCGACATTCGTACGTACACGACGCAGCTCGAGGCCAAGCTCGCCACCGTGATTGCAGATGCCGTGTCGCGACTCGGTCCTGCGCAACTCTCGTACGCGCGCGACGAGGCCGGTTTTGCTACAAACCGTCGCATCGCATTCGTTCCGCTGGGTCCAGTCGATCACACCGTCCATGTGCTTCGCGTTGACGGAGCGGATGGCTCGCCGCTCGCCGTGGTCTTCGGGTATGCGTGCCACAACACGACGCTGCCGGCTACGATCGTCCAGTATCACGGCGACTATGCCGGCGTCGCGCAGGCGGCACTGCAACAGCGGCATCCTGGCGCCGCCGCAATGTTTGTTGCCGGCTGTGGCGCCGACGCGAACCCGATGCCGCGCGGGACGATGGAACTGGTCGAGGCGCACGGCACCGCGCTCGCCGACGCGGTCGATCGGGCGTTGAAGAGAACAACGCCTGTCGCGGGGTCCATGCGCTCGGCCTACGGCACGGTGGATTTGCCGTTTACGGGTAAAGCAGCCCGCGAGCGCTGGCGAAGCCAGCTCAAAATCGACGCCGTTTACTTGCAGCGGCACGCGGCTCTCATGAAAGCGGCCGTCGATCGTAACGGACGCCTCCCGTCCGCACAGCCGGATCCGGTGCAGGTGTGGCGCTTCGGTCCGCCTTCGCTGGCTGGTCGCACCAGCGCCAGCTACGGCGAGACGGGCTTTACACTGGTTGCGCTCGGCGGCGAGGTAGTCGTCGACTACGCGCTCCGTCTCGCG
>DATHEQ010000356.1:0-20109 GCA_035318505.1 Polyangiaceae bacterium | reverse complement strand
ACGAAAAAAGCATTGAACGGCGACATCGTCGTCGAAGTTTCCGACACCGGAAAGGGCATTCCCGTCGAGGCACAGCCGCGCATCTTCGATCCGTTTTTCACGACCAAGCCCATCGGGGTCGGAACCGGGCTTGGCCTTTCCGTGTGCCACGGCATCGTACGCTCGTTGGGCGGCGCGATCACCGTCGAGAGCGAGCCTACGCGCGGCAGCATTTTCCGCGTCGTGCTCCCTGCCGCGCCGGAGCGCTCCATCACCACGCCGAAGCCCGCGCCGGCGCCTATCCCGCAGGTGCACGGTCGCATTTTGATCATCGATGACGAAATCAAAGTGGCCGAAGCGGTGCGCGATATGTTCGGTCCAGATCACGACACCAAAGTGGTAACGAGCGGGAACGAGGCGCTCACGCTGCTGACGCGCGAGCCCGACGACCAACGCTTCGACATCATCTTGTGCGATCTGCACATGCCCGACATCTCCGGCATGGAGCTACATCAAAAGCTCTCCGAGAACCGACCTGCCACGGCCGAGCGCATGGTTTTCATGACGGGCGGTACATTCAGCGAACGGTCCCGCGAATTCGTGAACCGCGTCACCAACACGTGTATCGACAAGCCGATCGGCATCCAGCAGCTACGGGAGCTCGTGGCCAAGCGGATCCTGCTTCATCGCAGCTGAGTGCGAGCCCGTCAGGGCGACGGCATGACGCCTACGCATGTCGCGCCCTACAGGAGCTTGTCGCGGTGGGTACGGATGGCAAGGAGCGCGATTTCTTTTAGTCCCTCGCCGCCCTGCTCGTCGACGAAGCGGACGATCTCGCGGCGCATGCGCGGGTCCCAAAACCGTTTGAGGTGACCGGCCACGCTCTCCATAACCGCGTTGCGATCGGGGTCCGCCTCGAAGAAGGCAGCGATCCCGTTGACCATCTTGACCAGTTTGTGCGCGTCCACGTCGCCTCTTGCTGTGCGACCGTTCTCAGGAACGGCCGTGCCCCGGGAGCAAATCGATCTGTGCGCGCTGCTGCTCGCCGAAACGCTTTTGCCACATCGACGGCTCGGCCGCGGGTTTGACTTGAACGGCCGTCACTTTGTATTCGGGGCAGCTCGTGGCCCAGTCCGCGTTTTCGGTGGTCACGACGTTCGCGCCTGACTCCGGATGATGAAACGTCGTGTACACGACCCCGGGCTGCACGCGCTCGGTGAGAGAGGCACGCAGCGTCGTTTCGCCGGCCCGGCTTTGCACGCCGACCCAGTCGCCATCACGGATGCCGCGCTGCTCGGCGTCGTGCGGATGGATTTCGAGCCGATCTTCGTGATGCCAGGCGACGTTGGCGGTGCGGCGCGTCTGCGCCCCCACGTTGTACTGGGTCAAGATGCGACCGGTCGTGAGAAGAAGCGGGAATTTGCGGGACGTGCGTTCGTCGGTGGGAACGTACCCCGTGACCACGAAGCGGCCCTTGCCGCGCACGAACTCGTCTTCGTGCATGACCGGGGTGCCCTCGGGCGCCTTGTCGTTGCAGGGCCATTGAATGCTGCCGAGGCGATCGATCTTTTCGTAGCTGACGCCGCTGAACGTGGGGGTAAGGCGCGCGATCTCGTCCATGATCTGCGACGGATGGTCGTAGTGCATCGGGTAGCCGAGCGCGGCGGAGAGGGCCACCGTGACTTCCCAATCGGAGAGACCCGCGAGCGGCGGCATCACCTTGCGCACGCGCGAGATGCGCCGCTCGGCGTTGGTGAACGTGCCGTCCTTCTCTAGAAAGGACGAGCCCGGCAGAAACACGTGCGCGAACTTCGCCGTCTCGTTGACGAAGAGGTCTTGTACGACGATGCACTCCATCGACTCGAGCGCGCGAGTGACGTGCTTCGTGTCGGGGTCGGATTGGGCGATGTCTTCGCCTTGCACGTAGAGACCCTTGAACGATCCGTCGAGCGCGGCGTCGAACATGTTGGGAATGCGCAATCCCGGCTCGGGCTCGAGCTCGACACCCCAATCCTGCTCGAACGACGCGCGCACCACCGGATCCGAAACATGGCGGTAGCCGGGAAGCTCGTGGGGAAAGGACCCCATGTCGCAAGAGCCTTGCACGTTGTTCTGGCCGCGCAGCGGGTTCACACCGACGCCCGGGCGCCCGAGATTGCCGGTGACCATCGCCAAGTTGGCGATCCCCATCACCATCGTCGAGCCCTGGCTGTGCTCGGTCACGCCGAGACCATAGTAGATGGCCGCGTTGCCCCCCGTGGCATAGAGGCGGGCCGCACCGCGCACCTCTGCCGCAGGGACACCCGTGATGCTCTCCATCGCCTCCGGTGAGTTGCGCTCCTCGCAGATGAACGCCTTCCATTTCTCGTACGCGGCCGGCTCGCAGCGGCGCCGCACGAATTCTTCGTCGTGCAGCCCCTCGATGACGACCACATGTGCGAGCGCGTTCATGAGAGCAACGTTGGTTCCGGGAAGAAGCTGCAGATGGTAGGACGCCTCGACGTGGGGCATCCGCACGAGATCGATGCGGCGCGGATCGATGACGATGAGCTTCGCCCCCTCCCGGAGCCGCCGCTTCATCTGGGAAGCAAAGACCGGATGGGCTTCGGTCGGGTTCGCACCAATGACCACGATCACGTCGGCATCTTGAACGGAGTCGAAGTTCTGGGTGCCCGCGGATTCACCGAGCGTCGTCTTCAAACCGTAGCCGGTCGGCGAATGACACACGCGCGCGCAGGTGTCGACGTTGTTGTTCCCGAATGCGGCCCGTACGAGCTTCTGCACGAGGAACGTCTCTTCGTTGCTGCAGCGCGACGACGTGATGCCGCCCACGGCGCCGCGACCGTATTTGGCTTGGATGCGCCGGAACTCGGAGGCCGCGTACCCAATGGCCTCTTCCCACGAGACCTCGCGCCAGGCCTCGGTGATGGAGCGGCGGATCATCGGCTTCTTGATGCGGTCGGGGTGCGTCGCGTAGCCCCAGGCGAAGCGCCCCTTCACGCACGAATGGCCGTGATTGGCGCGCCCGTCCTTGTTCGGCAGCATGCGCACCACTTCCGAGCCTTTCATCTCGGCGCGAAACGAGCATCCGACGCCGCAGTAAGCGCAGGTGGTCACGATGCTGTGGTCGGGCTGGCCCTTATCGACGACCGATTTCTCCATCAGCGTCGCCGTGGGACATGCCTGCACGCAAGCGCCGCAAGAGACGCACTCCGAAGAGAGAAAATCCTGGTTACCGGGAGAGATCTTGGAGTCGAAGCCGCGCCCGAGCACGGTCAGCGCGAACGTCCCTTGCGTTTCTTCGCAAGCGCGCACACAGCGCGAGCAAACGATGCATTTGCTGGGATCGAAGGTGAAGTAGGGGTTCGATTCGTCCTTGACGACGTTCAGATGATTCTCGCCGTCGTCGGCGTAGCGAACCTCGCGCAACCCCACCACGCCCGCCATTTCCTGCAGCTCGCAATTGCCGTTGGCGGGACAGGTCAGGCAGTCGAGCGGGTGATCGGAGATGTAGAGCTCCATCGTCCCGCGACGCAGCTTGGCAAGCTTCTCCGATTGCGTGCGCACCTTCATCCCGGACTCGACCAGCGTCGTGCACGACGCGGGATAGCCCCTGCGCCCTTCGATCTCGACCAGGCAAAGACGGCACGATCCGAAAGCTTCGAGTGTGTCGGTGGCGCAGAGCTTGGGAATGCGTCGATCGATGCCCGCCGCAGCACGCATCACCGAGGTGCCAGCGGGGACGACGACGCGGACGCCGTCGATCTCGAGCGTGATCAGCTGCTCCGATACGCGCCGCGGCGTGCCACCGTCGGGTTCCTTGACTGAGTACATGCAGGGCCTCCTCGCGGCGTATTCTTTATAGTAGCTTGGCGCCGCGCGACGCGCCGAAGTCCTCGGGGAAATGGTCGAGGGCGCTCAAGACCGGGGCCGGTGTAAGGCCGCCCATCGCGCAGAGCGAACCATGGATCATCGTGTCGCAGAGGTCGCGCAAAAGGGCGAGGTTTCCCGACGCTTTTCGGCCGGCGCGAATGTGATCGATGACCTCGACCCCGCGTCGCGACCCGATGCGGCAGGGTGTACATTTGCCGCAAGACTCGATGGCGCAAAACTCCATCGCGTAGCGGGCCATCTCGGCCATATCGACGGTGTCGTCGAAGACGACCACCCCGCCGTGACCGATCATTGCTCCCGCGGCGGCGAACGTCTCGTAATCGAGCGGCGTATCGAAACGTGATGCGGGCAGGTAAGCCCCGAGGGGGCCGCCCACCTGCACCGCGCGAATGGGTCGTCCCGACGCCGAGCCTCCGCCGTAGTCATAGAGGAGCTCGCGCAGCGTGATGCCGAACGCCTTCTCGACGAGACCACCGCGCTTGATGTTGCCGGCCAGCTGAAACGGCAGTGTCCCCTGCGACCGGCCCATGCCGTAGTCGGCGTAGGACTTGGCGCCCATGTCGAGAATGAAAGGCACCGAGGCCAAGGTGATGACGTTGTTCACCGCGGTGGGACAGCCGAAAAGCCCTTCCAGCGCAGGCAAAGGCGGCTTGGGGCGCACCATGCCCCGCTTGCCCTCCAGGCTCTCGAGCATCGCCGTCTCTTCGCCGCAGATGTACGCGCCGGCGCCGCGCCGAACCTCGACATCGAACGCGCGGTCACTGCCGAGCAGATGGTCGCCCAAGAGTCCTGCTCGGCGCGCCGCCGCGATGGCCAGCGCCAACGTGCGTTCAGCGTCGGGGTACTCCGAGCGCAGGTAGATGTAGCCCTTGGAGGCCTGCACCGCGAGGCCCGCGATGGCCATTCCTTCCAGCAGCACGAAGGGATCCCCCTCCATGATCATGCGATCGGAGAACGTGCCCGAATCACCTTCGTCGGCATTGCACACGACGTACTTCGGGCGAGCTTCGGCACCGAGCACCGTGCGCCACTTGATGCCGCAGGGGAACGCCGCCCCTCCCCGCCCGCGCAACCCCGAGCGCACCACCTCTTCGACGATGTCTTGCGGAGCCATCGCCAGCGCCGCGCGCAATCCCCGCAGACCCCCATGCGCTTCGTATTCCGCGAGATCGATGGGATTGGTGACACCCACCCGCGCGAACGTGAGCCGCTCCTGCTTTTTGAGGTACGGGATCTCGCTCGTGGGACCGAGGCACAATGAATGCGCCCTGCCCGCGAGAAATCCGGCGTCGAAGAGACCGGGGACATCGCCCGGCGCGACGGGACCGTAGGCAATTCGCCCCTGCTCCGTGACCACTTCCACCATGGGTTCGAGCCAGAACATGCCGCGCGAGCCATTGCGCACGATGGTCACGTCATCGCCGCGAGCTGCCGCGGCGCGCGCGATCGCTTGCGCCGCGTCTTCGGCACCCACCGAACGCGCCGCCGAATCGCCGGGTACGTAGACCGTGGTCATGGCTTGTCCCGGAGCGGCGCGAGGAGCAGCGTGAGACGTTCCGGCGTCACGCGCCCTTTCAGCTCGGTATCGATCATCAGCGCCGGGGAGCAAGCGCAGTTGCCGAGACAATAGACGGGCTCGAGGGTGATCGCGCCGTCGGGCGTGGTTTCGCCGAAGTCGATCCCGAGCCGGGCTTTCAACTCCGACTCGAGCGCCCGGCCGCCCATCGATTGACACGCCTCGGCGCGGCAGATCTTGATGATGTGGCGCCCGGGCCGAGCGGCGCGGAAATCATGATAGAAACTGATGACGCCTTGCACGTCGGCGTGCGAGAGGTTGAGACCGTCGGCGACGCGATGGGCGGCATCGGGCGGAACGAAGCCCAAACGATCTTGAATCGCGTGCAAGATCGGCAGAAGCGCGCCGCGAAGATGCCGATGGTCGGCTATCGCTTGGGCGACGACGTCCGCCGAAGAGAAACGGTCCGAAACGGACGCGACTGCGGGTGATTCGTTCCCCATCTGAGCACTGGTAAAGTACCAGCCACGATCGCCGCGCTCAACCCCGGGGGGCACGGACCCCGCTACTTTCGCCGCGCGGCAACGCGCTGCGCAAGGAGAGACCAACGTCAGGAGACGATGCGCTCGCGGCCCGAATAAACGTTCATCGCGCCGTCGCGTACGAAGGCCGCCAACGTGACGTTCATGCGCGCCGCGAGATCGATGGCCAAAGAGCTCGCCGCCGAAACGCTGGCGAGGATGGGAATCCCAGCCATGACGGCTTTTTGTACGATCTCGAAGCTGGCGCGCCCGCTCACCGCGAGCACGCGGCCTCGCGCTGGCAGCGCGCGAGCGAGAACGAGGTGACCTACGACTTTGTCGACGGCGTTGTGCCGTCCGATGTCTTCGCGCAGGACGATGAGCTGCGCCGATAGGTCGAAAAGCCCCGCGGCGTGAACGCCGCCCGTACGCGCGAAAACGCGCTGCTCTCCGCGAAGCGCGGCGATGAGCCCCGCCAAGGTGGTCGCGTCGATCGTCGCGGCATCCTCGATGGGACGGCAGCGCGCGGCCAGATCGTCGATCGATAGCCGCCCGCACACGCCGCACGCCGCGGAAACGACGGTCCCGCGCCGCGCACCTTGCACCCGCTCCGGAGCAAGCGCGGTCCCCGGCGCGGGAAGCACGTCGATGACATTGCCGAAGCCTTCTTCGCCGACGCGGCCGCAATGCGCGGCCGATCCGACGTCGTCGACCGATGCGATCACACCTTCGGCATAGAGAAACCCGAGGGTGAGCTCGCGATCGTCGCCCGGGGTGCGCATGGTGATCGCCAAAGGATCGCCCGCCACCCGGATCTCGAGCGGCTCTTCCACCGCGATATCGTCGACGTCGGATCGTTCGGCGGGGCCGAACCGGACCGCCGGTCGCTGGGTCACCCCCGTCGCTTTGCGCGATGGCATGGCTGCATTGTCAGCCATCGAACGCCCGCTGGCCACCCACGCCGGTCACGCCGACCGTTCGGCCGGTCCACCGACGGCAACGCATTTGACGCCACGCAGCACTCGTTTTTCGTCGGTCACCGTCGGGCAAGCCCGTATGCTCTCGCCGCTTCGCCCGCTTCTGCCCGCGTGACCGAAAGAGAGCTTCCATGACTGATTTTGCCCCCCGCCCCATTCAACAGGTCGCCCGAGAGCTCGGGCTCGCCGAGGACGACATCGAGATTTTCGGCCGCGGCAAGGCGAAGATCGGCCTCGACGTGCTGCGGCGCCAGCGAGAATCGACGACCAAGGGGCGACTCATCCTGGTGACGGCCATCAATCCGACCCCGGCCGGCGAAGGCAAGACCACGACATCGATCGGCCTGGCGATGGGAATGCGGCGCCTCGGAAAAAATGCGGTGCTGGCGTTGCGAGAGCCTTCGTTAGGACCGGTCTTTGGCGTAAAGGGGGGCGGCACCGGTGGCGGTAAGGCTTCGCTCGTGCCCGCCGATGACATCAACCTGCACTTCACTGGCGATATCCACGCCATCACGACCGCCCACAATCTTCTCAGCGCGCTCGTCGACAACAGCATCTATTTTCACGATCAGAACGGAGAAGCCGGCGAACTCGATCCGCGCCAGGTCAGCTGGGGCCGCGCGATGGACATGAATGACCGCTTTCTGCGGCACGGTCTGGTCGGACTGGGCGGCAAGGCGCACGGCGTGCCGCGCGAGAGCCGCTTCGACATCACCGCGGCGAGCGAAGTCATGGCCATCATGGCGCTCGCTCGCGATTACAAGGACCTCGAGGCGCGGCTCGCTCGCATCGTGGTAGGCACCACGCATCAGGGCAAGGCCGTTACCGCGGGCGACGTCGGCGCAGCCTCGGCCATGACGGCGGTCTTGCGCGACGCTCTCAAGCCGAATCTGGTGCAGACGAGGGAGGGAGGCCCGGCCATCGTTCATTGCGGCCCGTTCGGCAACATCGCCCACGGCTGCAACAGCGTGCTCGCGACGCAGATGGCGATGCAGCTCGGCGATTACGCCATCACCGAAGCGGGCTTCGGCTTCGATCTCGGCGGCGAGAAATTCCTGAACATCAAGTGCCGAGAGGCGGGCGTGTGGCCGCGTCTCGTCGTCATCGTGGCAACGTTGCGCGCCCTCAAAATGCACGGCGGCGCGGCGGTGAAGCTAGCCGGCGAACCCGACCCGGCGCGACTCGAGCTGGGACTCACCCACCTCGAGAAGCATCTCGAGAACGCGGCCGCGTTCGGTCTTGCCCCGGTGGTCGCGATCAACGTCTTTCCCAACGATGCGCGCGCCGAAGTCGACATGGTCGAAAAAGCGTCGGCGCGGCTCGGTGCGCGCGTGGCGCTGTCGGAAGGATTTTCGCGCGGAGGCGAAGGCACCCTCGATCTCGCGCGGCTCGTGGCGGAACTTGCGGACGCGACCGACGCCGCGCCGCCCAAGCCTCGCTTCGTTTACGAGCTCGCCGACTCGGCGCACGAGAAGATTCGTAAAATCGCGCGCACGATCTACGGCGCTCGCGATGCGGTGCTGTCGGGCACGGCCGAGAAGGATCTGGAGCGAATCGCCGCTCTCGGGTACGAGAAATTGCCGATCTGCATGGCCAAGACGCAGCTCTCACTCACCGATCATCCGGCCATTTTCGGCAGGCCGCGCGATTTCGTCATCACGGTGCGGGAAATTCGCCTGAGCGCAGGGGCCGGCTTTCTCGTGCCGCTCACCGGTGAGATGATGACGATGCCAGGCCTTCCCAAGGTGCCCGCGGCGCGTCAGGTGAAGCTTCTGCCGGACGGGAGCATCAAGGGTCTGATGCAAAACGAGTGAGGTCAAGGCGCAGTTTGGGTTCCCGCCTCGGCTTCGCGCGCGGTGCGCACCCAGGTGCTCGGCTCGTCATTTTGACGAGCCCGGAGCCACATCTTCCACACCACATAGAAGGGCGCGCAGCCGAGGTCGATGAGACCGCGCGCGCCCGTGCCGGACAGCGACCACCCTCGCAGCACGTAGACGCCGATCGCGCCGAGGTTGGCGATCCAGATGGCCGCCGAAACCGGCTGACCGAAAACGTAACGCACCACGACGGCGTACGTGAGCCCCGCGACGTTCCACATCACCAGCGTGCTCAGCGGGGGCACCAAAACGTCGAAAGCCAGGTCGAGCAGCACCAGGCTCCGGCGCGCGATGGCTTGTGCGATGAGCGGAAGCCCGCGCGAGCCCGCCAGCGCCGAGCGCCCTCCCTCCCAGCGGCGGCGCTGCGAGGTGGACGCGGCGGCCGAGGTCACCATCTCGCCGTAGACGTGAGCCTCGGCGGCGTAATGGACGCGATGCCCCGCTTCACCGACTTTGATCCCGTATTCGACATCCTCCACGATGGAATACGCGTCGTGCGGCACTTCGCGGAGCAGCGCGCTCGTGAAGCACATGCCATTGCCGCGCAACCCCGCCGAAAGCTCGAGTCGTTCGCGCGCCAACGAACGCAGGACGTGAAAGGACCCAAAGGCGATGGCCATGAGCCGCGTTCGCCACGCCGCGTTGGGGTTACGCACCGCATAGTCGGCTTGCACGGCCTTGGCGCCTGATTCGATACGCGCGGCGAAGGCGGAGAGCAGGTTCGGCGACACCACCGTGTCGGCATCGACGACGACGACGGCGTCCACCTCGGGCACGAGCCGTTCGAACGCGTGTGCCAACGCGTAACCTTTACCGCGCAGCTTGTCGTCATGACGGACGAACACGCGAGCCCCCGCCCGCTCGGCGCGTAGCGCCGTTTCGTCGGAGCAGTTGTCGGCGACCACCACCACCGAAAAGAGTTCTTTCGGATATTCGATCGCGAGCAGGTTCGACACGGTAGCCGCGATTCCCTCTTGCTCGTTGTGCGAAGGAACGACGACGGCAAAGCGCACCGAAGGCGGCCCGTACGAGGGCGCGCGCAGCTCTCCGGAGAGCAGGGTGAGCGCGAGGAGATACCCGTCGGCCAGCGAAACGGGCACGGCAAAAACCCACGATACGAGCCTGGCGATCATATTCCCCCCACGACCTCGCTGCGGTGACGTAGCAGCTCCGGGCCGCGGCGATAACGCGACGCCGGTAGCACTTTCGCGTCGCACGACGCCAATTTCGTCAAGAAGATCATATGCTTTTAGACAAGCCGCAAAGCCCCATCATGGCTCCATGGCTTTTCGGCTGTCAACGGGACAAGCGCCGGCGGTTCGGTCGCACGCTTGTTGCCATGTCGCGTCAAGGATTGGGTCAGACGAGCGGGCGCCAGGCGAGTGGCCAGTGCGTGGTCTAAAGAGGTCACATCGAAGCGCCCTTCGCGTCGCAGGGTGCCCGCGCTGAGTTTTTGCTCCGCCAGCGTAGTCAGCGCTGACGCGGCGTCGTTGAGCTCGCGTGGCGTGGCTCGCGCGCGCCATCGCATCGCCCGCGCGCGTGGCAGGAATCGAGCCGGCAGATTCGAAAAGACGAATAAAAAAGGATCGAAATCCGTGCGCCTTTTCCGCAGGATCCGCTTGACGGAGCCCGACAAACGTGGCGACATTGCTCGGAATCTGAGTCACGTCTGAGGGGATGGAGCGCCGACAACGCACGAGAAGAGCGGAACGAGGCCATCCTACAACGAGACCCGCTAACGCGGGCGCGGAGGCTTGAAGCTTGAGGCCGACCAATACGTCTCACCCAAGTTATTTCCACAAAGTCGTGGATTGCCAGTGGGCCTGCCCTGCCCACACCAACGTTCCCGAGTACATCCGGATGATCGCCACGGGGCGTTATTCCGATGCGTATATGCTCAATCGGGAATCGAACGTGTTCCCCGGAATCCTGGGAAGGACGTGCGACCGGCCGTGTGAGCCGGCTTGCCGCCGGACGCGCATCGACGAAAAGCCGGTCGCGATCTGCCGCTTGAAGCGCGTCGCGGCCGATCTGCGCGACGACATCACCGATCGGCTTCCCAAGGCGCCCGCCAAGAAAAACGGAAAGAAGATCGCCTGCATCGGCGCAGGGCCCGCGTCGCTGACCGTGGCCAACGACCTCGTTCCGCTCGGGTACGAGGTCGTGATTTTCGAGAAGCTCGCCCACGCCGGCGGTCTCATGCGCACCAACATTCCGGCTTTCCGATTGCCGGAGCAGGTGCTCGACGAAGAGATCGACATGATTCTCAACATGGGGGTCGACATTCGTTACAACACCCCCGTCGCGAGCATGAAGGCGTTTCTCGACGTCGGCTACGACGCCGTCTTCGTGGGAACGGGCGCGCCGAAGGGCAAGGATCTCGACATCCCCGGCCGCCAAGAGGCCAAAGCCAACATCCATATCGGCATCGACTGGCTCGAGTCGGTCGCCTTCGGCCATATCGACAAGATCGGCGAAAAAGTCCTCATCATCGGGGTCGGCAACACCGCGATGGACTGCTGCCGCACCTCGCGCCGCCTCGGCGGCAAAGACATCAAAGTCATGGCCCGGCGGCCGCGCAAGTACTTCAAGGCTTCGGAGTGGGAGCTCGACGACGCCGAAGAAGAGATGGTCGAGATCGTCATCAACTACGCCCCCAAATCCTTCGTCATGGAGAAGGGGCGGCTCGTGGGGATGGAGTTCGACAAGCTCGAATGGAAGGAAGATGGCGGCAAACAGATCTCCACCGTGGTCGAGACGGTCACTTTGCCTTGCGATGACGTCGTGCTCGCCATTGGGCAAGAGAACGCGTTTCCTTGGATCGAGCGCGACATCGGGTTCGAGTTCGACAAGTGGGGCATGCCCACCGTCGACAAGGTCACCATGCAGTCGACGCGCCCCGGCGTCTTCTTCGGCGGCGACGCGGCGTGGGGGCCCGAGAACATCATCTGGGCGGTCGCGCACGGACACAGCGCGGCCATCTCCATCGACAACCACTGTCGCGGCGTTCCGCTCACCGAGCGGCCCGCCCAAGGAATGAACCTCATCAGCCAGAAGATGGGGATCCACCAGTGGAGCTACAGCAACGACTACAACACGGCCAAACGCTCCAAGATGCAGCACGTCGAGCTGACGCAGCGCTTTCAAGCCCTCAACATCGAGGTCGAGCTCGGGTTCAGCGCCGAACAGACCGCCCGCGAGGTGCAGCGCTGCCTCAACTGTGACGTGCAGACGGTGTTCACCGACCGCCTCTGCATCGAGTGCGATGCCTGCGTCGACGTCTGTCCCTTGCAATGTTTGACCATTGCGCCCGACGGCGAAGAACCGGAGCTGCGCGCGCGCCTCACCGTTCCTGCGCTCAACACCAAGCAAGACGTTTTCGCCTCGGGTGCGCTGCCTCACACCGGACGACTCATGCTGAAGGACGAAGATCTCTGCGTGCACTGCGGCCTCTGCGCCGAGCGCTGCCCCACGGCGGCGTGGGACATGCAGAAGTTCGAGCTTCTTTTACCCTACGCAGGAAATACGCCGTGCTCCAGCCCGCAAAAGTAAAACGAACCAACGATTTCGCGTTCAAGCTCGCCAACGTCAACGGCACCGGGTCCGCGAGCGCCAATGGCCTCATCATGCAGGCCATTTTCCGGATGGGAATCCCGGTCTCGGGGAAGAACCTCTTTCCCTCCAACATCCAGGGGCTCCCCACCTGGTACGAAGTGCGCGTCAATCAGGATGGGTACACGTCGCGCACCCCCGACTTCGACCTCATGGTGGCGATGAATGCCGAGACGTACGGAGCCGACATCCGCGAGGTCGTCACCGGCGGTTACGTCGTTTACGATTCGACCTGGCCGCTCGACGACGCTCTCCATCGCGAAGACGTGACGTTCCTCGGGGTGCCGCTGGCCAAGATGTGCACCGACGCTTTCGCCGAGTCGCGCGAGCGCATCTTGATGAAAAACATCGTCTACGTCGGCGTGCTGGTCGCTCTCTTGTCGATCGACATGGACGTCGTCGTTCAAATCCTCGACGACAAATTCAAAGGCAAGGCCGCTTTGCGGGCGTCGAACAACAAGGCCATCAAGCTCGGTTACGACTACGCCGTCGACAACTTCCAGTGTCCGCTGCCGATCCACCTCGCCAAGCTTGCCGAGCTGAAAGACTCGATTCTCATCGACGGCAACACGGCCACCGCGCTCGGCTGCGTGTATGCCGGCGCGACCGTGGGGGCGTGGTACCCGATCACGCCGGCCACGTCGGTGATGGACGCCTTCAAACAGCTCTGCGCCAAATTTCGGCGTGATCCGGCGAGTGGCAAGAACAACTACTGCATCGTGCAGGCCGAAGACGAGCTCGCCGCCATCGGCATGGTCATCGGCGCGGGGTGGAACGGCGCGCGATCGTTCACCTCTACCGCGGGGCCCGGCATCTCGCTCATGGGCGAGCTCATCGGGCTCGCGTACTACGCCGAGATCCCGGTGGTCATCGTCGACGTGCAGCGCACGGGGCCCTCGACCGGGATGCCCACGCGCACGCAGCAAGGGGACATCTTGGCGTGCGCCTACGCGTCGCACGGCGACACCAAGCACATCTTGCTCTTCCCTTCGAATCCAGCGGAATGCTTTCATTTCGCGGTCAAATCGTTCGATCTTGCCGAGCGGTTTCAAACGCCGGTGTTCATGCTCACCGATCTCGATATCGGCATGAACGATTGGGTCGTTCCCAAGCTCGAATGGGACGACGCTTACAAGCCCCAGCGCGGCCCCGTGCTCTCGCACGCGGACCTCGAAAAGATGGAGAAGTTTTTCCGTTACTCACCGGAGAACGACGACGGCGTGGCGGCGCGGACGCTGCCCGGGGTGCACTCCAAAGGCGCGTTTTTCACGCGTGGCTCGGGGCACAACAAGCTCGGCGGCTACACCGAGATCCCCGATGAGTACCAAGAGGTGATGGATCGGCTCGCCCGCAAGCACAAAAAGTCGGCCAAGATCGTCCCTGCCCCCATCCTCCGCAATCAACCGGGTGCGACGGTCGGGCTCATCTCCCTGGGCGGGTGTGACGGAGCCGTGCGCGAGGCGGTGGACGTGCTGCGCGCCGACGGAATCATCGTCGATTACATGCGCATCTGCGCATTCCCCTTCGACGACAGCGTCGACGCGTTCATCAACGCACACAAGAAAAATTTCGTCATCGAGCAGAACCGCGACGCGCAACTGCGGACGCTCCTCATCGCCGAAACTTCCGTCGCCAAGGATCGCCTCGACTCGATTCTCGTGTACGGTGGATTTCCGCTTAGCAGTCGTCACGTGGTGACTGGCGTCAAAAAGAAGCTGGAGGCTTGAGCCCATGGCATCCATCAAGAGACCGCCGGTCGCCCATCCGAGCCTGGCCAAGAACGCGATTGGCCTCATCGTGCGCGACTACGAGGGGGCGATGTCCACCCTTTGCGCGGGGTGCGGTCACGACTCGGTCACCGCCGCCATCGTGCGCGCGTTCTACGAGCTGTCCATCCCGCCGCACATGATCGCCAAGCTCTCCGGCATCGGTTGCTCGTCGAAGACGCCGACCTATTTCGTGAGCGGCGCGCACGGGTTCAACTCGGCGCACGGTCGTATGCCGGCCATTGCGACCGGTGCCAACGCGGCCAACCGCACGCTCACCTACATCGGCATTTCGGGGGACGGGGACTCGCTTTCGATCGGCCTCGGCCAGCTCTGTCACGCCATTCGCCGTAACCTCAACATGCTTTACGTCATCGAGAACAACGGCGTTTACGGCCTCACCAAGGGGCAGTTCTCGGCGTCGACCGATCTCGGTTCCAAGAGCAAACGCGGCGAGCCCAACCAACAGCGCCCCATCGACCCCGTCTTGCTCGGGCTCTCGCTCGGCGCATCCTTCATCGCGCGCAGTTTTTCGGGAGACAAGACGCAGCTCGTGCCCATCCTCAAGGCGGCCCTCAGCCACAAGGGATTTGCGCTCGTCGACGTCATCTCACCGTGCGTGACGTTCAACGATCACGTCGGTTCGACCAAGAGCTATCTGCACACGCGCAAACACCGACTCGAATTGGTCCAAGCCGATTTCGTGCCCAAACAACAAGAGATCGCCGCCGAGTACGCCCCGGGAACGACGGCCTCGGTCGTCATGCACGATGGCAGCATCGTGCGATTTACCAAAGTCGCCAAAGATTACGATCCCACCGATCGCCAGGCCGTTCAGTCGTACGTGCAAACATTGCAGGAAAAAGGGGAGATCCCGACCGGCCTGCTCTATCTCGATGAGAGCGCGGGGGACATGCACGACACCAGTGCAACTGTGGATGCGCCGCTCGCGGCGCTTCCATACGAGCAGCTCTGCCCCGGCAGCGCGGCGCTCGAACGTTTTCAAAGCGCTTATCGCTGAAGTCGAAAGTCTAAACTGCCGTCCGACGGCGGCAGGGGGTGTAGGGATGGAAGACGCCTACAGCACAAGGGGATGGCATCGTGCTTTCCGTCGCGCGGCGCGAAGAGCCGGTCACGGCAGAGGTGCGCCGTGACGGGCATGCCGCCCGAATTCGTACGGACATTTTGCGACTCGATGCCGCCGTCTTACAGGCAGCACCTGAGCAGCCAAGACATCCTCGAGCACGCCGAAATCGCGTGGCGACGCGGTGACGAGCTGGCCCACGCCGAGATCTGGTCGAAGCGTCCCAATGCGATCGTCGTCTGTGTCGTCACCGACGACCGCCCCGGCTTGGCGGTGCTCATTCGCGCCACCGTCGTCGCTCACGAGCTCACTGTGTCGGCCGAGCAGGGATATTGCCGTAAGAACGAGCGCGGTCACAGCGAAGCCGTGCATTTTCTCTGGCTCGCGCGCACGCACGAGGGAAACGAAAGCGCCGTGCTCGAGGGAGACATCTCGGGGCTGCGTGATTCGCTCTGTCAGCTCTTGCGCGGCGAAACGGATCTGGACGCGGTGATCGAGCGCGTATCGTCGGCGCCGCCGCCGGCGCCGGCAAACACTCGGCCGCATTGACGACCTTGGCGCCGTCAACGTCTTCGTCCTTCGTCATTCGCAACGCCGAATTCAGCGACGTAGCTGCGTTGCACGAGCTCACCATCGCCGTCGCCGAGGACGGCCGCGGCGTCGTCTTCACCGTCGACGACCTGATCGCCGGCGGGCCGCGCGCGGCGGGACGAATTGCCGAGTCCTTCGATCCGGCGACGCGCGACGACGCCGTGGTCCTCGTGGCCACCGTCGACGGCGCGATCGCGGGCGAAGCCAGCGTGCAACGTTTGAAGCCGAGCTTCACCCGCCACGTCGCAGTCTTCAGCATCGAGGTGCACCCTCTGCACCAGCGCCGCGGGATCGGACGCGCGCTCTTGCGGGGGTGCGTCGAGTGGGCCAAGGCCTGCGCCATCGAGCGGCTCGAGCTCTACACGCGAGAGGACAACGTCCGCGCCCGCGCGCTCTACGAATCGGAAGGCTTCGTCTTGGAATCAGCCCGGGTGCGGTTCACCCGCCTGCCCGACGGCCGTTACGTCGACGATCTCGTTTACGTGCGGTTTCTTTGACGGAAGGGCTATCGTGACGCCCAATATGCTCATTCCGATCGATTCAGGTAACAGACGATCACGAAAGGCCGGAGAGGGCATGAACCACATCTCGAGCCATGTCGCGGCAGCCATCGCGTCGCTTACGGCAGCCCTCATCGCCTTGGGCTGCGGGGGGCGGGTGAGCGAAGACAGCGACCAAAACACCGATACCGACGACAATGGCGGCGTCATCGTCGCGCCAGCGCCGACATGTGCGGCGGTTTGCAGGCATGTCGTCGACAGCTGCGTTCCCGGCGGCGACATCGCGCAGTGCGCGCGGGACTGCGAGTCGATGCGTTCGGAGGTCCTTGGATGTAAGGCGCTCGATGTCTTCTTGCGATGCATGCCTACGGTCCCCGTCCTCTGCGGCGATGAAATCAAGATCGACGGCTGCTACGAAGAGCGCAACGAGGTTGCCCGGTGCCCCAAACGGTAGCCTGACTCCGCGCCGAGGCCGGATCCCGCGCGACGTGAGTCGAGGGCGGCGCTTCGTACCGACGCCGCCCTCTCTCCCCACATTCGCACTTTCAAAGTGCTCAGTCCGAAGGCGCGCCGTAGGCCACAGGGCGCACCGGAGATCCCGATCCGCCCTTCTCCAGAAGCGGCAAGATGATCGTGCATGATGTCCACACGTGGTCAGCGGCCATCTCTTCGAGGTGGGCATTCTGAATCTGGTGGATTCCCGACACCGAGAGATTCTGGTGGTGCGCGACGAAAGGGAGCCCCGGCGGGGTGCCCGCGGGCGGGGGGCCGCCGGCGAGCTGGCCTTCCGCTACCGGATCGGTGAACGGATTGTCCAGCGCTACGAGGACGACCGCCTTGTCGCGAATAAGGAAGGTCGCGTCTTGCGAGAGGCCGGGCCCTTTCGCGTAGTACACATGCTGCATATCGGGGTCCTCCCAATAGTCTTCCCAGCCCGTGTAGATGTAGAGGACGTCGCCCGCCAGGATTCCGCGGGAAGCCAAACCTTGCGCGGCGAGCATGCCGTTGATGTGGGCGGCGGTGATGAGCTGACCGGCGGGGAGCGGCGCGCCATGGCCGATGAAGGTGCGCGCATCGAGGAGCACGGCGCTCGTGACGATGGGCGGCGCCTTCTCGATCCCGAGCTTGAGCAGCGGCGAATCCGGCGTCGGCTTCACCTGGGCCTGCGTAAAGTTGTTGTAGTACTTGGCGGTAGCGAGTGGCGGCGTGCCATTGCCATCCCAAACGGCGTCGAGGTGGGCAAAGTGCCCGAGCGCGTCCATTTGCGTTCCCTGCGCGGCGGGCTCACCGGTGATGGACTCGCCGTTGAAGGCATGCCGCGTTTGCGGCAGCGCACTGGTCGGGCGGAAGGTGTACGCGAGCGGCACGCCGAAAGGCGACACCGGCATGGTCTGCGAGCGCACGTGCGAGAGCTCGTATTCTTTTGATAGTGGCTTGAGCATATTGAGCGCGCAGCGAAGGCGTGTCGCGTGGCTCTGCGTATTGCCCATTCCGCGCTCGTCGCCCGCCGGCCAAGGGGGAAGCGGCGCGCCGACCGCCTGAGCGACAGTGTCCGTATCCTGCTGTGAGCCAATCGACGTGTAACAAGCGGCAGCAACCAAAGTGAACGCCAGTACAGCGGCCTTCTTCATAGGAACCTCCCTAAATCACGCCCCGCGCGTGAACTTCCGACAGTAACAGCAAGGCCGCGCACTCGTCGCGCAACATCGCGGTCGTCATCAGTCTTTCGACATGCTTTCGACACTGTAGGGCAGTGGGTCACGCGCAGGGTCGTGCGGCAATCTTGCGACACGTCACGTCTGAACGATGAACGTTCGCGACACGGCGAAATCAATCCAAAGAATCCAGGGTCAGCCTGTTAGGTTCGGCCCCAGATGATCATGGGTGAGATCACGAAAATCGCGCCGCTAGGAGTCTCATCTTGACAACCGGTCGCAGCTCGCGGCTCGCGGCGATCATGGGTGCGTCACGCTGGGGGGTCGCGGCTCGACTCGTCGCACTCTCGACCGTGCTCGTTTTCGCGGGGGCCTGGGTTTCGACCGATCATTTTCGTTCGCTCGGGGCAAACCCGGGGTCGGCAACGCTCGCGCGGATGAAGGCGAGTCCCGCGTTCGTAGGCGATCACTTCGAAAATTCCGAACCGACGGGTCTCATGAAGGTCGGTCCCCTGACGACCCTCCGTCAATGGTTTTTCGGTAACGAACAGCGTTCGCCCAACTGCCCTCTGCCCCTATTCGCCGACGCGCCCGTCCGGTTGTCGCAACCTCCGGAATCAGGGCTGCGCATCACATGGCTCGGCCACTCGACGACGCTCATCGAAATCGACGGCGCCGTCATTCTCAGCGACCCGATTTGGAGCGAGCGCGCCTCTCCCTCGCAATGGGTTGGTCCCCGCCGCTTCCATCCACCTCCTCTCGCGCTCGCCGATCTGCCGCGCATCGATGCCGTCATCGTCTCGCACGAGCACTTCGATCATCTCGACATGGCCACCGTGCGCGCGCTCGCCCCGCGCGGCGTCACGTTCCACGTGCCCCTCGGCATCGGCGACCACCTCCAAAGTTGGGGCGTTTCGCGCGCGCAAATTGCGGAGCATGACTGGTGGGAACGGGCACCCATCGTCGCGGGCGTCGAAATCGTGTCGACGCCGGCGCGCCATTTCAATGGGCGCGGTGTTCCTTGGCGCATCGCGGCACTTTGGACCTCGTGGAGCATCGTGGGACCGAAGCATCGCGTGTTCTTCAGCGGCGATACCGGCCTCACCGAAGCCTTTCGCGAGATCGCACGAAAGAATGGACCCTTCGACGTGGCGCTGCTCGAGATCGGGCAATACCACCCGAGCTGGGGGGACATCCACCTCGGGCCGACCGGCGCCCTCGATGCCCATGCCATGCTCGGGGCGACTTGGCTTTTTCCCATCCATTGGGGGACATTCGAGCTCGGGTTTCATGCCTGGTCCGAGCCGGCCGAAACGCTGACCATCGAAGCGGCGCGCCGTGGGGTCGCGCTTCTCACGCCGCGATTGGGCGAGCCGATCGAACCCGCTCCGTTGGAGAATCCCGACACAAGCGAATCGGCTACGCACGGACGCACCCCTTGGTGGCGTGCGCTACCGCCGATCGCGTCGCGATGTCCTTGATTCGGAAATCTGTCCCGCTACTTTTTTACGCTCATCAGTCGATTTCGTGATCGCGGCGATTCGGAATCGTGAATCGCGAATTCGGAATGACGCCGGACGATTTTTTAATGGATCCCGCGAATCGCATTGACGAGAAGATTCTCACCGTGGCGTTCTCGTGGAACGACTCGAGCCGGTCAATCGAGAGCCTTCAGCGCCAAACCATGAAGGTTTGGAATGCGGTTACCATTGGTGCTTTCGCGAGCGCTATTTCTCATTTGCGGAAAATAATAGCGCCAGCTAATGGTAATGAAACTCCTCGCGAGTCGCCCTCTTTGTCTCGGCGCGCGTGACCGAGCCATAAAAGGAGAATCCTCATGAGACACGTATCGCTATCCCGCCGCCATTCCCTTTCGCTCGGTATTTTCGGCAGTCTGGGTCTTCTCGCTTCGTGCAACGGCGAGGCCGGCGACCCGGCCGGCGGAACGGCCGGAGACGGCGGTTCTGCGGGGAGCAGCGGAGGTTCGGCCGGCAGCGGCGGCGCCAGCGGAGGTTCGGGCGGCGCCACCGGCGGCACGGGCGGCGCCACCGGCGGCACGGGCGGCGCCACCGGAGGTTCGGGCGGCACGGGCGGCGCCACCGGAGGTTCGGGCGGCACAGGCGGCGCCACCGGAGGT
>DATHEQ010000355.1:0-22127 GCA_035318505.1 Polyangiaceae bacterium | reverse complement strand
CCTCGACACGATCCATCGCCCCCTCGGAGCTCGAACCAATCGCCGCCGCGAGCGTCAGCTCGGCGCGTACGGGAAGGTGATCGCTCGCGGCGCGCGCTTCCTTCGTGTTCTGGGCCTCGACACGGAGCAGCGCCTCTTTGGGATGCACCCAGATGCGATCGAGGGCGAAGACGGGAAACCACGCTGGGTACGTTCGCTGCGCGTGACACTCGCCGAAGCGCCGGTGCAGCCACCTGAGCGGGCGGCCCGATACGAGCCACTCGTTGATGTCACCGAGCAGCACGGTCAGACCCTCTTGCTGATCGGCCACCGTTTCGAGAATGCATTGCACTTGGTGGCGGCGTTCGCGCGGTAAGAGGCCGAGGTGCGTGCCGATCACGCGCACGGGCGCACCCGCCACGTCGAAATCGACGTCGATGGCGCCGCGTGGTTCACGGCGGCGAAAGGTGAGGTCGATTCTACGAACGGCGCGAATGGGCAAACGCGTCAGAAGCGCATTGCCGAAATGGCCGTCGGCGCGCTCGATGGTAGGGCCGGAAATCGCCGTGAGGCCGACCAGATGGCCGATGACGTCCATCTGCAGAGATTCGCGGGGCGAGGCGCGCCGCGATTCGACTTCTTGAAGTGCGATGATGTCCGCGTCGAGGCTTTGGATGACGCGCGCCACCCGCTCGACATCGCGCCGGCCGTCCCGTCCGACACAACCATGGATGTTGTAAGAGGCAACCGTCAGACGAGGAGATACGTAGCGCGCGGACATCAGCTCTCCTTGATTTCGCGCAGGCCCGTTACGGAGTCCATGCGTCCCGCTCGTCGCAAGGCGCGGCGAATCAAGGACAGCGCTCCCACGATGGCCGCCAGGACCACGGTGAGCACGACGATGTTCCCGATGTCGGGCCGCGCGAGCGTGTTCTCCAGGCGAGCGGCAAATAGCGTGAGACCGAGAATCCCGGGCAAGATACCGAACACGTTGCCGAGCAAATAGGAACGGAACCGGACGCCCAGCGCGCCGGCGAGCAAGTTGATGAGCGAGAAGCTCCCCACCGGGACCAGGCGAGCCCCGAAAACAGCGGCAAAGCTGCGGCGGCGGAGCTCGTCCCGGAAACGGCGCATGCGCGGGGTGCGCAGCATGCGCTCGATCACCGGCCGACCGGCGAGGCGTCCCACGCCGTAGGTCGCGCACGCCGAAGTGAGGCTGCCGACGAGGGCGAACGCGAAGCCACGCAGCGGGTCGAACAGTAGCGCGGTGCCGGCGATGAGCAGCGTGATCGGAAAGAACACGAAACCACCGAGAAGATAGGCTCCCGTCACGTACAGAAAGGACAGGGGGCTGTCGCGCACCGAACGCCCGAGTTCGACCAGCCGCTCGACGACCAAGAGCTCGCGCAGCGGCGTGAAGCGCCAGGCGGTGCCTACGAGCAAGATCATCGCCAAGAGCACGGCGTAATGAAGAAGCGACCGCCGCGCGCGCCGGCGCGACCCGGCGGGGACGAACTCGGCGATGAGCTTCTCCGGCGAGACGGGTTGCTCGGGGTCGCACACGAGGCCGTCCATTACGGCCAGATTGACGGCAGGTGCCGGCCCGGGACCGAGGGGGAGAAGGGTGCGCGGCGCGCCAGCGAGCGAATCGATGGCGGCGATCCAGGATTTCGTTTCCGTGTAGCGCTCTTCCAGTGTCACCAGCTCGACGCCAAGGTGCTCGCCAAGCAAGCGCGCCCGCAGTGCGGCGATGGCGCGCGCATTTTCTTGCGACCTTTCGCCGATTGCGGCCAGGGCAATGTCACATTCGGTATCGAAGCCCATCGAACGGTTGCTGAGATTGGCAGAACCCACCTTGAGGAGGGCATCGTCGACGATGAGAACCTTGGAGTGCACACCGAGGCACTGCTCTTCGGGCAAACCGGGAATCGCTGGGTAATAGGCACGCAAGCGGCCATGACGATCGCTCGCGCGGAGCCGCGCCAGCAGTCGATCGCGCAGAACACCCATCGAGCTCTGTTCGAGCCACCCGCCCTGATCGCGGGGTAGGATGAGGATCACCTCCGGTCCGTCGACTTCTTCCAGCCGCTCGGCGAGTGCGTTGCCGACGAGAGCCGAGGTCAAATACTGGTTCTCGATGAAGATGGTCTGCTTGGCAGCGGCGATGGCCGCCAGGGTCATGGCCTCGATTTCGCGAATGCTCTCGGTCTGCGCCGTCATGGCAGGAACGGTGCGAGCGATCGCCACCTCGGTGTGTTCGACGTCGGCCGGAACGCCGGCGGGCCAGCCATCCGCGGAATTCGTGGCGGCGGGCGGCCCGGGCGATCGCAAGATCTGCCCCGTGGCGGCTTTCCATCGCTCGCGAAAGAGATCACCGAGCGCGGCGGCCGTTTCGCCGGCGACGGCCACCTGCACGTCGTGCATGGGCCGCGGGATGGTACCGTCGTCGGTCGCGCGCCGCTTGTCATGGGGGCGATGTTCGGGGGTGTCCCAACGAGCAAAGGTCAGATCCATTCCTCCGACGAACGCCACGCGATCGTCCACCACGACGATCTTTTGGTGGTGCGAAGCCCCCACCGGATGCTCGCCGTCGAGCGCGAAGCGCACCCGCCGATGGCTGCGCCAAGCGAATTTCACGGCGGGAAGTGGCTCGCGCTCGAACGTGTAGATGAGAGAGAAGTCCCACGCCAGCACGTAGATCGAGAGTCCCGCGGTGCGTTCGCAGAGCGCGTTCAAAAATGGCAAGAGCGTGGGCGGAAAACCGTCGTTCGGCGCTCCTTCGGGCAGCAGTCGAACGTGGGAATCGAAATCCCAGCCGACCATGACGATCGAGCGCCGAGCTTGTATGGCCGCCTTGCGAAACGCCGCGAAATAAGCGGCACCGTCCACGAGGAACGCGAGGCGGTCGGCGTGGGTCACCCGCCAGCAGTTCTTGTCAGGCTCGAAGCGCACGCCAAGCAAAGTAGATCCGTCGTGGCGAAACACACGAACATCGTCGCCATGAAGCGGCATCGTTCCGACCAAAGACGGAGTCAGTGCATCGGCTGCGTCGATTCGTCGGCGGCGTCGACCCACGCGTACGCATTTTTCATGCGCGCGTGCATTTCAGTCGCTCCATGAAGCGCAGGGGCCGCCGGAGCGGCCCCTGTCGAACCCGCGCCACGAAGTTCAGGGAAGAAAGCGCGAAACGAAAGACCACCTGGGTGACCTGCCCGCCTGCATGGCGAGAACCGCGGTGATGCCGAGAAGAGCGGCGCCCGCGAGGAGGTTCGCCGTGCCGAGAATCGACGAGGCACGCTGCAAGCGCTGCGACAGCTCGGCCTTGTCGCCCTCGCCCACACCCATGTCTTCAATGACCGAAGAGCTGGACGAATCTTGTGCTTTGCGCAATTGATTGGCGCCATACCCCGCGGCGGTGGACGCGAGACCAGAGACCAAATAGACGCCCGTCAGCGCGTCTTTGGCGAGGACCAAATTGCGCGCCGATCGTTTGACTTCGCGACCGGACAACATCGAACGACCGATCAACCAGGTCACACCTACCGAGAGGTGAGAAAGAAGGTTGATGGGCGTGAAGTTTTTCCAAGCTTCGCTGATGATCTCGCCCCGACCATCTTGTTCCATATCCGATCCTGCTGCTCGGCGAAGGCCGGCTTTGCCGAAAACTGCGCCTCCTACGCTGGTTGCGAGGCCGAGATCGTGGAGCACCCATGCTGTCGTAGACAAAGTCGCATTCATCGGTTCACCTCCTGGCAAAAACTCCGTGGCAAAACGCACACCCTTGCGGCAGCTCTATCTAGAGGACGCACCTTGCCGGCGTCGACCGGACCGAAGTTCGCGACCACGCGATTGAACTCAAAAAGCCCGATCTAACGAGCGTCAATCGCAACCGATACAAGATCGGACGTCCGCGCGTTGTGCAGTGTCCCACCTACGGTCCGCCCCGCTTGGTCGTAGAGGGCAACACCTGCTCGCATTTTCAAACTTCAGTTTGGCTTCGGCTTTGCACTCGGTATCCGATGGAGCCTGTACACACGAGCGCGAGGTTCTGCGCAGAGGGTGATCCTTTGGTTGGACTTCGAGCTCCCGCAGGAAATCGAGGTGGCGCCTATGTCTCGCAATCGGAATCGTAACCATCCCGCAGAACCGCTGAACCCGCGCGCGCACGGGACACCGAGCACGCACGATCGAACGGACGAAAGCGTGGTTCGACGAGTGGAGCACGGACGCATGCAGCACGAAGGACCGCGCACGCTTCGCACCGGTTTTCCGCTGGTGGGATCGGAGGTGCTCGAGGCGATGGGATCGAAGGAGACGGTCGGCCGTGCCATGCACGACGTCATCTACGCACCCGACGACGAGAAGATGAGGACGCGGCTCGGGCCAGAACAGGAGGCGAGCGTCGCATTTCACCCTGACCATGCACTCGGCGACGCTGGGGCGGACTTCGCAGAGGAGTTCGGGCGCGACTTTCTCCGAGCGGCGACGACGGGCGAGGACATCGACGAGATCTATCGGGCGTCGGCGAACGAGTCCGACGGGGGGGAACCACTTCTGCAAGAGATGGGGATGTCCATCGAGGTCGAAGATTTGACGGACTACGCTGAACTGATCGACGACGAGCCCCCCTCAAAAGCGCGATAGATTCCCGTCACGCCACGCGGCCAACGTCGAGGGGATCGCGGTCCGGTCTCTGCTCGAGCGACGAACGAAGAGCCTCGCGATCGACAATGCGCGCCAGCTTTTTCGCGGGCTGTTCGGCGGCTCACCTGCACTCGCCCGAGCGCGGGCCGGACGAACCTTTTCTTGCTGCGCGATGACGATTCGGTCTTCTGTCGTTCGTCGCCTGTGCGAGAGCAAAACCGTGCGGGGCTCAGGCAGCCCGAGCCGAACCGAGGAGAAAGCCGATGCGAGTGCTGGTGATCATGAAGGCGAACGAGGATTCCGAGGCCGGCAAACTTCCGAGCGAAGCAGTCATCGCCGGGATGATGAAGTTCAACGAGGAGCTCGTGAAGGCAGGTGTGATGTTGGCGGGCGAGGGGCTGCACCCGAGCGTGAAGGCAAAGCGCGTGAAGTTCGGGGGAGGGAAAAAGGTGGTGGTGGACGGTCCCTTCGCGGAAACGAAGGAGCTCGTCGCCGGCTTCTGGATCTGGCAAGTCAAGTCGATCGAAGAAGCCGTCGAATGGGTGAAGCGCATTCCGAATCCCGGCACCGAGGAAGCGGTGGTCGAAATCCGCCCCATTTTCGACGCAGAGGACTTCGGCAAAGAGCTTACGCCCGAGCTAAGAGCTCGGGAGGAGCGACTCCGCAACGAGGTTGCGCGCCAGCGTTCGTAATCACGCCCGCATGGCGCGCGCGGCATCGACGTGACAACTCAAGGAAGCTTGAAACCGCGGAAGAATGCGGCGATTTCGCGGCTCGCGTCGATGTCGACGGTGGAGGTTCCGTAGGGGCAAAAGCTCTGCCCCGGCCAGCAGTGTCCCCCACCTTCGACGGTGCAGAGCGTCACGGTGGCGCCGTCTTTACAGCCGGTCCAAGACTCGCAGCGCGCGTTGCCGCGCTCGAGAATGGTGTTGGGGCCTTCCGTGCACGCATCGAGATCGGCCCACTTTTTCGCGGTCTCGGGGACGGTCATCATGTCCGCCGACAAGCCTCCGGTGGCGTACGGCACGAGCGTGTCGGCGGTCCCGTGAATGGCCAGCAGTGGAACGGACCGCGCCGGCCGGCAATCCGCGACGCCGATCTTGCCCGCAACAGGGGCCACCGCGGCAAAAAGGTCGGCCGCTTCGCACCCGAGCCGAAATGACATGAATGCGCCGTTGGACATGCCCGTCGAGTAGATACGCTTGGCATCGACGCACGCCTTGCCGGAAATCTCGGCGACCAGCGCGCGCGCGAACCCGACATCATCTCTCATCGTGGCCGAGGCGCAGCAAGTTCCCGCGTTCCACGATGCGTCGGGGCTATTCGGATAAACGACGATGAGCCCCTCTTCGTCGGCCACTGCATCGAACGCAGAAAAGACCTGTTGCTGCGCAGCATTCGACGTCAATCCATGCCAATTGAGAACAAGCGGCGTGCGCTTCGTTCCGTCATAGCTCGGCGGCAGATGAACGACGTATCCATAGTCGACACCGGCGAATGACAAGGCGAAGGTCCCCGCCAGAAGCGTGCTCGGACCGCAGGGCGGCGCGATGTCGCCCGCCTCCGGTGCACCCGCGTCACGCGTGATGTCCGGTGACAATCCTTCGCCCTCGCTGCTGCAAGCGGCGGCGGACCAAGCCAAGAACATGAACCCAAGCAGGCTCAATCGTCGAGCTGTCATGGCGAGATCTCCTTCGACCGCGCACGGCACGGCACGGCGCGCAGACAATCATGGCGCCATCGATGCGCGCTGTCGATAAGGCACACCGGCGAAACCTCGCCCCAGCCTGACACGATTGAGCGATACTGCGCCACCGCTGCCCCGGAGATGGTGCATGTCGCACGAAACTTGCGTCAGGTGGTGTCTGATTTTTTTCTTCGCGGTCGCTTGTCGTCCCGCGCATGCGCCGGAGCAGCCGCCGGTCGACTTCTTGGTCGTGAACGCGCACATCGTGACCATGAATCCACGCCAGCCATCGGCAGGAGCGCTTGCCGTTGCCGGCGATCGCATCGTCTGGATGGGAGGCAGCGAAGAAGCACGGCAGCGTTATCCGAGCATTTCCCCCGTCGATCTCGCCGGCGCGACGGTGATTCCCGGCATCATCGACGCGCATACGCATCTCTTGTCCCTCGGCGAGAGCCTCATCAAAATCAATTTGCAGCAACTGCCCAACGAAAGCGCGATCGTCGAGCGGATACGGCAGCAGGCCGCCACGACGCCGCGGGGACACTGGATACTCGGCTGGGGTTGGGACGAAGGGAAATGGGCGGCCAGCTACCCAACCAACGCCGCTCTCAGCGCGGCGACGCCAGACCATCCCGTCTTCCTCGTCGGTCTGCACAGCTTCGCGGGTTGGGCGAATGCGAAGGCGCTCGAGATCGCAGGCGTCACCCGCCAAACCAGCGATCCGCCCAAGGGTGCCATCGTCCGTGATCCGGGCACGGGAACGCCGACGGGTATCCTCATCAACCACGCGCAAGAATTGGTGACCCGCCACCTTCCCAAGCTGACGCTCGAGCAGACCAAGCGCGCCATCGAGCTCGCCGCCGAGCAGTGCGTACAGCACGGTCTGACGTCGGTGCACGAGGCGCAGGTCTCGCGCATCATGATCGAGGCCTATCGCGAGCTCGTGCGCGAACGGCGCCTCCCCGTGCGTGTCGCAGTGATGCTCGACGGCGCCGACCGCGCTCTCATCGAGGAGTGGCTCGCACGCGGCCCGGAGATCGACGCGCGCCACCGGCTCACCATCCGGAGCGTCAAAATCTTTGCCGACGGCGCGCTGGGGTCGCGCGGCGCCGCGCTGCTGGAACCGTACAGCGACGAGCCCTCGACGCGCGGCGTCTTCACCACGCCGGGCGACGTCGTTTACGATATCACCCGACGATCACTCGACCGAGGGTTCCAAGTGGCCACCTACGCCATTGGCGACGCGGCCAATCACGAAGTGCTCGACGCCTACGAGCGCGCGCTCGGCGAAACCAAAGTACAGGATGCGCGCTTGCGCATCGAGCACGCACAAATCGTCGCGCCTTCCGACTTACCTCGATTTGCGAAGCTCGGTGTGATTGCATCGATGCAGCCGACGCACTGCACGTCCGACATGCCGTGGGCAGAAAAGCGCGTCGGCCCGTCGCGCGTCCAGGGTGCGTATGCGTGGCACTCGATGGTCGAGAGCGGCGCGCATGTACCGCTCAGCTCGGATTTCCCAGGCGAGACGTTGGACCCCTTCCACGGTATCTACGCCGCCATCACCCGCCAGAGTCCCGACGGCAAGCCAGACAGCGGTTGGCACCCCGAAGAGCGCCTCACGCTCGACGAAGCGCTGCGCGGCTACACACGAGAGGCGGCTTACGCCGAATTCGAGGAACGCGACAAAGGCTCGCTCGAGGTCGGCAAGCTGGCCGATTTTCTCGTGCTGTCGGCTGATATCACCAAGGTGTCGCCAAAAGAGATGCTCGAGCTCCGCGCGCAGCGTACCTACGTGGGTGGAAAGCTCGTCTTTCAAGCGCCGCAGTGAGCCATGCGTGTGCGCGGGTCACGCGCCGAAGAGCACGAGCCGCGGGATCCGCACGTCGCGCATGGGTGATCGCGTGGTATAGCGACTCCGCGGCTCATCCATCACCGGAAACCTCATGCATCGATTCGATTTGCGTCTCTTGGCTACGGTCATTGGTTGCTCACTCGCTGCGGCTTGCCAGGGCGCGGGAGGGCCTCCCAATGCCGCCACTTCCTCCAGCCGCCCACCGGAAACCAGCCAGGCCCAACCCTCGGCCGTCGCGCCGACCGACGCTGTGGGGCAGAAGTTCGAAGCGTGGGTGGCCGCCCTCAATTCCGCCGACGCGACGCGAATCGGCGCGGTGTGGAATGGCGCGAAGGATGGCGAGTTCCGCGCGTCGATGGATCGAACACTGGCCGAGCGATCCGGAGGATTCGAGCTCTTTCGCGTGGAGGACGCGACCGAGACGGAGATGTTGGCAGTGGTGCGCAGCAGGCGGACGGAGCGTTGGTCGTGCCTTCTGTTCAGTATCGAATCCGATCCACCCCACGCCATTCAGGCGATTTCGCTGCGGCCGACGAGTGCGCCGTCCGATCCCGACAACGGCGGCGCCGCCGCCGCACCTCTCGACAACAAGGTGCGCAAGCAAGTCATTCAAGCGCTCGCGCGTGAATTGAACCGTGCGTACGTCTATCCCGATAAGGCTGTCGCCAGCGAGCGCGAGATCGATACTCGGCAGCATCAACACGCGTACGACGCGCTGGTGAGCCGGCTCGCATTCGCGCGCGCGCTCACCGACGACGTGCGACGCGTGACCCACGACAAGCATCTGCGCGTGGACGCTGATTGTTCCCGAGGTGCGGCGCGACCAACCAGGGAGCAAAGGGCCCCGGCGTCGGAGATCGCTGCCGATCGACGCGTGTTCGGGCAAGCGCGACGGCTCGATGGCAATGTCGCCTACATCGACATCGTTACCTTTGGCATCGCCGCTGAGAAAGCGCGGGACGAGATCCGCGATACCATGAGTGCCGCAGCCGACGCCGGGGCGGTCATCCTCGACGTACGGCACAACCGAGGTGGCGAGCCCGAGACAGTCGCCCTCGTCAGTAGCTACCTCTTCGGCGCCGAGCCCGTTCACTTGAATTCCCTCTACTGGCGCGTGTCGGACCGCACCGACGAATCTTTCACCGATCCGCGCGTGCAGGGTGCAAAATTCGGCCCCTCCAAGCCCGTCTACGTCCTGACGAGCGGGCAGACGTTTTCCGCCGCGGAGGAGTTCACCTACAACTTACAAGCGCGCAAACGCGCCATCGTCGTCGGTGAAACGACGGGCGGCGGTGCTCACCCCAGCGACATGACCCCCTTGCCGAATGGGTTCACGGTTGTCATTCCCACCGGGCGCGCGATCAATCCGATTACGAACACGAACTGGGAGGGGACCGGCGTGAAGCCGGACGTAGCCGTCGCTGCGGACGCGGCAATCGAGACCGCGCATAAGCTGGCCCTCGAAAAAGTGGGGCCGGGCGGTGGCGAGACGCTTCACGACGGCGGCGCGCCCGGATCCAAGAAGTAAGCTCGTCGGCGCCCTGCCCCCGTCACGTTGGTCGCCGTTCTTGCGACACGGCAACTGTGCTAAGACGCTCGCGCGCGGGGGCGCCCCCCGCCTTTTTACAGGGAGCCGATCCGATGACCGCCGCCGCATGTCCCGCCGTGTTTTACGCGGACAGCGTTCTCTGCATCACCTATTGGCAAAACCTGGCCATCGTCGATACCCGCGGCGCCGTCGACGTACCGCACATGTTGATACTGGAGCGCGCCTACCAGGCGCTGGCTCAGCGATTCACCGGAGGCATCGTTTCTTGCGTCGTCATCCAACCGGGCACGCCGGTTTCCCGTCCAGACGCGCTGAAAGAGAGCTCGCGGTTCATGCGCGATCTGGGGAGCGCGATGATACGTATCGCGGTGGTCATCGAAGACGTAGGCGTCGCGGCGCAGGTGTTTCGTACGGTGGTTCGCGGCATCAATGTCGTCATTCGCGACAATAAGCTGGTGGTTGTTGCCGATGTAGCTTCGGCCATCGACGTGCTTTCATGCCTCATCGTCCCGGCGGCGGGGCAAATGGATTTGGCAGGGGCGCTCAAAGTCGTCATGCATTCCGCGCGGGCGCGGTATGCATCGATGCCGCCGCTGCCGCCCGCAAGTGTCGACGAGCAGCGGGAATCGTCTCCGACGCTTCGAGGCTGAGAGGACACCATGACGAGGGGGCGAGTGGTGTATGAACCGTTCGGTCGCGCAACCTGGCGCGACCCGTTCGACGTCTACCGAAGGCTGCGGGATGAGGATCCCGTTCACAAGAGTCCGCACGGCTTTTGGGTACTTAGCCGATTTCAGCATGTGCTCGACGCGGTCAAAGATACGGCCACCTTCTCGTCGGCCAGTGGTTTGACCTTCCAAAACGAGCGCGAGGCGCTCCACATCCCGCCCACCATCGTCATGATGGATCCGCCCGACCATACGCGTTACCGGCGGCTCGTCGATCGCGGCTTCACGCCGCGGCGCACGACGGAGCTCGAGCCGGAATTGCGACGCTTCGTGATCGAGCGCATCGAGCAGCTGAAAAGCGCCGGAAGCGGGGACTTCGTCGCGACGGTCGCGCGCAGCATTCCGAGCTGGGTGGTAGCGCACTATCTCGGCGTACCCGAAGAGGACCGCGGTCGCTTCGAAGGTTGGACGCACGCGTTCGTTCAAGCGAACGCCACGGGACATGGCGCCGGTATCGGTGAAGCGCTCGCCGATCTCGTGGCGTACTTCTCCCAGCTCGTCGAGCGCCGTCGGCGGGAGCCCGGCGATGATCTCGTCTCGGTGCTGCTACGCGCCGACGACGAAGGGGTGGGCGTCGGCCTGGAGGGAATCCTCGGCTATGCGTTCGTCATGATCGCTGGGGGCAACGACACGACGACCGGGCTCTTGGCTGGCGCGACCGACCTTCTTACGCAAAATCCAGCCGAGAGGCGGCGTCTTCTCGACGACCGTTCCCTCATTCCCAACGCCGTCGAAGAGTTTTTGCGGCTGACGACGCCGGTCCAAGGACTCTGCCGCGTCGCGACGCGCGACGTCGGCATTGACGGCACCACCATCAAGGCGGGCGAGCGCGTTCTCCTCTTGTACGCAGCGGCCAACCGCGATCCCCGCGAGTTCGGAGCGAACGCCGAAGAGCTCGACATTGGACGGCACATCGTTCGGCACCTGAGTTTTTCGATCGGGGCCCATTTCTGCCTCGGCGCCGCAGCCGCGCGGCTGCAAGGACGCATCGTGCTCGAAGAGCTGCTCGCGCGCTGTCCTCGATTCGCCGTCGACGCCGACGCCGGCATCTTCGCGGATGGCGCCTTCACCCGCCGTTACGAGACGTTGCCCATCGTCACCGACGCCAGGTGAGCCACCCGAGGCCGGTCACGCCGCTCACGACAACCCGAGTTTGAACGGGGAAGTCTTCCATATTAGAAAGGACGTCCCATGCCATCCCGCGAGCTCGAGCCTGCTGAAATCGTCGATTTCGCGACCATCGATCGGTTGCGTCCCACCCTCGGGAAGATCGTGGTCGCCTCCGGCGGCTTTGATCCCATCCACCCCGGCCACGCCAGCAATCTGCTGGAAGCCAAACGCCTCGGCGACACCCTCGTCGTCGTCGTGAACGGCGACGCCTTCCTCAAAACCAAGAAGGGCAAGCCGTTTCAAGATCTCAAAACGCGCTGCCAGATCGTTTCTTTCATCCGCGCGGTCGACTACGTCGTCCCCTTCGAAATCGAAAACGATCAGACCGTCCGCGAAGCCCTCCGCCAACTCCGCCCGCACATTTTCGCCAAAGGCGGCGATCGCGCGGCTGCGCATCTCGTACCGGAATCGCCCATCTGCATCGAGCTCGGCATCGAAATCACCTACGGCGTAGGCGCCCCCAAAGCGTGGTCGAGCTCCGATTTCCTAGCCGAATGGGGCGAATACTGGCCGAGCCGCCCCAAGCGCTAACGAACCCGCCCTCGGCCGGCGCCGCCCATGCCCTCGCGTCGCCGATGCCTCTATCCTGTGGTGCCGCTCGGACTACCAACGCTCCCGTGCTTCTTCGGAGCCGGCTTGCCCTTGGGCGGGGGCTTTCCTTTGCCGCCTTTTTCGGGCTTCTCGACTTCCGCGCTCGGCCCCGTCGCGGCTTCCGGCCCGCCTTGCACGATGGCGCTCTTGGCCTCGTCCCCCGCCTTCGGCCACACCGAATCGGGCTTTAGCGTGAACAAGAAGTCGCGCACCATGTCGACCTGCTCTTCGCCCGTCTTCGGGGCGGGCGAGAGAGGCGCCTTGTCCCACGCGAGGGCAGGCCCGAAGGGCTCGCTCCAGAGCGTGAGCATCTTGGTGTAAGGCAGCCAATTCATCGGCGCCTCGAGCCACGGCTTCACCCATTCCGGGCGGAGACGCCGGCTCACGAGACCGAGATTCGGCGCCATCTTCTGCAAGTCTTCGCGGCCGCGCTGTACCGGGAAATCGCCGACGAAGTGGCAGGTGATGCAGTTGGCGTGCTGCGCCGAATTCATGTGGACGGCGACGTAGAGCTTCTGGTCCGACGTCGGCGCGTGCGTTTGCGCTGTTTGGTAAGGATATTCCTGACCGTCCCACGCAGCGAAGTAGCGGACCACCGCGGTAGTCTGCTCGCTCGTGAAGGGGAACGTCGGCATGCGCACCTGCAACTTGTCGCCGGGAACGTTGCCCTCGCCGTACACCCACTCTGGATGGAGAAACGGTCGAATGGCATTCTTTTGCGGATCGCGGAGGAAGTTGAAGAGCCATTCCGGCTGAACGCGCATCCCCTCCCCGGCCAAGAACGGCGGCGCGTTCTGCTGATGCTCGACCTTGACCGCCGCGGCAAAGTCTCCGCCGCGATCTTCGATGACGTGGCATCCACGGCAGTTGTAATCGTCGACGAGCTGCCGCCCTTCGAGGATCGACGCGTATTCGGGCTTGGCGGTGGGATTGTATTCGGGGAGCGGCTTGGCCTCGGCAAGTCCCATCACGAACACGGTGAGAGCCCGCATCTCGCGCGGAGACAAGTCGAAGTCCGCCATACGCAACTCGATGCGGTCGCGTCGGTAGATACGCGGCGAGTCGAGCTTCCACGCCAAGAACGTCTCGTGAGTTTGCAAGTGGTGGTCGTCGATGGCGTAGCCGTAGTCGAGCTTGGAGGTGTCTTTTTTGGCCCAGCCGGTGAGCTCGGGCGCGATGGGCGCGTAGTTCTCGAATCCGGCGAGGTTGTGGCACCCGAAGCAGCCGTAGTACGCGACGAGCTTCTCGCCGCACTTGTCGCGCTCGAGCTCGGCGCCCGGCCCGACCACGGAGCACGGCACCTTCTCCCGGCGCTTGGCGGCGTTCGTGAGGAGGTTCACCTCTTCGGCCGTCACCCGGGCCGCATCTTTCGGCTCGTCTTTCAGCGTCAAAAGATACTGCGCAATGCTCGCCGCTTCGACGCGCGAAAGACGCAGTTTCGGCATCCGCGTGTCGTGCCAGTAGCGCGTCGGATCTTCGACCCAGTAGGTGAGCCAATCGGCGCTCATCTTGTTGCCGATGTTGGCCAGCGACGGTGCGACGTCACGTTCACGGTTGCGCCACGGGAGGGGCGGATTGTCTTCGCTCGTCGCGTGGCAACCGCGGCAGCCGTAGCCGTCGAAGTACTGCTTGCCCTTCTCGGCGCTGGCGCCGTCGACAGTCCCGTATCCCTTGAGCGTCGGACCGAGGGGCTTTTCGTTTCCCTTGGCGCCGAGACGCGTCTCCGGGCGTTCGCTACGCTCGACGAGGAAGGCCGTGATGGCGAGCGACTCGGCCTTCATGTCCGCTTCCCACTTGAGGTATTCCGGTGCGGTCTCGGCGTAGGGAAGCTTGGAAGCGGGATCGATGGGCGCCGGCCAGAAATTCGGCATGCGCGTCTTGTGTCGCCACGCGCGCGGGTATCGCACCCACTTCAAGAGCCAATCGGGCGAGACCTTGGCGGTGATGTCGTTGAGCTGCGGCCCGGCGTTGCGATTGCCCGGAAATCCTTCGAGGATGTGGCAGCCCGTACAATTGAGCTTCTTGAAGAGGTAACGACCCTCGGTCAAGAGCGGCACCGGATCGGCCTCGTCGGACGGGTCGGGGAGCATCTCCGGCAAATCCTCGGAGCCCTTGTGCGCCTCGCGGTAGAGGGCAACGTCGGTCTTCTTCTCCGTTTCGGCCTTCTGCCGGTCGAGCTTGGAAACGACGTGCTTGGCTTTTGACTCGTGCGGGCGAAGGTCGACGTCGCCCGTGTGGCAGCGCAAGCACGCGCCTTCGATCTCGGGGATGGCTTGAATGAACCGGTCGCGAAATTCCGGCGGGAGCTGCAAACCCTTGCGCGCCGTGGGCGGCGTGTAGCGACCCTTCTGGTCCCAACTCTCGGGCGCATCGGATCGCACGGGAACGGAGGGCGGCTCGCTCGCAGCATAGAGCGGGAGCCCCCGATCGAGCTCGGTCACGTTCGGGAATCCGAGCACCTCGGCCAGCTCCGGCTTGGGGAACTTGAGCCTCACCTTGGGGCGCTGCTTCGCGTCGATGACCTCGAGGGGATTATTCTGCTCGATGCCGATCTCGACGCGGTTGTCGGTCTTGCGTACGATCGCGTGCCACGACTTGGCATCGTCCTTCTCGAGCGCCGTGCCGACGAGCTCTTGGATTTTCCCGAGAAAATCCTTTTCGTGCTCGTAATCTTGCCAGGCCTTGCGGTCCTTCTCCGAGAGGACCTTGCCCTTGGCGAGCGCGGCTTCCTTCTCGATGACGACCTCGTGATTCTTGTGCGGGATCTCGACGGTCTGCCAGCCGCCCGAACCGATCTTCACCTGGAACGAGTCATTCTCGTCGTCGATGACGACGTGGTGAAGCCCGCCGATGGGATAAAGGACGTCCTCCCAAAATTCGTCGCCCTCGTGCACCCAGCGCGGACCGGTGATCGACGTCTCGACGTAGTGCGACCGTGAGTGGGCAAGCCGATCGGTCGATCGCCCCTGCCCTTGATGGCAAGTCGTGCAGGCGAATTTCTCGATGGGATGCGACGCAAACAGCGTCTTGCGGAAGGGATGGGTCCGAAATTGTCGGGGCAGGTTGGACGCGGTGTAGTTCGCGCTGTCCGCGCCCATGTGGCACGTGGTGCAGCGGTCGACCGCTTCACGGTCGACATCGGCCTCGGCATCTTGCCACTGCGTGACGACCTGCTCGATCTGGAAGGGACCGACGAGCGATGCAATGAGATTGGACGGGTCGAGTTTCGGATGCGCCTTGTTGTCGGCCTTGCCGAGCCGGAGCTTCGCGTCCTCGACGGGGCGCTCGGACTTGGCAATGTTGCGCTCGAGCGCGGCAACCTCGAGATCGATGGGATCGAGGTCGAGCCACTGAATGCAGCGACGCGTCTCGCGAGCGCTGGCTGCCGTGCACACCTCGGCGCGCAACTTGGCCTGCAGTTTTTCGTCCTTCTCGAGAGGGGCGGGATCGTTCGGACCATCGATGCGCGTCATGTCGTTGACGGCGCGGTCGACGCGCTTCTGATGCTCGACCTCGACGCGAACCTTGCCGACGACTGTACGCTCCGTGTCCCGTGCTTTTTGCCAAGCCTCGCGGACTTTGGCGGGCAGGCCTCCCAGCGCTTTTTCGATTTGGTCGGCGCGCTTCGAATTGCGCGCAATCTCTTCTTTGAGATGGAGCATTTCCGACGAAACGCCCTGCTCCGGACGAAGCGGGGGCGGATCGGCGAGCATCGCGTCCGCTTTCTGCCGACCACCCTGGCGATCGGCAGCCTCGAGAGCGTCGCGCGCGCCTTCTTCGGCGGCGTCGCGCTCGTACTCGGCGAGCTGACGGTAATAGTACGCTTCGTCGAGATCGCTCTTACCGAACGTCTTGCCTTGCTCGGCATCGGCAAAGTCGCGCGTCAGCTGATTGAGCTTGGCCTTGGCGGCGGCGTACTTTCCCGTCGCTTGCTCGCGCTTCAGCTCGTCTTGACGAGCCTTGAGCTTTTTGACTTCCGGCTCGCCCGCCGCAGCAAACTCGTTCTTGACGCGTTTGAGGTTCTGCGTCGCGAGCTCGTAATCCATCTGGAAGAAGGCTTCTTGCTCCTTCTGCCAGGGGACGCGGGTGACGAACTCCGCGTAACAGGCCCACGCCGTCGAGAAGATGAAGAGCCCGCCGGCGATGAGCCACCAGATGGGGTACGTGCGTTGCTCGTCCCGCTTGAATCGCGCCATCGTTCCTCGATTATTGCTTCAATCGCGCTTGGACAGGGCTCGTCGCCGAGACCGAGAGGGCAGCATCGCCCTTCAGCCTAGACATTGATCATGCCCTTCCATTCCATGATGTACTTGACGTTGAACCCGAGGCGCATGAACACCTTCAGAACGGTTCCGATCATGATCATGAAAAGCTGCGCCGTGATCTGGTAACGGACCATCCCGAGCTGCTGCAGCACCTCGCTTTTTTTGTAGCGCGCCTTCCAGTAGATCATCGGTATGGCGACGAGCCAGATAACGAGACAGATCGCGCCGAAGATCGTTCCCTTACCGGGATCGTGAATGCCGAACTTGTCGGCCAGGTTGACGTTGGTGATGGCCACCGTCTTGTGCACGTCCCAGTACTGGCCCGGCAAAAAGAGGTACCAACCGGGGCCGCGGATGAAGGTGCCGATGATGACGAGGCTGACCCACATCACCAGGAAGCCGAAGAGGAAGACCGAGATCGCGAATTTGCGATCCTTGAAGCAGTAGTAGCCGTTCCCCTTGGGATTGATGTCGATGTACGGAATGACCATCAGCCCGATGATGATGAAGCTCGGCAGCACGACGCCCGCGAACCAGGGGTCGAAGTACACCAGGATTTCCTGAAGGCCGAGGAAGTACCACGGCGCCTTCGATGGGTTCGGCGTCTTGGTCGGATTGGCCGGTTCTTCGAGCGGCGCGTCGACGACGATGGACCAGATGGTGATGAGCGCCATCACGATCGTTCCCACCAACATCTCGAGCCGCACCAGATACGGCCAGGTGTGGACTTTGTCGGGAACGAGCTTGGAGAGGCGTTCCGCGACCTTCGATCGTGCTTTGGCCTTGGTCGCCGTTGCGGCGGGCGCTTCGGCTACGGCCGTCGTTACTTCAGCCATGGTGGTCGATCCTCCGGGCGGTAGAGTTCACGCAGATCGAGGAAAGGTAGGAAAGGCGCGCGGCGCTCATAGGGGCCCCGAGATGCCGCCGTCTTTGCGAACGCGCCAGAAGTGCACGATCATCAGCACCGCCGCGATGATGGGGATGAAGATGCAGTGCAACACATAGAACCGGAGCAGCGTCGCGGCGCCGACGAGGCGGCCCGCGGTGAGTAGCGCACGGGCGTCGTAGCGCGCGTTGACCCCGAGAAAGTCAGCGAACGGACCTTCGTGGCCGAGCAGCGGCGTGGCGCGACCCATGTTGGTACCGACGGTCACGGCCCAGATCGACAGCTGGTCCCACGGGAGCAGGTACCCCGTGAATGAAAGCATCAGCGTCATCACGAGCAGGTTCACGCCGATGACCCAGTTGAACTCGCGCGGCGGCTTGTACGACCCCGTCATGAACACGCGGAACATATGCAGCCACACCGCGATGACCATCGCGTGCGCGCTCCAACGGTGCATGTTGCGCATGATCATCCCGAAGGGGACGTCGAACTGCAGGTACTTCATGTCGTGGTACGCGTACTCGCCGGTCGGGCGGTAATAGAACATCAGAATGACGCCCGTGACCGTGAGAATGAGGAAGAGCAAGAAGGTGATTCCGCCCATGCACCAGGTGAAGCGCAGGCGCAGCGCGTGACGGCGGATTTTCGTCGGGTGCAGGTGAAGAAAGACGTTCGACGAGACTTGCAGAACGCGATTTCTGTACGTGTCCTGGTACTCGTGGCGGAACATGCTCTTCCACACGTACGAGCTCTTGACGATGTCGAACCACCCCTTGTTCGGCTCAGCCACGGCTTCCTCCGGCTTGCATCAACGTGAATCTCAGGCGTAGGGCAGAAAAGCGCCCGGCTTGTCGGTCTCGTCTTTATCGAGCCGAAAGACGGTGGCCTTGTCGACGAGAATTTGCCCGTCGTCGGCGATGGAGAGCTTGAAGCGCTCGAGCGGGCGAGGCGCGGGGCCCTCGAAGTTGGTGGCGATGACCTTCCACCCGCTCGAGAACCCGCGAAACCCCGAACCGTGGCACGGGCACTTGAACTTGTCTTCGGTATTCAAATAACGCGGCGTGCAGCCGAGGTGCGTACAGGTGGCGCTGACCGCGACGAAGCGATCATCGAAGCGCGCCAGCCAAAAACGGTAAGCGCGGATCCACTTGTCGGACACCGATCGCGGCGCGTACTCCATCGGCCGGCCCAGCTTGAACTGGCTCGGCGGCTCGAAGAGCACACGGGGGTACATGAGGCGCACCCACGCGAGCGTGCCGACGCCGATGCTCGTGAGCACAGCCCCCCAACCGAGGAAGCCGACAAAGTCCCGCCGGCTCGGCGCAATGCGCCAGATGTGACCTTCCGGGTTCGTTCCGTCTTCTTTGTTCGCAGGCATGGGCTGGGCTAGCGGGCGTGGGGGCGGGCACTTTCGGCTCGCCGCTCGGGCATGGTGCTTCTACTAGAAGGGCCCGCGTCCCGTCAACGAGCAAAGTCGCCCGAATGCCCCAGAATCGCGGGGAATTTCTCGTGTATGCCGGTTCTTAGGGAACCCTGCCGCGCGAGGCAAGCCCGAAAGTCAGCGGCGCGCAGCTTCGATCGCGCGCCGAACCGCGGACAAGCCTTCGTCGATGGTCGCGGTGGAACACGCGTACGAGAAGCGGAGGTACCCCGGAGCGCCGAACGGCGTGCCCGCGACGGCGGCGACGTGCGCGGCGTCGAGCAGCCAGAACGCGACGTCCTCATCGCTTTTCAGCTCCTTGTCGCCGGCCCGCAGGCCGTAAAGGCCGCGCACGTCCGCGAATGCGTAGAAAGCTCCGTCCGGCATGCGGCATTTCACGCCCGGCAAAGCGCGTAGACCCTCGACCATACGGTTGCGCCGCTCCTGAAAGGCGGCCCGCATCTTCATGAAATCGTCGCGTGTCGCGGTAAGCGCGGCGATGGCGGCTTCCTGGCTCACTGCGGCGGGGTTGGTCGTGCTTTGCCCCTGGATGACGTCGAGCGCCTTGGCAAGCTCGGGGGGGGAAATCGACCAACCGATCCGCCAGCCCGTCATCGCGTGCGTCTTGGAAACGCCGTCGACCACGACGATGCGATGTCGCAGATCCGGCAAAAGGCACGCGGGTGAATGGTGCTTGAAGCCGTCGTACACGAGCTCGGCATAGATCTCGTCGACGATGAGAAGCGCGTCCGGCGATTTCTGCATCGCGGCGCCGAGCTCGAGAACGCGCTCGCGTGGGTACGCCGAGCCCGTTGGGTTCGACGGCGTGCAGAGAATCACCGCACGCGTGCGCGACGTGATCGCCGCGCCGAGCGCTTCCGCGGTCAGCAGCCAACCGTCCTCTTCGCGCGTGGGGACGATGACCGGCGTTGCGCCGACCAGCCGGATTTGCTCCGGGTAGCTCACCCAATAAGGCGCCGGGATGATGACCTCGTCGCCCGCCTCGAAGAGCGCGAGCGCGAGGTTGAAAAGAGCGTGCTTCGCGCCGCAAGAAACGACGACTTGTTCGGGCTTGGGCGTCCAGCCGCGATCACGCGCGGTCGCTGCGCAAATCGCTTTCTTCAGCGCCGGTGTGCCGGTGACGGCGGTGTAATGCGAGGCGCCCTCATCGATCGCCTTCTTCGCCGCTTCGCGAATGACGAGCGGCGTGTCGAAATCGGGCTCACCGACGCCAAAGGCAAAAACGCGGTGCCCGGCTTCGCGAAGCTTCGATGCGCGCGCGGCCATCGCGAGGGTGGCACTGGGAGCTACGGCGGAAAGACGAGATGCGAGTCGTGTCGTCAAGGCGCTCGGCACGCTAGCGCACCGCGGTGTGCTCCGCTATCCCCGAGCCGCCGTCCGAGCGTGCTTTCTTCACTCTTCGAATCGCCACGGAAACGCCCCGCCGCTCTTGAAATCGATCCGAAGCATTTCCGACACGCTGCCGAAACGTGCGGGCGCGAAGCGAGCGGCGCGTTACGCTTTTTTGCTGCTCTCGTCCGTCTTGATCTCGATCTGCTTCGGTGGGGCGTCGTCCGGCTCGTTGTCCTTCAGACCCTTCTTGAAGTTCTTGATGCCCTCACCGAGCCCTTTGCCGATGTCGGAGATTCGGCTCGCTCCGAAAATCAGGAGTGCGATGAGCGCAATGATGAGGAGCTCACCACCGCCGATGCGTCCCATGACCTACCTCGTTCGGGCTTTCCGACGCGCATTTTGCGCGTCTTTCTAAGCAAAGACCTAGCACTCGCGCGATCCCCGGGCAATGCGGTCGAAGGCCGCGACGGCGCGACGCGGCCCCGTGGACACGGTTGGCGGCGAAAATCGCCGTGAGCCTCGCTACAAGCGGGTCCACGAGGGACCGCGCCAGCGCGAAAGGGATGCCAGCACTGTCGCGGCCGCCAGACAAAGGATGCCGGCCGCGGGCACCGTCAGGTAGGTCCAAGGCGCGTGGTCGCCCTGCTCCAAGCGCGACATGAGGACGAGCGACGCGACGGGCCCGGCCCCCCCGATGAGCAAAGCCGAAAGGCGATGCGCGATCGACCGCGCGAGGACGACAGCCGCCGCGAGGAGGGCCATCGCCCCCCCCGTCATCGAAAGGAGCAGCGCGCGCTGGAACGGGCTGAGGTTCGAGCCGCGCCCCCATGGAGCGAGACCGTGCACTTCCGCCTTTTCGGCGCGCACCGAGATCGCCCCTTTGTCGCCGAGCAAGAGACGCAGATCCGAAAACTCGAGCGATCGTAGGTCATCGCTGATCGAGAGATCGCGCGCGGAAAAGGCGCCTCCTCCGGTCGGAAGCTGGCCCGCGAGCCGAGGTGGCGCATCGGGGAAGCAGAGCCACGTCACCCCAACGAAAGGGACGTAGGCGGCGCGCCCACCCTCCGTACCTCCGCCGCACGCCTGTTTCGATTCCGCGACGAGCGCGCGCGCGAGCCTGCCCGGCGCGGCGGCTTCCCGCCCCCACGCGAGCGAGATGACCGCCGTGAGCAAGACGAATCCGGCCGCCGCGACGAGCGTCGTCCGCACGATTGCGAAAGGGCTCATGCCCGTCGCGAAGAGCGCGCGCGCTTCGCCCCGCTCCACGAGGATGGCCGCGCAAAATGCCCATCCTACGGGGGGTGCGGCGAGCAGCGTCGTCTCCAGGCCCACCGCCAAGAGCGCGCGCGCGAACGGCAGCGCCACCCGAAACGGAACGTGGGGCGCGACGATCCAGGGCAGGACCCGCACCGCGCCGGCGAGGATCGTCACGGCGAGAATGGCGAGACTCGCCCGCGCCGTAGCGCTGGCCGCGCGGCCGGCCACGACGTTCACCCCTCCGCCCCCTTTGCGCAGCGAAATCCGAGCCACTGCCTTTACCTTACACCGGCCGAAAGACGCGGCTCCGGCGTCTCGTCACGATCCTCCTTTGTGGGGCCGGCTTCGGGCGTGTTAGGCTCCTCCCCAGCGTCTCGGGCCGGGGGTAGCACGAACCTCGGCCGGGATGGGGCAACGTTTCTCGCGGCGCGGAACTCCCGGGCCGCTCCAGCAGGAGCGCAGATGGTCAGGAAAGCTTCGTCGTCGTCTTCGTGCTTCGCGCGGTGGGGCATGGCGGCCGGAACGGCGGCGATATTGATGACACGGGCGGCGCCATCGCTCGCCGAGGAAGTGCCGGCCACGGGTAAAGGGATCGTCGGCGGCGCACTGCTCGGCGGTGAAGTCGTCATGCTCGTAGAGGCAGCCTTCGGCGTCAAATCAGGCTGGGTCTACGTCCTGAGCGGCGTGCTCGGCGCCGGCGCCGGAGGGTTCGGCGGCTCACTGCTCGAGAAAGACGCCGATCC
>DATHEQ010000354.1:0-43478 GCA_035318505.1 Polyangiaceae bacterium | reverse complement strand
CCGGAGGCGCAGGCACCGGGGGCATCGCCGGTGCCGGCGGCGTCGCGGGCACGGGAGGCGTCGCGGGTGCAGGCGCTACCGGCGGCGGAGGCACCGCGGGCGCGGGGGGCGTCGCGGGCGCCGGCGTGGCAGATGCAGCCGCCGGAACCGGCGGCGTGGGCGGCGCGACAGGAGGCTCTGTTGGTGGCGCTAGCGGTTCGCCCCCACGCGGAAGCGATGGCGGACAAGCTTCGTGCTCTTGTCGCCTGAGCAACGCCCGGGGAGGGCTCTCCCATGGGGCGCCTTTTTATCTGCTCGCGGTTGCGGCCTCGGCGCGATCCGTGAAGAGAACGCGCGCAAGAGAGCGCTCGTGAGAAAAGCCCTGGACCTCAGAGGGACTTCGCACAACGGACACCCATGTTGGTCGGCGAGAACGGGGGCACGTCGTAGTACCGATGGGCGCTATTCAGAGCCGTAGCATCCGCGTCGTTAAACCCGCCGCCGCGATAGATGATCGGTTGGCTGCCGCAGGGCGGGGTGATGCCGGATGCCGGGTAGGGACACCACTGGCTCGACGTCCATTCCCATACGTTGCCAGCCATGTCGAAGAGCCCGAAGGGACTTCTTCCATTGGGGTAGCTCCCCACCGGTTGCGTGCCATCGACGACCAAATTGTTCCAGTTCGCTAGCGTCCCGGGAGCGGCATCGCCCCAGGGATACATTCGTCCATCGGTGCCGCGCGCCGCGTATTCCCATTCCTCTTCGATCGGCAGTCGTTTGCCCGCCCAGATGCAAAAGGCGTTCGCCGGTGTCACGTCCAAGCAATTGACCGGGTAGTTGCCACGCCCGGCAACACCGAAATTGCAGCCTGAACCGCTGAGCACGGCAGCGCACGCCCCTGCTGTCACGCACTGTTCATATTGAGCGGACGTGACCTCGGTTTCGTCCATCCAAAAGGCCGGCAATGTCACCGAATGCACGGGGCGGCTGTCATCGGGGAGGGTCACGTCATTCGATCCCATGCCGAAGGTGTTGCCCGGAACGCACAGCATGCGGGGTCCGCGCGGCGGCGTCAGTATCAGCACGTCCGTGCAAGTGCCCCAGGCGCCGTTGGAACAGATCTCGGTGCCCGCGTTGCATTGCCCACAGGAACGCGTTTGACCGTTTAAGCATTGACAATTTCCACCGATCTGCACATCGCAGTCCTCGCCCCTCTCGAATGCGGCGTCGGAAGGGGCATCGATGGATGGCGCATCGCTACCCTCCGGGGTTCCGGTGTCTGCATCGAAAGATGCGTCGCCGGAAGGCGAATCGCTGCCATCCTCGATTCCGGTGTCTGCGTCGAAGACGGGCGATGCGTCGCGACCCATGCCGTCCGTCATTTCGCCGCTGCGATCGGGTAGCGCATCGAGAGCCTCCATCTGATCGTGAGGCGAACCGCCGCTCTGGTCGTTGCTCGCGTCCGGGTTCGTATTGCCACTGCGGTCCGTAGAAACGTCTTCGAACAGGCCACCGTCTCGCTCATCGCGTGCGTCGCTGGTCGTTACGCGATCTCCCCCCGCTCCATCGGCATCGCTCGCGCTGTCCATGGCGATGTTCCCGGAGTCGATCAACACCGGTGGCTCATCCGACAGCGCACAACCCGAGCCGCCAGCGACGACGCACAGGAAGCCTAGCCAAGTGCGCGCGGCTACGGTCGAAAGCTCCGGCGTCGCACGCGCACCTTGCCAATTGTCTCTTCGTTCCACGTTGGTCATCACCTACTCCGCTCACTGAGCTCCACATTCGCGTGCGCCGCCGACGGTGTATTCGAAAATCGGTCCGTCCCGCCAACACGTTCGCCACTATAACATCGCGCTATCTCGGCGCTTCAGCGGCACTCGGTAGGGTACGTACGTATCATCCCGACCGGCCCGCAGGGCGACCACCAAGGACCGCGACGCTGCGAAAAGCTGTTTCGCTCAGGGCCCTATCGGCGCGGCTCTGCTCGGTCGGAGCGAGACACTGTCCGGCGTGGGCGGCGCGCAGATTCGTTCACCAAGTCGTGGTGACGCCCGCGCTCACGAAATTGACGGCTTGTTTTTCGCCGAGCCACCATGAGAAATTAGCTCGAAAGTAATCGACGTCGAGATGCAAGTAGTCCGTCAAGTGGTAAACGACGCCCGCCGAGATGCCCATCTGCTGCTTGATGACGCTATGGGCTGGAGAATCCTGAGCATCGGGGTTGGCGTCGTCGTTCGTGGCTGGTGTACTGGGATCATTGTCGTCATCGCGATTGTCGATGGTGTCGGTGGGAAGCAGATGGACACGCGTCACGCCCAATCCTGCCGAAACATCGAAATTCCCCAATGCTACCTGGGCCTGCGCATAATACCCGTCGAAGATGCGCAATTGCAGCGCCTCGTCGTAAGTCGCATACGAGCTATCGAGAGCGTAGTTCAAACCAAGCCCTTTGCCATAGTGCCCAGCCAATCCGAGGCGCACTGGGCCGACCTCGATGCGTGCGCCGTATCCAGCGCCATACACTGTCTCGTCTTCTGGCCCGCTGTCCTTGTAGATCTTTTGCCAGCCCCCATTGGCGAAGACGTGAACGCGTCCCAGATCGCCAAATGCCAAATCGTACGTAAGCTCGGCTTCCGGTCGTACCCACTTCGTGCGCTCCCATGCTCCGACGAGGGAGCTCGGGTCGTAGAGAGCTGCGGACAGCTGAAAACCAGCCACCATCGGCGTCGCGTAAACGAGGCCGGCTCCGAAACCATTGGCGAGCACACCGAAGCCGATGTGTCCCGCCGTCGGTCCGTGGTTATCGACGTTGCCCGGATAGCCGACGCCATAGCCGTGGCCGTATTGAAAGGCGATTTCGGTCGCGCCACGCGAGAAGAGCGTCAGTGATCGCCCGGCCAGCACACTTCCCCAGGGCCCTTCGAATTTGACATAGCCCTCGCGCATATCCGGCCAGATTGGATAGTACTTTCGGCGATCGTCGCTCTCGATATAGGCCCAGAGCGCCATGTAGGCCTTGAAAGTCGTCGTCTCCGTCAGCTTTCGCTTTACCCCGATTGCAAAGATGTTGGGCACGAACCCGCTTCGGACCCGCATGCCTTCGACAGTCCCTTGCGTGACGATCTGCGAACCCGGCGAGATCGGTTCGCGCTCGGTTCTCGCGTTGTCCATCCCACCTCCCCGAATGTCATGGACGATGACATTGTTCATTCCGTAAGTGGGTTGCGGAAAGCCATCGCCGCCGACGTAGCTGAGGAAGACACCGACTCTTCCGTTGGTGAACACTTCCCAGCCATTCTCGGTAGTAGCCAGCGTAACGTCCGCCAGTGAAGTCTTGGCGGAGGCGACGACCGAAGCGACCACAACGCAGCCAATGAGTGTGCGCTGCAGATTGTGCATTTTCACGCGCTTCACCTTTCGTGCTTTTTCATATTCAAAGTTGGCTACGGCTTCAAGCGCGAGCCGATGACGTCAGGCACATGCGTCGCATCCCCCGCGGGCGTCCGAATGGAGATTCTGTGCGTTACGGTTCCGCACCGTGCAGCTAGGGAGCGACGGTGACGCTCGTTACGTCAAAATGGACGAACTGGCCGTTGTAAGGCTGCATGAAGGTCATGGGAGGTGGGGGCGCCCAGGATGTCGTGGGCAGCGTCCGGGGCATCGGACACGAAGCGGTGAAGTTGCCGCAGTTCATGATCTGCCTGCAGTTCGAGTCGTAATTGCGGAAGGTGATCGTTCCCCCCGCGGGGACCTTGATGGTTGCCGTATAGTTGAGGACGAAGCCGAGGTGGTCTTCCTCACTCGATGTCGCAGCCGCGTTCAGGTAGTAATCATTGGGCGCGCCCGTGACTGCCGGCGTAACATGCAACTCGTACGAGTTGTAGGTACTGTTCGGCACCGTCCCGCCCTGGTACCAGGCGTCGCCCCCGGCGTTGTCTCTTGCCAGCGGCGTCGTTCCGGCCCGTCTCATGCCGCCGCTATACAGCTTTGCCTCGGTGATGCCGCTTACGGCAAAGGTGACGTTATAGAAGGTGCCGGTCTGCCCACCGATCTGAAACGCCTGCGTAAATGTCTTGGTCGTGCCGCTGCAGCCAGTGTTGATACAGTCGTAGCCAGTTTCACCTCCGTTGCAGGGGGCGCTAAACAAATACCCGTCGAAAGTGCCGACGATGCTGATCGGATTGCCCGCGTCGGCCGTGCTGACATCGGCACTGCCTGCATCAGTACCCGCGCTGCCCCCTCCCTGACCTGCAGTACCCGCGGCGCCTCCTCGGCCCGCATCGACAGCGCCGCCAACCCCACCGGTGCCCGTCGTTGCTCCAGCCGCGCCCGCGGCCCCACCCGTGCCGGTCGTTGCTCCGCCCGTACCTGCAGCGCCACCGGTGCCGGTGGTTGCCCCGCCCGTTCCGGTCGTTGCCCCGCCCGTGCCGGCGGCCCCGCCTGTGCCGGTCGTTGCTCCACCGGTTCCGGTCGTTGTCGTTGTTCCGCCGGTTCCCGTCGTGGTTCCGCCTGCACCCGTCGTCGCGCCGGCGGTTCCGGTCGTTGCGCCGCCAGTGCCGACGATATCGCCACCCGTGCCCGTCGTGCTACCGGCGGTTCCCGTACCCGCGGCGCCGCCTGCGCCTCCCGTTGCGGGGGGCGGCGGCGGAGGCTCGAGCGCGCAGCTCATGCCAATCACAAAAGATACGGGAATGGCGATTGCTAGCGTAAGCAGGTTGCGCTTCATAAGTCCTCCGCTTTGATCTCTGGTACCCGTTCACGCGACGCGGAACGTCGTTGGCGTGGTGGATTCAACCATGCGGCCCCATCCGAGTCAACCGTTTGAAATCTACGAAACGCAGACCTCGCGCGCCTCACACCGTCGGCGCGAACGGCCGGAAGTTCGCGACGCGCTGACGCGAAGCGCGACGTCGACGCGTCCAGCAAGGGTATATCTTTAGAGCAAAAGAGGACGCTACCCCGGATACCAGACCACGCGCGGATCCTCGGCGGCCCTCTCGTAGGACCACGCCGCGTCCGTCATTTTCTTCAGGTCATAGCGAGGGCGCCACCCGAGGAGAAATTTGGCTTTCGTGTTGTCGAGCCACGTCGACCGATACGGCGTCTTCACCCCCACCGAGGGAAAGCCGCGCGACTCGGTCAAGTAGGAGGCGAGCTCGCCGTAATCAACGGGTTCATCCATGCAGATATTGAACGTTTGCTGGCGAGCGCGGGGATGGTCGAGCGCTTTCAGAATGGCGCTCGTCAGATCCTCGACGTGAACGAAGTTTCTTTTTACGGGTCGACCGTCGGGGTCGAGCATGACGGGGATCGTTTTGGATTTGACGTACTCGTCTGCTTTTCGAGCGCCGACCAACTCGCGCCAGCTCGGGCCGCCGAAGACGTCGTCGCCGAAAGAGAGCTGCTGCCGGAAATCATCCTTCTCCATGATCCACGGTGCCCGCAGGCAGCACCCGTCGAGGCCGTATTGCACGTAATACTGCTCGAGCATCACCTCTTCGAGAACTTTGGAGAGAGCGTAGCAACCCGGATACGCACTGTGCTTCTGCGTTTCGGTGACGGGCAAGGGGTGAGGGTAGAAAAAGTGGCCCATGCCGGCATCGCCGCCGATGAGAATGAATTGCCGGAACGTGGTGCTCGCCCGACAAGCGTCGAGCAAAAAAAACATGCCCTTGATCGCCACGTCGATGATGGTCTCGGGCGTCTCCTTCGACGTGGCGAGGTGGAGGACGTGGGTGACATCGCGTACTGCCTCTTCGGCGACCGAGCGATGCTCGATCGAACCGTTTACCACTTCGAGACGGTCGTCGGCTTTGAGGCGGCGGTTATGACAGAGGGCGCGCACCGTGAAGGCGTCGAACTCGCGCTCGGCCAGCAAACGGGCGACGAAGGCTCGGCCGACTTTGCCGGTCGCACCGGTGACGAGGATTCGTTTGGTCTCGGCCATGGATCACACGTGTTCCTTGGCGCCGGTCGAGGCGCGGGTCGCGAAAATCGCCGGTGCTTTGCCGAAGGTTCGTTCGAGCGCGCCGGACAGCGCTTGGGAAACCGAGGCCACCGCATCCTCGGCGACGACATTCACGGTGCAACCGCCGAATCCTCCCCCCGTCATTCTCGCACCGTACACGCCGGGTTGAGCCGTGGCGGTCGCGACACACAGGTCGAGCTCGGGGCAGCTGACCTCGTATTCGATTTGCAGCGACCGGTGCGATTCCACCATGATGCGACCCAACTCGACCAGATTGCTTTCCGAGAGAGCGCGCGCGGCGTCCAAGGTTCTCGCATTCTCAGTCACGACGTGGCGGCACCGGTTGAATACCGTTTCCGTAAGGAGCGAAGCATTGGCCTCGAGGTCGGCCAACGAAACGTCGCGCAGAGCACGCACATGCGGGAGCACACTCTTCAACGCTGAAACGCCCTCCTGGCACTGGGCGCGCCGGCGGTTGTACTCGGACGAGGCAAGCTCGCGTGTAACCTTCGTGTCGCAGATGAGCACCACCGCGTCGGGCCGAGCGAACGGCACCGGCTTGGCCTCGAGCGTACGGCAGTCGATGAAGAGTGCGTGATCGGGCTGGCCGAGCGCGGCGATGAGCTGATCCATGATCCCGCACATCGTGCCAACGTACTCATGCTCCGCGGTTTGCCCGGCGACGGCGAGCTCGGCTCGCGTGAGTTTGTCGTCGCCCGCGAGGGAACACAGCGCCAATCCGACAGCCATCTCGAGCGCTGCCGACGAGGAAAGCCCAGCACCCGCGGGTACGTCGCTGTCGACCAAGAGGTCGGCGCCAATGAGCTTGATGCCGCGCGCTTCGAGCGCCTGTGCCATGCCTTCGATGTAGTCGAGCCAGCCATTTTGCCGTTTGGGTCCGGGCCGATCGAGATCGAATTGTCCTGCCTTCGGAAACTGTATCGATTGCACACGCACGTTGCGGTCGGCCCGCGGTGCTGCCGCCACGAAGGTGCGCCGCTCGATCGCGATCGGCAGAACGAATCCGTCGTTGTAATCGGTATGATCGCCGACGAGGTTCACCCGTCCCGGCGCGGAGAACAGGCGCGGCTCGGCCCCGTAGATGGAACGAAAACGGTGGCGAAGCGGTACGAGATTGGTCACCCGCCACTCCTATCATGATGCCGTAAGCTTCTTTTATCGGCGTCGAGAACACCCTGACATGCGAGGCGCGAGCGTTGAAGGACGAAGCGTCTCGGCTCGCGGTGGCGAAGAATCTGTGGATGGCGTTCTCGCATTGGAGCGGATGGCTCTGCTTGGTTGGCGCTGCTCGTCGTGGCGCGCATGTCACGGGCGATGGCTCGTCGAGGAAGGCCGGAAGTGCCCGTCGCCCCCCGGAGAGGCTCAGAAATTTTTGATGGCGCTCAAAAAACGAGCGCGGAGCCATCCTTCACGAGCGCTCACAGCGGATTCCGGTCACCATTGATTACATCTGCGAAATCTCGTATTCAACCGGTTGATGTGAGCGGCAAATCACGTTAGGGTAACGGATGTCGAGGCAGTCCGGTCGCCAGTCGAGGGAGGTCACCCATGCAAATGCCCTCACGTAACATCCCATCGATGCGCCGGGCGCTGCGAGCAAGCGCCCTTCCCCTAGTTCTCGCCCTCGTCGGCGGGTGCGGCAGCACGATCGGAGATCCGGGGGGCCCATCGGGGGGAGGCACCGACGGGAAAACGAGTACGGGTACGAGCACGGGGACAGGTACGCCCACCGGCGCAGGCGGCGCGACCGGAACGACGACGGGCACAGGAACAGGTCCAGGCGGCGCGACCGGAACGACGACGGGCACGGGGACAGGCACAGGTACGGGCGGCGCGGCTGGCACCGGACCAGGAACTGGAACCGGAGGTGCTGGTGGCGCGACGGGAGGTGCAAGCGGCGCGGGCGGTACGGCCGGCACGGGGGGTACCGGTGGCGGACCGATGCTCTGCCCGGACCAGATGGTGCACGCCGGTCGCTCGCCACTGCGACGACTGACGCGTTTCGAATACAACAATACCGTCCGCGATCTCTTCGGCGACACGACGTTACCGGCCAATGCGCTGCCCGCCGAGGAGCTCGGAAATGGATTCGGCAACGACGCCGACACCCTGTCCGTCTCGGGCCTTCTCGCAGAACAATATTTCGCGGTGGCCGAAGGCATCGCTACACGCGCGACGACGGCTCCAGCGTTTGCACAGCTCGATGCCTGTACGAGCAGCGTGACCGCCGCGACCGAGGACGCTTGCGCCACGACGATCATCCAGAAGCTCGCTCCAGTCGTCTACCGAAGGGCTCTCGTGACCGGGGAAGCGGACGCGCTGCTCGCACTGGCCAAGTCGACGCGGGCGAGCGCGAATGGGACGTTTGCGATCGGTATCTCCTCGGTGATCCAGGCGCTGCTCCAGTCGCCCGATTTTCTCTACAGGATCGAGTTCGGCGTTCCCGACCCTGCGAATGCCAGCCTGAAGCGTCCCAGCGGGGACGAGATGGCCACGCGCCTCTCGTACCTCTTCTTTGGGACGATGCCCGACGCCACGCTCCGCGCGGCGGCCAAGACGGGCGAGCTTCTGACGAAGCAAGGCGTCCTCGCACAGGCGACACGGATGCTCGACGATGCGCGCTCGCATTCCGTCGTTCGGTTTTTCTTCGACAACCTCCTGCCCATCAATAGTCTCACCGACCTCACGCGAGACAAGGTGCTGTTTCCCACGTTTTCGCCGGCGATTGGCGCAGCGATGCACGAGGAGACGCAGCAATTTCTCGAGTACGAGATCTTCTCGGGGCCGGGCACCTGGCCCTCGGTGCTGACCGCGCCTTACACCTTCGTGAACGACGCGTTGGCGACTTACTACGGTATGACGGGTGTGACGGGCGCCATGTTTCGCAAGGTGCCGCTGCCGGATACCACGCAGCGCCTCGGCGTCCTCACGCAAGGAGGCGTGATGACCGGGACCGTCACCACCAACCAGAGCAACCCCGTCCTGCGCGGCTCTTTCATCATCAACAAGCTGATGTGCCGCCAGATCTCGCTGCCAACGGATCCCGTCATTCTCGATCAGGTCAAGATTCCGGCCGACACGTCGGGCAAGACGGCACGGGAACGATTTTCCAAGCACAGCGCGCAGCCGGTGTGCAACTCGTGCCACCAATTCATGGACCCGATGGGGTTCGCGCTGGAGAACTTCAATCCGGTAGGTCAGTACCGCACGCAAGAGAATGGCGTCACCATCGACGCCAGCGGAAGCGTGCCCGGTGCTACAGGTGCGATCAACGGGCCGGTAGAACTCGCACGCAAGCTTGCCGAAACCGACGAGGTGCATTTCTGCTTCGCCTCGCATTGGCTCAACTTCGCCTACGGCCGCAAGCTCGGGCAGGGCGACGAGTGTGCCCGGGCGTCGGTCGAGGTCGCATTCCAGAAGTCCGGATACAACGTCAAACAGTTGCTGCTCGCGCTGACGCAGACGGACGAGTTTCTGTATTTCCCCGGCAGCATGTAGGGAGTGAACGTCATGGCAAACTTCCGCTTGAACCGCCGAACACTCCTTCGAGGAGCGGGCAGCATTGCGATCGCGCTGCCTTGGCTCGAGGCCATGGGAACGGAGAAGCATGCGTATGGCGCGGCCACTCCCGCGCAGCGCTTCCTTGCTGTCTACACACCCGGCGGCACGGTGCGCGCCCAATACACCCCCACTGGCACCGAGACCGCTCCCGTCCTCAGCCCGATTCTCAAACCTCTTCAGCCCATCATGGACCTGAAGAAGCTCGTCATCATCGACGGCTTGGATATGAAGAGCGCGATTGGGGAGCAGCACCAGGCGGGGATCATCGCCTGGCTATCGGGAACACCCCAGAAGGGGACCGCGTACTCCAACGGTCCATCGCTCGACCAGGTCATCGCAACCCGGCTCGCCGCGCAAAAACAGCGAGCCAAGAAAAGCCTCGAATTCGCGGTGCGCTGGGCGACCGGAAAGTCGAAGGGGCTTTTGTCGCCCATGAACGTGGGTAACTACGAAGACAACGCCACGTTCAATCCCATCCCGCCGCGCCTCGATCCTGCGCAGATTTTTACCGACCTGTTTGGAAGCCTGACGCCCACTCCGGGCGGTGACGCCATCATCGCGCGAAAGAAGTCGATTTTGGATTACGTCGACAAGCGCTACGCCGCCCTCTCGTCACGACTCGGCGCCACCGATCGGCAGAAGATCGACCAGCATCTCACGAAGATTCGCGAGATCGAATCGGGCCTGGTCGTGCCCCCGCCGCCCACGGTGACTTGTAAGGCGCCAACGAAGGTCGATACGGCTGACTACAATCCGCGGACCGGACTCAACTCTTCGGACAACGGGTCAATCAAGGATCTCTCGACGGATACGGCGATTCCGAAAGTGGGTACGTTCATGATGGACATGATGGTCATGGCCATGGCGTGCGACATGACCGCCGTCGGGACATTTCAGTGGAGCGATACCGAGGCAAAGCACACGTTCCCCTGGTTGATGCTTCCCGAGCATCATCATTTTTACCAGCACGACGGCGGCTTCAAGCCGGTCGAATGCGAGAAAATCTGCACCTGGTACTCGCAGATGCATCTCTATCTGCTCCAGGCGATGGACAAGATCGACATGGGCGGGCACACGCTGCTCGACGAGAGCGTCGTCATGTTCGGGTCGGAGATTCAGGACCCTCCGACGCATGTCAAAACGAACATGCCTTTCATGCTGGCGGGAGGAGGCGGTGGCCTCTTGGGCGGACGCTGGCTGAAGTACGCGAGCCTTCCGCACAATAACCTGCTCGTCTCCATTCTGAATCTCTTCGGCGACACCCGACAAACCTTCGGCGACCCGAAGTATTGCACTGGACCGCTCACGAACCTCGTTTGACCCTCGTCGCGAGGTCCCCGCGCGGCGTCCATGGGGCCCCGCCGTGTAGCTAACGCCCGCTCCCGCTGCCACCGCGCGCGGTCCAACGACGCTCACCGACTGCCTAGGCTTGGCCGGCAAGAGGTCAGGTGGTGCGCTTTGGACGTTCGAAAGCTCGGCCGACCGTGTGTGAAGCGTGTATACGCGGAAGACTGGATGACGAAGCGAACCACGATCGCGGATCTCGCCAAGCTGCTGGGCATCGACAAATCGAGCATCTCGCTGGCCCTGCGCGATAGCCCGAAGATGTCCGTTGCCACGCGAGCGAAGGTGCAACGCGTTGCGCGCGAGCAAAATTACACGCCCAACTGGGCAGCCAAGCAACTCGCCGGGTCAACCAGCCACGCCATTGGATTGGTGATGCCCAGCGCGTTCGCGTGTCTGACGCACCCTCGCGTCGTTCAAACGATCCGGGCGCTTGCCGGTCTCGCTGCCGCGCAGGGGCTCACGCTGAACCTCATTGCCAACGAGCACCTCGCAACATCCAAGGACCGCCCGCTTTTACCCATCAACGCCGACGGTCTCCTCGTCTGGGGCGACGTGCCCGCGCCATCGACGACTTGGTTCTCCAGCGCTTATGCGCGTCCTTCCATCGTCCTCGACCCCCATCATCCGACGTACGCACGGTACCAGGGCGGCGCCATCCGCATTCGCAACAAGGAAGGCGCCAGCGCCGTCGTCCGGCACCTTTACGAGCGCGGCGCGCGGCACCTTACATTCGTGCAGGTGGTGACGGAGCATCTGGGCCACGAGGAACGCTGGCGGGGCACCAAGCAGGCCTGGCTCGAACGCTCGCCCGCCGCCGCCCTGCGTAAGCTCTTCATCGACGAGCTCACCGACGACGATCTCAAAAAGCTCGCCGCGCGCGGCAAAGCCGCCATTTTCTGCTCCAACGATTTGGGCGCCATGCAGGTCTGGCATCGTTTGCATCGTCTGGGAATCTTGGTTCCCCAGGAAATCAAGCTCGCGGGTTTCGACGGTGACGAGTACGGCGCATTGGTCGGCCTCACGACGGCGCTCTTCGACTCTGAAGCCATGGCGCAAAAGGCCTTTTCGGGCCTGCATCGGCTCATCACCAAGGACACTGACAAATTCGGTCAGGAGTCGATTCCCATTACGGTTCGGATCGGCACGACGAGCTGATTTCGCGAATCGCTCCCACCCTTGTCGCAACCGAGCAGAGCGACCCCGCGACCCTGCGCCGTTCCGAGCGGTCGAGCGGTGCCCGCAGCGCCCCCCGCTTCATCCGCATGTACATTTTATTGAACCGAAATCCGGCGAGCCGGCACCTTACCGCACTGGGATGCATAGGCAGGACTGCAATCTCCGGCTCGATTTGTTTCGCGCCGATTTCGCTTTGGTACGGGGTGAGACGCAAGCGCGCATTTCGTCGATGCGCGCCTGACAATGTGCTGGTAAGCGTCTCGTACCGAGCCCCTGATGGTCAACGCTAGAGGAGATTTACGCTCATGGAGACCGCAGTCGTTCGCGCCGCTCACGAAGACCGGCAAAGTGCTGTTCTGGGGGGCGGTTCGTTCCCCATCCGAAACCGATCGATGTTGCGAGCTGGGCGTTTTTGGATGGGCCTGGTTCTGCTTCCCGCTCTCGGTGCCTGCGGAGGATCGTCGAGCGCACCCGCCGCATCTCCTCCCGCGGCGGCGCCGACCGCAAATGCGCAACCGGCCGCTCTGGTAACGACCAAAGAAACGGGCAAAGCGCCGACCACGGAACCCTCGATGACCAAGCAACCTTCGATCGTCAAAACCAAATACGGCACCGTCGACGACAAGACCGTCGAGCTCTACACCCTGACCAACGCCAAGGGTCTCGTGCTCAAGGTGACGAACTACGGCACCATCATCACCGAGCTACACGTCCCCGATCGCCAGGGAAAGCTCGACGATATCGTGCACGGTTACGACAATCTCGAAGACTATCTAAAGAAGACGCCGTACTTTGGCGCGACCGTCGGCCGCATCGCCAATCGCATCAAGGACGCCAAGTTCACGCTCGAAGGCAAGACGTACAACCTCGCCGCCAACGACGGCTCGAACCATCTCCACGGCGGAAAAAAGGGCTGGGACAAGGTCGTTTGGAACGCGGAACCGACGGAGACCGAACGAGGTCCGTCCATCAAGTTCACCTACGTCTCGAAAGACGGCGACGAGGGCTATCCCGGCACGCTGACGGCCACCACGACGTACACGCTCACCAACGACAACGAGCTGCGCGTGCAGATGGAAGCCACCACCGACAAGACGACCATCGTGAACATGGCGCACCACACGTACTGGAATCTCGGCGGAACGGCATCGGGCACGATTGAAAACGAAGAGCTCACGCTCTATGCCGACAAGTACACGCCCGGAACGCCGCCGGACGGCAAGATCGTTCCTGTCGCCAAGACCCCGTTCGACTTCACCACCGCCAAGCCAATGGGCAAAGACCTAAAAGCCGCCGGCGGAAAGCCGGCCGGTTACGATCACAACTTCGTCGTCAACGGCGATCCCCACAAGCTCCGGCCGGCGGCGCGGGTGAAGGATCCCAAGTCCGGCCGGGTGATGACCGTCGAAGCCGATCAGCCGGGCATTCAATTTTACTCCGGTAATTTCCTGGATGGTTCCACCAAAGGGAAGGGCTCCTCGCATCAGCAGTACTCGGCGTTCTGTTTGGAGACCCAGAAGTTTCCGAACTCCGTCAACGTCCCCGCCTGGAAAGACGAAGTCGTTCTCAAGCCCGGCCAGACTTACAAGCACCAGATGATCCACAAATTCACGACGGAGTGACCGCGACGGCGGCCGCTCGCGTTACGCTGAACGAACTGCTCCACGCTCGAGACGAGACGACATGCGCGAAAAACTCCAGTGGGGCGTCATCGGGACGGGGGGCATCGCCTCGGATTTTACCGAGGCCCTCGCGGGCTCAGACCGCTGCAAGGTCGTCAACGTCGTTGGCTCGTCACTGCCCAAGGCGCGCGCGTTCGCCGATCGCTTCCGGATCCCGGCCGCAGCTCCCGCCTTGGGCGATCTCTTGGCCGATCCGGCGGTCGAGGCCGTTTACATCGCAACGCCCCATCCGTCCCACGAAGCGCAGGCTCTCGCCAGCATCGAGGCTGGCAAGCACGTGCTCTGCGAGAAGCCGCTCACCACCGACGCGGCGAGCAGCGCGCGTGTCATCGAAGCGGCGCGGCGGCGCGGCGTCTTTCTGATGGAAGCATTCATGTACCGCTGCCATCCGCTCATGCGCGAGCTCGTCACACGCTTGCAAGAAGGGGTGATCGGTCCCCTGCGACACGTCCGCGCTGACTTCGCTTTTCGCGTTCCACGGAACCCCGCTGGTCGCCTCTTCAACGTGGCGCTCGCGGGCGGAGGCATTTTGGACGTCGGCGGTTATCCCATTTCCCTCGCCCGTCTCTTGGCTGGCATCGTCGAGCGCCGCCCCTTCGTCGAGCCTGTCAAAATCGACGCTATCGGTATCATCGGTCCGACCGGTGTCGACGAGCTCACCACCGCGAATCTCGCGTTCGCGTCGGGATTCACCGCGACGGTCACGGCGGGCGTTTACCACGACGGGGGTCGTACCGCGGTCATCTTCGGAGAAAGCGGGAAGATCGTCATCCCCGATCCTTGGATTCCGGCCAGCGAGCGTCATGGGCTCGAGACGGGGTACGCGATTTGGCGCGATCAACAGCAGCCCGAAACCGTCGTCATTCGCGCGACCAAGGCGACGTATGCGATTGAAGCCGAGCTCGTCGCCGACACGCTGCCCGCTAAGGAAGCCACCTGGCCCGCTATGGGTTGGGCCGACTCGCTCGGCAACATGGCTGCGCTCGACGCCTGGCGCACCGCGTTGCTCGCTGCGTCAACCGCAGCTCCTTCACGAAATTTGTGAGCCTCGGCCGCCCTTTTGGCCCACTTTCAAAGGTACGAGGATCGGCGCGGTGGGCGCCGTTGCGCCCTTCCGGCATGATGTACAGACTGAAAATGTTTAGCCCCAGGTTTTGGTTGATCCTCCTGTTGTCGTCCGTGGTGGCGAACGTGGCGTTCGCGGCTCGGACGAAGTCGAACGGTCTCGTGCTCATCGCCGAGGGCACCGACCGCGATACCCAGCGAGAAATTTCCGATGCCATTGCGCGGGACATGCGCGGGCAATCCTCGGAAGAGCTTCTGGCAGCGCTGGCCGATGAAGGGGTGACGGGATCCGTCGGCGAAGCGCTGCAGAACCCGCGGACTCGCAAGCCGACGATTGTCGCGATTCAGAAGTCGATACGAGCCGTCGGCGCCGCCGCCGTTCTCTCCGTTCGCGCGAAGCGAAACAAAGCCGGCGCGAGAGAGATGCACGTCGTCCTCATCGTCCCCACGCAAGCTGCGCCGATGATCGAAGAAGATTTCACGCTGTCTCCCGGCGAAAAAGCGACGGCGCAGGTCGGCCCACTGCTATCAGCCTCCCTTCCCGATCTGGTGCGGTCGTCGAGCGCGACGGCCGCCGCGAGCCCACCCGCCGCATCCCCACCGCCGGCCGCGCCCCCCGCGAGCGACGCCGAGGTCGACGGCGATCGCCCCACGAAAAAAGCCGCCAAACGCCCGGCCAAAAAGAAGGAGCGCGTCGAGGAAGAGGCGAGCGCGGCCAGCAACGAACCTGCCGACCCACCCAATCGCGATCACGGCGCGACCGGCAAGCGCACGGTCGATTTTACGAACGCCACGGTCATCGGCGAGGCCGCCGTTGGCGTCGGCCGCCGCCAGCTGCAGTACAGCGACCCGTGGATAGGTCGACTCCGTCCCTATATCGCGCCCGGAATCGCCGTCTATTCGGTGGCCGCCGAGCTTTATCCCGGAGCCTCGACGAATATCGAGGTGCTCAAGGACATCGGCTTGGTGGGTCGATTCGCAGGTTCGCTCGCCGTCGAATCCGAGACCACCGATGGGCAGAAGGTAAAAGGATCGTTTCAGCGTTACGCCTTCGGTTTGCGAGCGCGCATTCCGACGGGCGACCGTAAGAGCCGCCCGCTCATCGGCGTCGAAGCAACGTATGGACTGTGGAACTACGCCTTCACCGGCACCGATGAAGCCGTCGACGAGTCGCCCTCGGTTCGATACACCAACTTTCGCATCGGCGGCGATGCACGCATTCCGTTCGGACCTTGGGCGCTCGTCGCGGGCGCCGGTTACATGAACATTGGGTCGGCCGGAACGCTGAGCGAACGCTTTCCTAAACTCACCGTGGCCGGGGTCGACGCGCTCGGTGGCGGCAGCTGGGTCGTGGCGTGGCCCATCGAGCTTCGCCTGCTCGTCACCTATACGCGCTTTTTCTCGAGCGCCAACCCGGACCCGGGCGCCGATTACGTCGCCGGAGGCACGCTGGATCAGTACGTGATTCTCACGCTCGGCGCGTCGACTATCTTCTAGGTGCAAAAGCAATGATCCGATTCTCGATTGCCGTTCTTGTCATTGGTGTTGGTGCGCTGTCCATCGTCACGAGCGGTTGCGCCGGTGAGCTCACCGATGAACAGAAAGAAAATCGCGACGGCGCCGTCGGCACGGGGGGATCCGGAGGAGCGGGCGGCGGATCTGGAGGAAAAGGGGGCACGGGGAGCGCGCCCGACAGCGGCGGCGGAGGCAATCCGGAAGCCTGCGTTTTGGACCTCATCGGCCCCACCAAGAAATCGTGTGGTGTTGTCGGCTGCCACGGCGGCGCCAATCCGGCCGCGCAGTTTCTTTTGACCGAGCAGATGATTCGTCAGCCGAAAGATTCGCTCGTCGACAAACCCAACAAGGGAAACAAGGGCGCCACGCCCGGCTGCGCCGAGGGCATTGCCAAGCTCATCGACAAGGCACAGCCAGAAAAGAGCCTTCTCTATACCAAGCTCACGCTGCAATCCCCTTGCGGGGACAGGATGCCGCAAGGCAACCCTTTGAACGACGCGGAGCTGAGCTGCATGCTCAATTGGATCAGAGCTGTCGCGGCGGCCCCATGAGAGATCACGCAGGAGCAGCAGCGGTGGTCGACCAAGCCGCGAACGGCGTCGGTCTGTCGTCGGCGCGCGAGCTGATCGAAGAACAGCAATTGTCCAACCTGAGTGCGGTTCCCTATTTCGACACTTTTGCCCAGCATCGTGAGCGGCTCACGGCCGCGGTGAGCGCGCGTTGTCTCCCCGGATCATCGGGGCGGCTCTGCGTGCTCGGAGCCGGCAATGGTCATGATCTGGATATGCCCCACCTCGCCACGCTCTTTCGCGAGATCCACCTCGTCGACATCGACGAAGCCGCATTGGGAAGAGCGTACGCGCGGCAAGACGCGGCGACGAAGGCGCGTCTTGTCCTGCATGCCCCCATCGATCTGTCCGGCTTGTTCGACCGCATGGAAAGTTGGCGGGACTTTCGCGTCACGCCGGAAGAGGTCGCTGCGTATCCGGATACGGCTTCGCAGCGAATCGTGCAAAGCCTGCCGGGGCCGTTCGATGTCGTCGTCTCGGCCTGTGTGTTGACGCAGATGCAGCTTTCCATGCTGAGCGGTCTTTCGGCCTCGCACAGATTGTTCGAAGCCGCGCGGCAGCTGTTGAACGTGATGCATCTGCGAACGCTGGCCAAGCTCCTCACGCCCAATGGGCGGGCCGTCCTCGCCAGCGATCTGAGCTCGAACCTGCTGTTTCCGCTGTCGCCTGACGCCACGGATCTGCAGAGCGTCCTCGTCGACGTCCTCGGCGCTGGAAAATTCTTCTATGCAGCGCATCCCGACTTGCTGCTTTGGGCGAGCCGCGAAGACCCGGTGCTGAAGGGGCTCGCCACCCTTTCGCCGCCGTTCGACGTATGGCTTTGGCAAAACGGCGCCGAGCGCACTTTCCTGGTCTATGCTTTGGAGCTCGCGCGTGTCCCCTCGTAGTTACACGACCGCCCGTCGATTCTTGAGCCATCGAACGCCCTTTTGACGGCTTCTGTACACCCTCTCTCGCTGGCTTCGGCTCGCTGGGAGAATTCGGAGGATATTCATGACGTGCCGAGCGCAATTCCAGCTGCGGTGTCGGTTGCTGTCGGGAATGGCCGTTGCATCAATGGTCTTTGCGGCAGGCTGTGAGGGATCCTTGGGCGAGCCCATCGACCGGACGGGCGGCAACCCTGCTGGCCCCGGCGCCACGGGTACCGGGACCACAACCGGCAGACCCACGACGACGACCGGCGCCACTAGCACCGGAACGACCACCGGCGCCGGGGGTGGCACGACAACGACGGGTGCCGGCGGTGGCACGACGACGGGTGCCGGCGGGGCGGGCGGGGCCGGCGCGGGTGGAACTGGCGGCGCGGGTGGCGCCGGCGGGACCGGACCCACCACTTGCACCGGAGCGGACTCCCCGATCACCAAGCGGTTGATCCGGCTGACCTTCAATCAGATCGTGAACTCCATCGGCGCGCTGCTCGGCCCCACCCTCGCCACCGCCGTTGCCAAGGACAACAGCATCCCGGACGCGACGGAGCGGTCGTTCCCCCCGCTCGCCAATCCGAGAGAGGGCAGCGCCATCACTGACGCGACATGGAGCAAAGGCGACGCTATGGCGACGCAGGTCGGGCAATACGTACTCGACAACTTTGCGACCGTGACCGCCTGCGCGACGGTGACCGACGCGTGCGCCCAGCAGTTTATCGCCGCCTTCGCCGAGCGCGCCTACCGCCGCCCCTTGGTCGCGGCTGAGACAACGTCGCTCACGCAGACGTACACCGAACTGAAAGCGGCTGGCGCGACCATCCAGGAGGGCGTCCAGTTCAGCGTGAGCTCCATCATCGAGGCTCCGCAGTTTCTTTATCGCAGCGAATTCGGCACGGACTGGAAGGCGGCGGGCGTGCTCACACCCTACGAGACGGCAAGCCTGCTCTCGTACTTCATTGCCGATGGGCCGCCGGATGCACCCCTCCTCGATGCCGCCAAGCAGGGAAAGCTGACCGCGGCAGCGGACATCGACGCTCAGGTCACCCGGCTGCTCGGCACGGCGCCGGTGAAGCAGAACCTGCAGCAGGCGATGTTCGCATATTTCGGCGCCACCGGCGTGCTCAGCGTCACTATGCCCGATGAGCAGCTATTCACGCAGGGTGTCGCGGCTTCGATGTACCAAGAGACGACGCTCTTCATCAACAATACGCTCTGGGGTCCCAAGGTCACCGACCTCTTGACCTCGCGGCGTACGTGGATCAACACGAACCTCGCGTTCATTTACAACGTGCCGGCGCCGCCAGGCGCGACGATCGACAACTTCGTCGCGCTGGATCTACCGGACAACCGCGCCGGCATACTCACTTCACCGGGGTATCTCGTGGCGCGCTCGCGCCCCGACTTTCCATCGATCATCGCGCGCGGGTTGCTCATCAATGCGTCCGTCTTGTGCGGTATCAATCCCGCGTTCAACCCCGACCTTCAGGCCGAGATCGATAAGCTGAAGGGCACGCAAAACGGCTGGACGGAGCGCCAAAAGTCCGAATACCGGATGACGAATCAGCCGTGCCAGAGCTGCCACCAGGGTTTCGACCCTTATGGCCTGACCGTCGGGAACTTCGATAATCTCGCGCGCTTTCAGACCATGGACGCACAAGGCCGGCCCATCGACGCTACGACGACCCTTCCGGCGAACGCAGGAGGGACCGTGATCAAAAATGCCCCGGACATGGCCACGCAGATTTCGAGCAACGGCGCCTTCACGGCCTGCGTGGCGAAAAATCTACTCGTCTATGGACTGGCTGAAGCAAGCGGTCTCTCCACCGACAGCTGCGCAACGCGCACGGTGACCAACGCGTTCAAAGCGAGCACCGACCAGAGCTTCGCAGCGCTGGTGCGCGCGGTCGCAGCCTCGATACCCCTCGGCACTCGTTCTCCCGGAAAGGCAATGTAAATGTCAACCTATCGGCTAGCCCGGCGTAATTTCATTGCAGGTCTCGGCGGAGCGTTCGGGCTCAAGATCATGCTGCGCAACCTCGAGGCGATGGCCCAAGGCGCCGTGTCGCCCCCGCGGTTTCTCATGATGCATTTTCCGGTCGGCACCCAGTCGTACCACTTCCTGCCCACCGGCTCGGGAACCAACTTCACCTTCTCCCGCATCCTGAAGCCGTTCGAGCCTCTCAAAGCCGAGACGATCATTCTCTACGGGTTGCGCGATACGCCGGCAGTCACGTGCGGAGGCGGCCACGAAGCCGGCACGCCCCTCACCACGACCGGCGCGAACGTTCCCGGTTGTCGCGCCAACAACGGCGAAGCGGACGACGGTGTGGCGGGTGGACCCTCGCTCGATCAGATCTTTCTCAAGAACGTTGCCGCCCTTCAGCGGCCCGGCGCGGGCTACACCAATACGATTTGTGATGCGCGCGTCGACTCACAAGAAACATCGACGCAATGCCTCTCGTACAGTTACACGATGAGGATGGTCGCCAATACGAACGGCGGTCAAGTCAATGAAGGGACGCCGCTTCTACCGACCCTCAAGCCAGTCGATTCGTACAAGAACCTTTTCGCCACCTTCGTGCCGGGAACCCCTGACGGCGGCACCGGTGGAGCCGTGCCCGATGCCGGCGTCAACACAGCGCTCGTGAAATCACTCAAAGAACGCAAGAGTGTTCTCGACTTCGCCATGCGCGAGCTTGCCCGCATCAAAACCTTGGCCCCTGGAGAACAGGCTCCGAAGATCGACATCCACACCGACGCCATCCGCAAAATGGAGCAGGCAATCGCAGGTCAACTCAACGCCATCGGCGACGGCGGCACCGGCGGCGGTGGCAGCGTCAGCTGCACGAAACCGGATTCACCCGATCCGGCGCTCTCGGGCAAAACCGGCTCCAGGAATGACTATGGTAATCCCGTCACCACAACTGCGGACGACGTCGATCACGAGAAAATCGGCAAGGCCCACGCAGCTATCATCAAGGCGGCATTCCAATGCGACATCATCCGCGTCGCGACATTCCAGTGGTCGCCGGGCACCAACCACGTGTCCTTTTCGGGGATGCACATGGACGGTAAGACGCACATGCACCACCCCGAGAGTCACAAGGTCCAGATGGGCGGCTTTTGGAACGGCTCGCCTCCCACCGATGCAACGCAGCTCGGAATCTTCGACTTCTGTGCGAGCGTCAGCACTTGGTACAATCAGAAGACGGCCGACATCATCACCGACTTCAAAAACTCCACCGATTCGTTCGGCGGTAACCTGCTCGACAACACGGTGATCCCGTACATCACGGAAGTGGCCGAGGCCAACCATTCGCGTTCGCCAAAACCGGCGCTCATCTTTGGTGGCAAAAAGCTCGGCATGCAGGGCGGACAATTCCAGAACTTCACGAGCGCTCGTCCACACAACGATCTCTGGATGACGATCGCCCAGGCCTACTTCGGCATGGTGCCCAACTTCGCCACCATCGCGCCCACGTTCGTCACCAATGGTGTTGCAGCGATCCCGGGCCTCTGGGTCAAGCCAGTGTGAGCAGTGAGAACGAACTCGTTTCATTTCGTTGACTGAGGTTTGAATCTCTCAGCGCCTCCGTCGAAAAGCTGGGCGTTCGCCTCGCGTCACACGGAGACGGCTGCGGATGGCCGGTGGCGTTCGCATCGGTGACCTTCGCGGTCCGCGCTGAGCGGTGGCGCATCCGCAGGGTCACCGGTTTTCGATCAAAGGCCTTCTGCCACCTTTTGCCAGAGCGCCTCGAGCTTCGGGTATTCTGCAGAGCCTCCGACGGCCAATCGCGTGGCTCCTTTCTGGCCGATCACTTGGTGGATGCCACCGAAGTCCGTTCGGAATCCTCCGCTGCCGATGGTCGAATCCGTCGGATGACCGCCGAGCTCGAAACCCTTTCGCTCCTTCGCGAGATCGCCAGTCTTGCCTACTTCGATCATCGCTGGAACAAGCGCTGTTTGATAAATGCAGCGAAGTGGAAAATTCGGCAGGATCACGTTCTTGACGTCGGTAATGGGCATTCCAAGCGTCTTGCTCATTTCGTCGCGGTACTTCATGCAGAAGGGGTCGGCGGACGAGGGATCGACCTTCGGCGCTAGTTGGACGGCGGAAGTCGTGGGGGCTTCTTTCTTCGGTTCCGAGCCCTTCGGGTTCTCCTTGCCACATGACGCCGAAACAGCAGCCATGGCGATCCACCCGATCAAAAGTTGTTTGCTGCGAATCGCTTGCTCGCTCCCAAGGTATTTCATCATCGCACAATACCCGATTTACTCGGCTTTGCGCGAGCGTTGCGCTGTGGCGAAGCAATGACGGTGATCGTGATGACGAAGCTGCCGTCGCTCCGCAATGCGACCGCGATCGCAACCGCGCTCCTGGCTGCCTCGGCGTCGACGGCCTGTGGGGAGAGCGCCGCGCCGAGAAACGAGGGGGACTCCGACGCCGGCGCGATTGACCATGAATCTCCCGATACCGCGGCGCCGGATACGGGCGCGGTCACCGATGGCGATGCCGGCGTCCCATTCGATAGCGCCAGGCCCGGTGGATTCATGCTCGACAGTTTCGTCGGTGGGTTTGACGACTATTTCTCACTGCCGCCCCGGTTCTCTTCGTTCTTTCCCCTCACCGGTGAGGAGGTGACGCGCGAGCCGCCGGGCTTCTACGACGTGAACGCGAGCACGTACTTCTCGTACGCATTTCTTTGGTGGGTGACGGGGACGCCGGATGTGTCCACGGGGGCGCTGCGGGACGATCTACAAATCTACTACATCGGGCTGTGCGGCAATTCGCAGGTGAAGGTCACGCTGCAAGATCCGCAAATCCCGCGAGGTCCGCACGGCTCCGTCGACGCCGGCGTGTTGCTGGCACGTCGAGACGGCACGCTCTCGGCGGGCACCTGCTTCGGTAATCCCGTGCCGATGGCGACGCTCGAAGTTTCGACCTATCAATGCCCCGACCATTCGGCCGTGTTGATGCTGGTCCGTTCGCAACCCCCGTCCAGTCAAGTCCGGGCCGATCTCGTGCGGATCCGCGACAGCTTCAGCTGCTTTTGACGTCGCCAGGCCGCGTCGACAAGACCCGAGCCCCTCGGGCCTACTCCTGCAGGCTTCGTACTCAACCTCGGCGCGGACGGGGCCTTCCGCTGGGTTCAGACGATCACCGAAGCGAGCTTGACCGCCGTTGCCGTCATGAGCGACGGATCTCTGCTGGCGGCGGGTAATGGCGGCAGCGCAGTCTGGAATGGCATGCCCCTCGTGCGATGAAAGGCCGACCACAGTTCGGCCTGGAGCCTCGTCGCAGGAAGCACGGGTACGGTTCCCCCTGTCGTTGCCGTCGGAGCGGCGGGCTTCATCGTGGCCGGCATCAACGACGTGTCTGGCGACTTCGACCCCGGTGCAGGCGCCGATATCGTCGTGGGAGGTGTCTCGTTCATTTCACGGTACACGTTCTGAATGTCTCCGCCCTACTTCGCAGGCTGCGCAGAGCCATGACAGAGCCCGTTGAAGACGGCAGGTCTGACGGTTACCGGACGTGGCCTGCCGCCCCGCGTCGATGCCGGAGGTCGCGATCGCCGGGCGAGCGGGCGCAATTGCGAAACCTCGAGCGCGACGACTGCGCGCGATCTACACGCAAGTCGACCTCCGGCGGATCGTCCGAGGCATGCTTTTCAGCATGCCTCGGCTTGTGTTCTCACGGGAAACTACACGTCCCATCGTCGTTGAGCGGTGGGCTATGGCCCGTCCATTCAGATCCGGTCAAGCCGTAGATCGTAGCACCCCCCTGGCACCAGACTTTATTGTACACGTACGAGTCCGAATTCAAACTGGCCTGCTGAGAGTCTCCAAACGCCGTATTGTTTGGACCGATATACGAACCATTGGAAATCATAACCTTGCCATCCCCTACCCCGCTCTCCATGTAAATTGCCCCTCCCAAATAGGCCGCCGCGTTGACTTGCATATTGCCGTTATCGATAGTGACGGAGGCGAGCGCATCATCGCCGCCGAGATAAATGCCACCGCCCCAGCCTGCGTTAGCGCCATTGTAATGGACCTCCGTGTTGTTGGTGAGTGTCAGGTTGCCCATCTTGCCCCATATCCCCGACCAATAGATTCCGCCGCCGCTGCTATCTGACTCGTTATGCTCGATCTGGCTATTGTTGATGGTCGTGTCCACGTCCCCAAAGAGGGCGAGGCCAGCGCCGTTACCCGGCGATGTGTTCCCCCAGATGTCCGAGAAGTTCTTTATAAGGAGCGTCCGGTGGATATTCGAGGTGTTCGGGTATGACGTAATGGCACCCGCCTCGAAATACCAGACTCCAGCGGTATCCCCGACGAGTGTATTGTCCAACGTGAGCGATCCAGCATATTGGCAAATCCCCTTCGTCCCCCCCGTTGATGCCTGCAGGATGAGATTCTTAACGGTCAGGGTGCCACCCGCAAAGATCGCTGATGGAAATGGGCAAACCTCGGTCGCGCTGAGGGGATTCGGGGACGGATACCCATAGTCCGGTGCACGGATGATGGTGGTCCTCGCCGACGTCCCCTGAATCACTACCGCGCCCCCCGTCGTCGGAAAGAGCAGTGTCTTCCCGTAGCTCTGATAGGTGGTGCCGGCTGCCAGCTGAATCGTGTCTGTGCTTGAAGAACTTCCCGCCGGGCACGAGTGGACGGCCGTGTTGGTTGTCGCGGCCTGAACAGCGTCCGTGAGACTGCACTTTCCGGTTTGGGGTGCACCGCTGACATTGACCGTGATGGTGGTCGCTTCCGCGCTGCCGGCGAGGGCCAGGAGCGCCAGGGCCGGGCCTACTAGGAAAACCAGTCTCTTGAAAAAAGTGCTCTTTCGCATTGCTACGATCGTTCCAGGTTCCATGGGACAATTTCTCCTTATGCGCGACTCCAGTTTCATTGGTGATAGTGCGGAGGAAAATACCGTACGATTCCTTTTGGCCCGAACCCCACGGGATCCGCTGAACCGCGAGCGATGACATTTCCAATTGAAGCGCGAAAAGCGCCGCGATCGACTCAGCCAGACCCCTATTCGATTTCCAGCGCCAGTTATCGAAACGCGAGCCACCTTACCGTCGCATCCGGCAATGGCGCAAAACAAAAGACTTAACAGCAGTTACGATTGTCAACATTCCGCGGTAACGGCCAATGCGGTGGCGCTCCTGTATCGGCCAGCACCGCTTCGAACTCGAGCGCTACCGTGGACCGGCATGGACATGGTTTCCCCTTAAATTGAAGCCTACAGACAAGCCTTGAAAACGCGCTGGCAGACAGCCGCGCAAACTTCGGCGAGCAAAGCGCTGACTGCTCGCTTCAAATAGAAAAGGGGAAGCCGCTGCCGAGCACCCGTATGGCTCACATTTCGTATGGGGAGATACCGGAGGACACGGACCGCATTCCACACAAGTCAGCGATTGCTCAGTCAATTCGATCCTGTTCCGATCACACAACAAATAGGCCGATCGAAACTCTGTGCTCGTGCTCAGCCACAAGGCGCCTCGCAAGGTTCCCGTCCGAGTTCATCGTGAGGTGGGCGCGTTTTCGTCCCATCGTTCGCCGGGAGACCTCCAGACAAATACCCACGAAGAGCGCCGCTAGTACGATGTCGCTTTCATTTGCTCACCCCTCCCTTCGAATTGTATTTCTGACAGAGATCGTCGACTGCGATCAATCGCCAGTCGCCAACTGCAGAGACTTATTGATGCGGCAATTCGGCCACACGAGTGTGCCCGCGCCCGCACGTAGCTCTGTTCGGGAAGACGAAGCGCGGCTCGAGATCAAGAAGGAGGGAAGCCGCTGCGGAGCACTCGAATGGCTCACAATTTTTAGTGACGGCATTCGAGCGAGGAACGCTTTCCCTATCTCACACCAACTTATGGGTGTTAAGTTTTCCCTCTTGCGAATATTGCCGATTTAGATCCGCAGTTGCGATCGATTCGGACCGATCATCATTGGCAATTGCACGATGGTGCGGCTGGGCGACCGAAATGAAATGGATATCGTCCCTGCGTAGTCACTTTGCCTGTGCGCGAAGGTGAAACGCAAAGTCGAACGCCGGAGCTCCGTCGAGCGTCACGACGATTCGTTTCGCGCGGCGCGAGCGAGTGCGACGAAGAGAAACCCCGCGCCCACGGGAACGAGAACGATTCCCAAGGAAGGGTCCCCTTCGCTGTTCAAAATACCGCCGAAGAAAAAACCAAGCGGCATCAAGACGGCGCCCCAAGCCAGCTGCCGCGCCACGCCGCGACGCACGCTCGGCGCGACGTGGCGCTCGGCCAGCGCGGCAAAAACGAGGCACAGGATCCCGAGTAGCGTGCCGTGAGCGTGGGCCAATCGCCACAGCTCCCGGCGCGCTTCGCTGCCGAGATACGCGTCTACCTTGAACCCATGCAGGGCTTCCAGGGTGACGCCGAGTGGCAAAGATACCGCGAGAAGCCACCATCCCGTGGAAAGCGTGCGCCGCACGGCGCGATCGGCATCCTGCACCTGGGAAGGGACGGCAGGGACATCGGTCTTCTGATCGTCGGAAGAATGGGGCGCGGGAGCGTTCATTCGCCGGTCTCGATCTCGCGCTCGGCCTGGTGGTCGAGCAGCGACCGGATGCGACCGATTTCGAGGTGAAAGTCATTCGCGACGAGCAGATTGGCCGGGGGCGGGCGGGCGCGTTCGCGCGCGGCGACTTCGAACTGCCGCAGAATATGCAAAAGCTCGCGATTTCGGCGCGCCGGCTCGCCCTGCACGTCGAACGAAAAGAGAACGTCGGATAGCCCGAGATTCAACATTTGATCCAAGCGCAGCGCCGATCGACGCGCGGTGAGCCGTACGGCGCCGTACGGGTCGCCGAATCCGACGAGGAGATTGCCGAGCAACGCCGTGCGAGTTTCTTTGGAAAGCGCGGCATCGGCGCGCCCCAGCTGCCACGCATACACGACACGCTGCACGGCATCGCCTGCGTGCAAAGAAGCCAATGCGTCGGAAAGACCGAGCGGCGCTCCGTCTTTGCGGGACTCGGGCGGCGAGTACTTGGAACCCCAAAAGTCTCGCATCCGCTCCGCCGCCCACAAGGCGCTCTTGTCGAGATGACACTCCGTGCATGCATTGGGGCGCCCCGCTTCCACGTCACGCTTGACGTCCGGTGATTCGACGCGATGACTGCGATGAACCTCCAAGATGCCGTACACCATCCGGGGCATGTGACAATCGAGACAACGCGATCCCGTGGAGCTCGGCAGGTGATGAGTGTGCGTTTGGATGTCTTCGGCGATGTGTCGATGGCACTGGGTGCAAGCCTGGTCGCCACGCATGCCCGGGCTGAGTTGACCGTTGATATCTTCGCCGTGCATCGTGTGGCACCGCTCGCACGTGAACCCTTTGTCTTTGAAACAGGGTGACTGCGTGACGCCGAGATATTCGTAACTGGACAATCTGGCGGTGCCATCCGAAAAAAAGCGGTTTCGATAGGCGTCCGGCTGATCGTGGTCGGGTACCGGTGTGTCGCGAGTCAGCGGTGTGACATGTCCTTGCAAAACGTCTCCCGGGCGAAACGTGGGCCCGCTCTCGAGGAAGGTCCACAGTCGCTCACGCGGGTCGGGCAATCGCTGCGAATGGCATTGGCCGCACACCGCGATACTTTCGTTCTGACCCAAGCGCAACGGATCGACGATGTCCCGCGTCGGACTCACGCTCCACTCGGCAAGGTACCGCGCGACGGGCGACCGGTTGTGCTCGGCGTGGGTGCGCCCGGGACCGTGACACGCCTCGCAGGAAATGCCGAGGTCCGAGACGTGAGAGTCCGCATGCTCGATCCGCCAGCCGACGTCATCGCGGGTCGTGACCACCCCCGGCGCGATACCCGTATTGTGGCAAAAAATGCAGTTGAGGTTCCAGATCGCGCGGTGAGCGCGCCAATCGTCGTTGTCCTTTTCTAGAAACACGCCGTTGAGGTGGAGCCAGCGCTCCTCCTCCACGTGCCATAGGAGTGGCAATCGCCGATACGTAATGCGATCGCCCTCCTCCAAACGCTCGAAATACTGCTGATAGCGACGCGATCCTACCGTGAGCGCGACTTCCGTTTCTCGCGTCGGCTCCCCTTCCGTGGGCGGCAAGCGGAAGAAGAACCTTCCCTCTCGTTCGAACGGGAGAGCGCTGGCACCGAACGCCGCCACTTCTTTACCGTCGAAATGACCGAGCACTGTGCTTCGTGTGGGAAGCTGGGTCATCGTTCGATGGTACGTGCGCCGCCAACTCTCGAATCGACTGGGGTGACAACTGCGGCAGGCCGATGCGCCGATGTAGTCCCTGCTGCGATCGCGCAGGGGAGCCGTCGCTTCTGCCCGACGCGGATCATACGCTGTCGTCAGAATCGCGCAGACGATGGCGGGAACGGCAAGGAGGCAAAGCCAAGGGGCCCACGCCACACCACGGGCTTCAGGCGAACTCGCCATGCAACGCTACTCTGCGCTTCGCGGCAGCCTTACGCGAGAACTCACCAACATGGCCGAGCCTATTCGAGACAATGAATCCGCACGTAGCGGCGGAGCATCGAGGCAATCTGGGTGTCGTAAAAACGTTCGGCGGCGACCCGATTCGCTGCGGTGCGCCGTTCCATGCAGTCGGCAATGATGTCATATCCCGCCTGCATCACATGGCTGTCCTCCGGATACTGTTCCCGGTATTCGCGATTCAGGCGCCGGAGCTCTGCGAAGTTGCCCAGATCCATGGCGGCGTTCATGGCCCCCAGCATATTGTTTTCTTTGAAAATCTTTTCGTGTGCCGGCGTGATGGGGTGCGGGTGACGGAACTCGGCGTCGGGATCGTCGAGGGGGTCTGCACCTTGCATCGGAATGCCGTCATTCGCAGTCACGTGTGCTGCCGAAGGCGCGGGCTTCGGCACCGGCAAAGTGGTTACCGCTGCTGAGACTTGTGCGGGTGCTGGCGATGCAGCGGGCTCGATCGCACGCACGGGCGCGGCAGGCTCGGGAGGTGCTGTGTCGTGAAAACCCCACCACAGCGCGTAACCGAGCAGGGCCGCGAGACCCGCGCGGATCACGAGCGAGGAGCGCGAGGAAGCGGCCGGTACTTTGGCGGGTGTAGAAGGCTCGGTTTTACGGACCACGCTAGCAACTGCTCCGGCAAATTCTCGCTACCAGATCGATCATCGGAGCTACCACAATGCCACTCAAACTGACCGGGCAGGCGGATTTCTCGCTTCAGCGAAGCGTCGCTGGCCAGGCCTTGCGGCCGATTCGTTCTGTGTCGTGAATCCGACGGCCTGCTAGGGGATCGTCACCGTCCAGCTTACCGTTTGGACCGAATTCTTCCATCCGGTGGCGTGGCAATAATTGCCCTTCACGGAGGCCTGGCAAACGCCGTCCCGGTAACGGACCAGATCGTCGGTTGCGTTGTCGTACGCCTTGGCCGACACGGTGTGCATGCCCGACGTCAGCTTTGCTGCGGCGACGTCGAATTTCGGCCCGCCCTTGGCGGCGACCACCGCGTTGTCGACCGACCAGTCAACGTCAATCACGGCAGGATCGATGACCACCAGCTCGAGTGCTGCCGGATTCGTAACCGGGCCCGCCGGGGGCTTGGCTTCGTCGACCGGTTTGCAGGCGCGCCAGATGCTGAACACCATTTGCTCGCGCGAGACCGAGTTGAAGCTCGTGTTCACATTCGTGCCAAAAAGGCTGTTCATCATCGAGTTGGCGGAGGGACGCCACTGGCCCGGACCGACGTAGCGGCTCCCGACGAACGTGCCCTGCACGCCCGTCGCCCCCATATCGGGTACGCTCATCCCCTTTTGGGTCGATCCCAGCCAGAGGTCCCACTTTTTGGCAGTCGTCATGCAGTCCCCGGTCGAGTTGACCTCCGAATATTCGGTGCCGGTCCCGCTGCAAGAGTTGTCGCTGCCACATACACCCGTACAGCTCCCGTACTCGTCCGCCAGCTGGTGAAAGCCGTGGCCTCCCTCGTGCAAGGCGGCCCCCGGAGCGTCCTTGTTACCGCCCGACCAAAGCATCAGGGCACTGCCCGTATTTTCCCATAGGGCCTGGTTCAGAACGACGGCCTTCCAGTCGATCTCGAATGTCTTGGGGACCTTCGCCGTGATGTACGCATTGACCTTGGTCGAGTTGACTGCCGCCAACCGATCGCCGCCGTTGCCTCCATCGAAAGCGGTGGCGCCATTGCCAATCCCGTCGGTCGGGCTGATGGCCTTCATGACGCAGATGTTCACGAACTTCCGATAGCGGGCGTACGGCTGACCGCTCTCGTGCCCGAAGCGCCTCTGCATCGCGGTCTCGATGTGCGTCTTCAGCGTCGTCTCGACCGTGGCCGCTGTGTAGCCGTCTCCCAAAATGACGTAGTTGACCCGATTGCTCGGAGGTCCTGCGTTCTCGACCGCCCAACCTTCGGCACCGCAGTCGAGAGGAAGGAGCGGACCACCTGCGTCTGGGGTCGACGAGCCTCCCGCGCCCGCCTTGCCGGCAGCGCCTCCTGATCCTGCCGCGCCGCCCGAACCGCTGCGGCCAGCGGTGCCGCCAGTGGCGGTCGATCCGCTGGCGCCCCCGCTGGTACCTGCGCCGCTCGCGCCGCCGGTGCCAGTCGTTGCGCCGCCGGTGCCAGTCGTCGCGCCGCCGGTGCCAGTCGTGCCGCCGCCAGTGCCGGTCGTTGCGCCTCCGGTGCCCGTCGTTGCGCCTCCGGTGCCAGTCGTGCCGCCCGTGCCCGTCGTGCCGCCCGTGCCAGTCGCACCACCGGCGCCCGTCGTGCCACCCGTGCCGGTCGCACCGCCAGCGCCGGCTGCAGCGCCGGTGCCGGTGCTGGTTCTTCCCCCAGCACCAGTGGGGTCGGTGTCATTTCCCGAGCAAGCGGCGGCGAACAGTAGTCCGAAGATGACCGTCGCACCTGGGAACCGAACGGGGGAATGAGGTTTCATGGCTTCTCCTCTAAACAGAGACAAGAGGTTGGGAACCGACATACGGTCGATCGGGAATTCAACGCTCGTACGAGAAAAGTCCAGCGGGACCCATCATCGAGAACGCCAGACGCGCTTGGCGACCTTGTTAAGTGGAGCGACCGCAAAATCTGGAGCACGAATCGGCATGAGCGACGGCAGTCGGTTCCAGCCCGAGAAATGCCACCTTGCGAAACCCGCCCCTAACATCAGGACAGGTCCACCGTTTGGCTCTCGTGAGACTTCAGTTTTCAGATGACAGCAGATCGAGCGAGGCCCGCGACCGCGCAGTTGCCTCGCCCATCAGACCACGGCGCGCGACGATGGCGTGACCGCGCCGACGAAGGCCCGGTTAGTCCCACTGCGGATAAGCGCTCGACATGTTGAATGAGACGTCGGCCGGCGACCCATCGCGATTGTAACACTTGACCGTGATTCGCGGCTCATTGCCCGCGCAGTTTTGGCCGTCACTGAACCCCCAACACACGTCCTCCACGTTGCAATACGCGCCCCCAGCTCCGCGCGAAGAGACGATGGGGATCATTTCATCGGCCGTGTAGAAGAGCGTGTGCATCTTCACGTCGTACGATCCGGTGGCGGTCTTGCAGATGGAAAGCGGTTCTGTGTAAGGGTTCGCGGCGGGCGTCTCGTGCTGATTTCGGTGAAGAAAATAGCGGTCGTCGTAGCAGACGTTTGCGGTGTTGTTCCCGTCCCAGTTGACCCAGGCAAACCATTCATCGAGAAATTCATGCGGGTTGCCGGGCGGCATCGTCTGAGAAGTGTGCGCTTGTTCTCCGACGAACAGGCGAAAGTTCGTGTCGCGCGCCTGCCCAGCCGGGTTGCCGCCGCGGTCGTAGCAACGGACTTCAACCGACGTATCGCGCTCTGTCTCCGTGCCGAGATTCCAACTGTAAGGAATGCAAACGGCCCGTGCACACGATGCAGTGTCATCATCGACGCAGGTTTTCGATACGAGAACGTTGTTCAAATTGAACTTGGGATCAGGAACGTAGCCGCCGTCCCGCGGGTTCATGTATTGAAACGTCACGGTATACAGCCCCTGATCACTACGGCTGCTCGTGACCGATCCCGGCCCGATCGCATTGAAACTCTCGTCGTCCCGAATCGTCCCATCGCCGTTCGCGGTTGCGTAGCCGTGGTTCGGGCCATGACCCGTGTATTGGGGATATTCGAAGCTGTCGGCGCGGTAGTACCAGGAGAAGTCAGCGTCGACGTCTGAACCGTCCGGGGTCACGCAACGGATGTTCGACGTCAGCGTAAAGGCTGCATCGCTCGACAGCCCGGTATCGAAACAATTCGCCGCGCCCCCGACGGTCTGAACATACACTTGGTAGCCTGAATCCCGGGGAACCGCGGGAAATGGTGCTCCATTGGATACCGTGACCGTGTACCGTCCGGGCGCATCGTGGGCGAGGACCGGCGGTCCGCATGCGACTTGTCGCCCCGGGGGCATGGAGGTCGGCTCGTTCCAGCAATGTGAGCCATGAAGCACGGACTCGGCATGATTGTAGTTAGGAAAGGAAGCAAATAGCGCGGGCCCAACGGCGCCCGCTCGTGCACTCGCGGAGGTGACGAGAAGGAAAACCACCAGGGGCGCGAGTTTCGGTTGAATGTGCTCTTCTTTCGGTTCCCCTCGGCGGGTATGCGCCGCCACAGCGATGCCGCGAGAGGACGATATGGACTATCGCTTCTATTCCTAAGCCGCAACACGGCGTTACGACGGCTCAACAATCGCGTAGCCCGCACGTCTGCGTCACTGCGATTGCACGTCCCGACCCGCATCGACGTTGGTGCCGCCGCCCGATAAGACGTCCGGGCCGAGCATGGCATTCGTGCTCAGCTCGGCCGCACTCAGGGCCCTGCCGTAGATGCGAAACTCATGAATCGTCCCGGCAAGCTCCTGGTCCGAGGCGTACTGCGAACGGCCGAGCCAATTGTTGACGTCGTTCAAGTTAGAGAGCGTCGTACCGGCCCGAATCGAGACGCCACTCGAGCCCGACGGCTGAATCGCACCCTGCTGGTAAATCTTCATGTTGCTGGTAGCGCCGTCAATCACCACCGCGACGTGCGTCATCGCCATCGCGGGCATCGCAGCGACGCCATCGACGAGATCCTCGCCGGCCGCGGTGGCCATCGTGATGGCCCCCCGGAAGAAGTTGGCGCCTGCACGCGGGCTCAAAAAGAGATACGTCTGCCCGGTTCCCTGAAGATCCGGCCCCATATCGCTGTTGCCGAAATCGAAGATGCGTTGCCACTGCGTGGTATTGGGCGGCGTCCAGGTGACCCACGCCTCGAAGGTGGCGCTGTTGCCCAGCGACGAGATCAGGCCGGCGGGAAGGCGCACGTATTGATCCGTGGAAACACCTCCCAAAACGACCGTTCCAGTGCCTGACAGCGAGGCGTTGACGACGGTACCGTTACCGCCAGGCCCGCCGATACTGTCGGTGGCGACCGTCGTGCCTGCCGACCCGTCGAACGTGTAGCGATGTCCGAGGCAGCGCGGCGCCAGCGCGTCGGAAAGGCAACCGCATGGGCCAGCTGCCGTCCGTGTCGGGTCCTTCGGGCAGTCGTCGACGGCCGAGTCGGGAACGCTGCCGCCAGCACCTGCTGCACCACTCGAGCCGCTCGTCCCGGCTGCGCCGCTCGCGCCGGCTGCGCCGCCCGCGCCGGCTGCACCGCCCGCACCAGCTGCGCCGCCTGCCCCGCTCGCACCGCCTGCGCCACTCGCGCCGCCTGCCCCACTCGCACCGCCTGCGCCACTCGCGCCGCCTGCCCCGCTCGCGCCGCCTGCGCCACTCGCACCGCCGACGCCACTCGCGCCACTCGCGCCGCCGACGCCACTCGAACCGCCTGCGCCACCCGCGCCGCCTGTGCCACTCGAACCGCCTGTGCCGCTCGAGCCGCCGACCCCACCGGCGCCGCCAACCCCGGCCCCGCCCGAGCCCGTCGCTCCATCTCGATTGCTCGCTCCGCCGCTGCTCGCATCGGTCGACGTTCCGCCGCCGGCATTGCCGCCCGCGCCGCTCGTCGTTTTCGGGTAGAGCGAGCCATCGTGTTCCTCGGAGACGCACCCGACAGCGCCTAGCGCGGTTGCGATGAGGCACGCTGGAATGGCCACGCCCCATCGGCGCGAGCCGCCGCTTCCTGTGCGCGTCGCACGCGGTTTCATCTCGCTCGAAGGTGCAACGCGGATGGTTCCATCAACGTACATGTTCTCTCCGTAAGAAGTCGTCGATCCTCGCAGCTAGGCGACCGCGCAGACGCCGTCGAAGTAGGATCGAAAGTTGCTCAGGGCTGAAAAAGGTGGCGAGGAATCGTTATCATGGCTCAAAAATCGACCTAAAGCCGGCCGGTCAGGGGCAGACACCCGCAGCTAGCATTCGTCCGCCGCCAAACGTGGTTTCTCTCGCGGATCGGTGTCTCCCATGCGCTTGGGGGAAGTTGCTCTACCGGCATCACCGCGTCCACATTTCTCGGTGCGCGGCTCCGCCCGCTTACCGAAGTAGCGGGTTCCAGCGCAGCAGGTTGGAGCGGAACACTTCTAGCGATAGCGCGGGGGTGAACCGGAAACACGCGCCTTGCGGTATCGTCGCGACGGGCGCGCGCAAGCTCGGCGCTGCGCGCGGTGGGTTCGTATCTCGTCTCGATTCGAGGAAAGGGCGCGCTATGCGTCTCGACGTTCTCGATCGGACGCCGTGTTTAGTGCCTGCGGCGTCGGACGAGCAGCGCGCCGAGGAGAAACGTCAGTCCCCACGCCCGGCCGGAACCATGGGTGTGGACAGGAACGCGGCACGAACAGCCGCCAGCGTCATCCCCCGGCTTTCCCGTATCTTTTCCACCGGTCGCAGTTCCGCCGCCGGTGGCGCTACCGCTCGCGCCGCCGGTCGCGCTACCGCTCGCACCGCCGCTTCCCGTCGTCTTGCCGCTCGTCCCTGCTGATGAGCCGCCCGCGCCCGCCGATGAGCCGCCCGCGCCGCCGCGACCTGCTCCCCCGCCCGAGCCACCCTGACCACCCGCTGCACCCGAGTCGGTACGAGCATCCACTTCCGTGTCACGGGCAGCATCGACCACCGCGTCTGCACTGTTGCGGTCGCGCACGCCGGCGTCGGCTGGGCCCCCTTCCGGCGCCGCGACGTCGGACGGGCCCGCGTCCCTCGTTGCTACGTCGATCGTCCCGCTATCGGAAATTCCCGCGTCGGGAACGCCCCCGCCGTCCGGCGTTCCGCCGCACGCGCCGGTCGAACAGCAAGTCACCGTCGTCGGCGCCGGTGTCGCGTCGAGACAAGTCGCGCCACTCGACTTTCCCGTGTTCGTCACCTCGATCGTGGCAACGTCGCTGAGCGAAACGACACGAAACACCGCCCCGCCTACGGCCGTCCACGACTGTCCGGCGAGGAGCGCAGCTTTCGCGGCCGAACCGCCGGTTCCCACGAGAAAATCGCTGGCTCCATTGGCTGGCGTTTGCCAGCCGACGACGTTGGGATCTTTGAATTCGGCACCGTAGTGAATGTAGATACCCTCGGCTCGCGTGGCGTCGTGCCCGGCCTTGCGGCGGTACTCGACGTGCACGTACTCGGCGCGCAGTGCACCTTGCGGATCCTTCCACCTTAGTACCTGCGGCCCCGTACAGCCGAATTCGATCGCGCCGATCTGATACGAACCGTCGGCCACGTCGATCACGTTGCAGGGCGCAAAGCCGTTGAGCTCTCCGGTCTCTACCGCTGACAGGTGCCCGCACCCCGTCCCGAGCGGCGTGTGCGGATCGCCGTACTCGGCATAGCCGGCGCATCCTCCGTTGTAGGGCCCCGCCGAGCAATAGTGACCGTGCTGCAGACCGTAGTTGTGCCCGAGTTCCTGGTTGAAGACGACGCAGCCCAAGCTCGCCGCATACCAAGTGTCACGCGCCGGCTTGTAAGTTCCTGTGACTCGCGACGGCATCTTACCCGCCTGGCCAAGCCCGCCCCAACCGCAGCTCGCCGACTTCGGCACATAGTACGCCACCTGGTTGTAGGTCTCGATGTCCACGCCTGCGCTCTTCGCCGCCGCGCGCGCGTCCGTCGCGATCTGCGTATAGCGAGTACCGCAATTGCTGACGTCGACCGTGTACGGCCCGAACGCGTCCCCCTCGATGTTCCAGCCGCCGTAGGTGTTCTCGCGGTAGAAACTTTTTGGCCCGTCAAAATCGTCTAGCAGCCGCTTCTTCGCCGACGCGGTCGTATACGAGGGGTCTAGGATGAGGACCGCGATTTTGAGAGAAAGCGGCGCTGCGTTATCGCTAGGGAGCGAGAGCTCGCGTTGATCTCGCGCTAGAGAGGAAGGGGTCGGGCGCTGCTGAATCGTCGTGACACGAAATTTCTGTTCGGCATCGCGTGCGCCCTGCACGACGACGTACGAGCCCGCATCGATGTCGGGAGCCGTATCGAAAACGAGATCGATCGTCTCCCCCGATGACGTCCGAAGCCCATAGAAAACTGCCGTGTTACCATCTTCGTACGTCGCGATGTACGCTTCGAGCTCGCCAGCGACGCCGGTACCATCGTCAAGCGCTCCGTAGCTCGACGGTCCCGGTTGCCCGCAGGCAGACACGAAGATCGCCGGCAAAAGCCAGCGCAAGCTGCCTGTTCTGCGGATACACGATCCCTGTCGCATGGGTACGCTCCGATTTCCCCCGCCGCTCTGTCCCTCGATCGTGACTGGCGGAACGGAGCGTGGCTGAGAAGGGCAGTGCCCGTGGGCAAGGTGCCGCGCTCACACCCGCTGACAATGCATGTAGCGGGATCGCGCGGCGATCGATTGTAGCCCGGCGAACACTCCGCACGGAAATCAGCACAGCGTCGCGTGGGCAGCGCAAGCCCGCTGATCGCGAGCGCAGCAACGGTGATTGCCGCCCACTCACCGACCGCGTCGCGCGAGATGGTGCAAAAAAAGTGAGCCGTGCGAGGTGCGAGCGGCATCTCATTTCTCTTGGCTGATTGCGGTTCAGGGCTGGCTAGCGTCAATCGCGCGAGCCGCCCGTTCGGTCGGATCGAATATGGCATGGGCGCGAGCCTCTTCATTGGTAAGATGCCGATATTGACGATTGACGACAGCGTGAAATTGGCAGTTCAGCATCACCGGGCCGGGCGACTTGCCGAGGCCGAGGCGCTCCTCCGGCACGTCGTGAGCGACCAACCCGACCACGCCGGCGCTTGGCATTATCTGGGCAAGGTCATGAAGGACATAGGACGATGGGACGCAGCTGCTTCTGCGCTTCGCGAAGCGGTTCGCCTCGCTCCTCGCTCCGCCGACGTCCACTACGATCTTGGACTCGCGTGTATGGAGAACGGGCAGTCCGACGAAGCATTGGCCCAATGGGCGCGGGCAGTGGAGCTGCGGCCCGACCACGCCGAAGCTCATGCGCGAATGGCTCGCGCATTCAGGATCGCGGGACGAGTCGACGACGCGATAAGCGCGATCGCAGCATGCGCTCGTGCCATCGAGAGCCGGAGCATCGCAGCGCGCATCAGTTGCCAGGCCGGCAGTGCGCTGACGAGCGCGGGTCGTCACGAGGACGCAATCGTCGCCTTTACGAGGGCCATCGAGGAGGATCCCACGCTCGCCTCCGCCTATCACGGCCTATCAATCGTTCTCGAGCGCGAAGGACGAATCGAGGATGCGCTGCACGCCAGCACGACCGCCATCCAATTGGATCCGAAGTTCGCGGAGGCGTACGGCGGTTTGGGTTTCGTGCTCCGCCGGCACGGAAGGTTGGACGATGCGATCGAGGCGTTCGCAGCAGCCGTTCGGCTGGGGGCCGAACGCTGCCAGGCAGGCAACAGCCTGGGATGCGCTCTTTCCGACAGTGGCCGATTCGACGAGGCCATCGCCGTCTTCGAAGACGCCATTCGTTCGAAGCCCGATTTTGCGGCCGCTCACGGCAACCTCGGCAATGCATTGCGCCAGGTCGGTCGACTGGACGAGGCCATCGCTTGCTATCGTAAGGCGCTCGAGATAGCGCCTGGCTATGTTTTGGCGCACAGCAATTTGTTGTACGCGCTGCACGGAGACGTCCGATACGGCGCGCCGCAGCTGCTGGCCGAACACGCAGCATGGAACGAGAGATTCGCAAAACCGCTTCGCGGAGGTTGGCGCATTCACGACAATGACCGGGATCCTGACCGTCGTCTTCGCGTCGGCTACGTTTCGCCGGATTTTCGAAGCCATCCGGTCGGCTTCTTTCTCTTGCCCCTGCTGGCAGCGCACGATCACGAGGAAGTACGCGTATTCTGCTATTCGGACGTCGTTCGCGCCGACGAAGTGACGCGAGACCTGCGTGCTTGCGCCAGCAGTTGGAGAGACATCGTCGGCCTCTCGGACGAAAAGGTGGCGGACATGGTGCGCGACGATCGAATCGACATTCTCGTCGACCTCACGATGCACACCGCCGACACGAGGCTCCTCGTGTTTGCACGAAAGCCGGCGCCCGTGCAGGTGACGTATCTGGCTTACTGCAGCACCACCGGTCTCGACAGCATCGACTATCGTCTCACAGACCCTCGTCTCGACCCGCCGGAGCTCGCCGGCGCGCACTATTCGGAAAGGTCGGTGTGGCTAAAAGCCTATTGGTGCTATCGGCCTGCGATCGAAGCCGGCGACGTGCTTCCCGCGCCTGCGCTGACGACAGGATATCCGACATTCGGCTGCCTCAATGACTTCAGCAAGATCGGTATTCCGACGCTGACCCTGTGGTGCCGACTTCTGGCCGAGCTGCCCCATTCGCGACTTCTTCTGCACGCGCCATCGGGCGACGCTCGGCAGCGGGTGCGCGAGGTCGTGGCGCGAGAAAGGATCGACCCCGAGCGGGTCACGTTCGTGGGGCGGGTTTCGCTAGGTGACTACCTCGAACTCTATCACCGGATCGACGTGGGGTTGGATCCGTTTCCGTTTGGGGGCGGCAGAACGACGTGCGACGCCCTGTGGATGGGCGTGCCGGTGGTGAGCCTCGTCGGCGCGACAGCCGTCGGTCGCGGCGGCGCCAGCATTCTTTTCAGCGTCGGTCTCGAGGAGCTTATAGCCCGATCCGCCGACGAATACGTGCAGATCGCAGCCGACCTCGCGCGCGATAGCGAACGCCTGAACGCGATGCGCGTCGGCATGAGGGGAAGAATGAAGAACTCGTCATTGATGGACGCGCGCGACTTCGCGCGCAGCATCGAGGCGGCGTTCCGACAAATGTGGCACGGCTGGTGCCGGCGAGGTCCTGCCTTCGGAGACTGACGTTCGGTTGCTTGGATGCCCGCTGAGTTGGCGGCCCAAGTTCGCGTTGGGCGACGATGAAAAGGTAACCGACGACGCACGGCCGTAGCAAGGGGCGCGACCGGCGCAGTGGCAAAGTGGTCTTACCACTAGCGAGGGGCAAACCAGGGGACGCCCTGGAGTTTCGCGGAGATCTCCGGCTAGGCACGCGGTGACGCGCCGCGCGAGCAACAAGTGGTCGTACCACTTTTGTAAATTCTGCTTGCCGCTCGTCGTCGCGAGATGGTAATAGGCTCGCTTATAGGGAGGACACTCTGTTCTCTTTGGAAGAAGGTCTAGTATCCATGGTGGGACAGCGCCTTCGTGAGGTGGTTCGGCTGGCGAAAGCGGCCCAACTCGTCACGCTTCTCGCACTCGCAGGGTGTGGAGCGGGAACGCTCGCGGACGAGGACGGCGGTTTTATCGACTTGGTCCCGTTTTTTCGAGGCGACGCTAGCACCGCCGATCCCACGTCGGCACTGCCCCGTACGATCGCTCCGACGCGCGGATGGACCAACGGAAACCGCGTCGAATACCTCGATTTTGGGGTGGTGACGGTCCCGCGCAAGCTGGGGGTGAGGGGCGAGACGCTTCGGACCCCTGACGCGGCGCGCGTTTTTCCGATGTACTTCTTCTTCGATTCGGGCGGCCGCCCCCTCTTCTCCAAGCCCGCCTTCGAGGCTCGCACGGGGATGTGGCACATGCGAGGGGGAAAAAATCCGCTCGATCCCTCACCGCTCGGCCCTCCCGCCGACGGACCCGCGCGCGCGGCTTATTTCGCGACGTCGTTCTGGGCGAGACCGCGTGCAGCGCTCGTCGACACCGACCGGAACTCCTCGGAATACCAGCGGCCGATCATCGACACCTTACTGGATGATCCCAACTACACCGGGCTCTGGGAGATCATCGAGATCACCGTCAAAGATTCCAGCTACCACCCCGACGACGTCAAGAGCGCCGGTACGGTCAACGACGGCATTGCCTCCGGCAAGCTCGTCCAGCTGAAAACGGGCAAAGTCATCAACTGTCCCGTGCTCGATGAGCGCACGCAAGTCACGCCGTCGGTGATGGCGAACAACATTCCGAGACCGCGCATCGAGTTGTGGTACCGCACCAAGCTCGGCAGCTGCTATCTCGCCAATGGCTGGGAAACGATCGGCGAGACGCTCGACGAAAGCAGTCCCGCGACCGATCGCGCCAATCTTCGGCTCTTCAGGGCCACGACCGAGGTGGACCGGCGGCTCGACACGTTCGATGTGAATCGCTCGACCGTCGGCGTCGGGGGCGACCAACAGTCCACCGTCACCGTGGCCATCGCCAAGCTTTACACGCCTACCGTAACGATTCCGGTCGGCACACCGACGATGGATAGGGCGAGAACGCGCTACGCCTCCGACGATCTGTCGATCGCTCTTCCACGCCATCACGAAGGCGACCCTCCTGGATACTCGCCGATCGTCTGGCTCTGGGATCTCGGCGTGCCGCAGGATCCCCCTTACCAACCCGGCGCATACAAGGACTTCGGCGCAGTGGACCCCGCCGTGACCTTGGCCCGCGACGGCGATACGACCGTCTGGACGCGCAACGTTGCGATCCTCGGACCCGCAACGACGTGCGTGTCCAACGACGATTGTCAATTCGGGTTGCAGTGCAACCCGATGCCGGACGTGACCATCGCAACCAGCGATCCCCCGCCAGGCATGAACATCGCGGACGTGGTGCTGGCCCGAGAGGGAGGGCCCCGCTGCGATCTCCCCCCTGTCGACTTCGGCAGTGCATGCTCGCCCGGCGTTGCTCGTTGCGATGTCCAAACCGCCGCCGGGGGCGAAAATGAAAAACGACTGAAAGCGCTCGGCGTCCCGGCCGCGGGCCCTGCCTTCACCATCCACGCCGATCTGAAGACGGCGCAAACCAATCTCAGCGACACCATCAGCCTTGCCGCCGGCGTCGATCCGAAGATGCCAATGCGTCCGGTTACTCCCGCCGAGCAAGCGGCGGCCGAGGCCGCCATCCCCGCCCTGCGAACCACCGCCGAACAGCTGAGCGACCGCGTTGGCTACTACGACGCACGCGGTTTCACCACCGACCTCGGCGGCTTTGGGTACATGTGTCATCCGCAAAACGGGAGCGGATTTTGCCAGATACGTTGCGACTCCGGAGCCACCAGCACGGTCACGCAAGTGACGACTGAGCTCTCCATTGCCGACTCGGCAGGCAACGTCAGCCCGTATAAGTACACCTTCAATGCCGAATCGCGCTGCGGCGGCGCCAACATGCTCGGCTACCGCTGCCTTCCGACGACTGTTCAGCCGGACCGGCAGCGCGTCTGCATGCGTGAGTGCAATACGGCGAACATCGTCAATCCCCCCAACGTCAACCGCGCGCTCTGCGATTTCCCCATCAATTTGAAGGCAGACGCGGACGGCAGCCCCACCACGGCTTTCTCCTTGAGCGAAGGTCTCCCGCCCGTGACGACCGTCGCGCGCCAATCATGCAGCATCACGCCGCTCGCGTTTCCTCTCGCTACAGCGACCGGTATCACCAGTTCCATCACCGCCTGTTCGTGGAATCCGGATCTAGAACCGGGCGACCCAGCGATTTGGCCGGGTCAATAGCGGGGAAATCTTGAAAGCTGTCATCAAGGCGCAACTATCTCGAACCAAGCTCGTTGCGAGCACGGTGTTCGCATCGCTCCTCAGCGCGGGAGGCAACTCCTACGCGGCTCCGCCGACGCTCGTCTGCGCGAGCAAAAACGAGCGCAACTGCTTTCAAGACGAGATTTACTTAATGGACGGCAACGAGAGCGTCCTTCGAAATGGCGAAGTCCTCCCGCTCGTAAGCTGTAAAGCGAGCAACGATTGTTACATCACCAAGGTCGACGAGCTTTTTCAATCGGTCGGTCTGGAGGGTGCGGCATCTCGCGCCTTGGAGCTTGTGCGGTCGAAGTTGCCCACGCTTCCGGAATGGGACGAGATCGTGGTGTTCAGCGCCGATTTTGGACCCATGCGACAACCTGGGCCTCTCTTCTTCCGAACGAAGAACGAGGCCGGCGTAAGCGTCAATCGCGTGCGCAACATCGGCCTGGGCGAACTCGCCGAGCCCGACCCGGGCAAACCGTTTTTGGGAATCATCGACGGCGGCAACGTCAAAGGAGTAGGGACGACTCCCACGACGGCGCTCTACGGACCTTGCGGCAGAGTGCCGCGTCGATTGATCGATCTGCCGCAGCCATCCGCGGATCAGCCCGCGGGCGCCCTCTGCTCCGCCGGCATCTATACCTACTTCGATGCTCTGGCGCAGGCCACGGCCGCGATCTATGGCCCCCATCTCGCGGCGCGCGAAGGCGCGCCGCCTCTCGTCACTTTGCCGACGATCAAAACGGCTCTGGTCAATGCGGCAGGCGCCTCCAAATTCCCGACCAGCGGGCTCTCGCTCGACGTTTGGAACGCTTTTCTCGACACTGGAGGGTCGCTCCTCGGCGGCAATACGTTCCGCGATAATGCCAACGGAACTTTCGAGTTGGGCAGGCCCACGGCGTACTTCGGTGTCGCTCCACCGTTGGACGGCCGCCAGGCGTTGCGGTTTCAACCGCTCGACCTGTACCTCTTGGGATTTGCGCCAGCGGCCGAGGTTCAGCCGTTGCGCTCCTTTGCGAAAGCGGCACCAGCGGATGTCTATTATCCGGCCTCACTCGACAAGTGGACCAACGTCGTCGGTCCCGGCATGGGGACGCGCCTCGGCGGCGTGACGCTGCGATCCAAGAACGGCCTGCCCGAAACCATCTCCGTCTCCGACATCCTGCAGGCGAATGGCGGCGAACGACAACCGGCAGCCGACGCGGCGCCTCAGCACATCCGGCAGCTGTGGATCCTGGTGACCAAACCCGACTTTCTGCGCGATCAAGTCGCGCGCGAAGCCTACGACGCAGCGGTCAAAGCGAACCCCGGCGATCCGCCGGATATGCAGAGCACGATCGACGATAGCAATGCGGCGCAGACCAAAGAGCAGGAAACCGAAATCGCCAATCTGCAGAAATTTCGTCGCGCCTATTCCCAATATTTTTACATGCTGGCGCAATACCGCGGTCGCGTCGTGACCACGTTCGAAGGGAACGTCGACGACAGCGCTTATTGGGAATTCGCCGATACAGTCGACGATTCTCGGGCGTTCGCCGCCGACGGCCTCGATTTGGAAATGCGTGGCGTCGAGCCCCTGCCCAACGGAGCAGGGGCGCAACAGAGCCTTCTCACCGTACGACACACCCCTGGCGAGGCGGGGACGATCGTTTACCAGCCGAGCTCCAGCCTCGCGCTCCGTCTGCAGGGTTCGATCGGATTGGCCGCGCCCAACAACGTGTTGACGATTCGAATGAGGGTACCCAAAGACGAGCGTCTGGCCGGTCAAGTCAAG
>DATHEQ010000353.1:0-10467 GCA_035318505.1 Polyangiaceae bacterium | reverse complement strand
GATGCGCCCGATGGCTCCGCGCCCGATGTGAGCATCCCGCCCGACGGGCCGGGCGAGGACGCGAATCCGCCCGACGCCGGGATGGACGTCGCGAGCGACGCGAGCACGCCCGACAGCGAGCCGCCCGATGCCGGCGCGCCGGACAGCGGGCCGGATGCGGCGCCCCCCGACAGCGAGCCGCCCGATACCGGTGTGCCGCCGGACGGCGGTCCCCCCGACGCGGCGGCGCCGGACGCGGGTACGCCAGACGGCGGCGACGCGAACGACGATGCCGGCGACGTCGAGAACGACCATGTTCCCGATGGCGATGATCAAGACGGCGCGCCGCCCGGAGCCGACGGATCCAACGACGATGTCGGCAATGAAGACGCCGGCTCATCGGATGCGGGCAGCGAGTAACCGATGCCTAACCCTTTTTTCTCCTGGCTAGCGCGGCTCGTGCGCGGATTTTCCGCGGGTCGACTCTGGCCTTTGCTCGTCGCGGGCGCGGTGGTCTGGTCATGTCAGTCGAGCGAAAACGCGTTAACGCCGCCGATCGGCAATCCAACGGGCGGATTGGATGGCGGCTCGCCGGGTACCAAGATGGACAGCGGCGTCGTTGTTCCGCCCGCGCCGAGCGATTGGTGCAGTGCCCGCAAGGTGCTCGAGGAAAATTGTACGGGGTGCCACGTGCTGGGATCGCCGTTCGGATCGATCCCGCTCGTCACGTTCAACGATCTCCAAGCGAAGTTGCCATCGGGTCTGCGCGCCTACGAGTCGGTGGGACAGCGCATCCATGATCCGGCCCGCTTGATGCCGCCGACGGCCGATCAATTGTCGCCGCTCGAGATGGCGACACTCGACAATTGGATCGCTGCCGGTGCGCTGGATGGGTCGAACCCTTCCTGTATTCCGGGCGGCGGTCAGGACGGTGGCGTTGGCGCGGGCGGCTCGGCGGGCACGGGCGGCAGCAGCGGAGCTGGCGGCGCGGGCGGAGCAGGCGGCATGGGAGGTGCTGGGGGCGGCGACGTGGACGCGGGCCGTGACGCACCGGACGGGGCTGACGGCGGCGATGTCAAAGATGGCGGCAGCGATACCGACGGCGGTCCGCGGCCACCGACGGGTTGGCCGACCGACTGCGAGCAACAGCACACGGTGCTCGCTCACGGCCTGTCACAGCCGGGCGACAAAACCAAGTTCAACGTTACCGCGGCGGGCAGCAAAGATTTCTATCAGTGCTTCTTCTTCAAGGCACCGTGGGGAACGAGCACGGTGCAGGCGCTGCATTTTCGCCCCGTGATTGACGACGCCCGCGTGGTCGCCCGATGGGTGCTCTATGGCCATGACAACGCGAGTGCGACCGATGGACAAGTCGGAGGGTCGGGCTGCGGGAACGGCACGTACCTGCAGGGGTGGGCGCCGGGTACTGCGGAGACGGCGCTGCCCACCAACGTCGGGTTGCAGATGCCGAAAGGGGCCAACGCGTACCTCGCCCTCGAAGTGCACTACGACAACGCCGGCGACTTGCGCGACGCGATGGACGCGAGCGGCGTCGAATTTTGCGTCACGAAAACGCTCCGCCCGAATACGGCATCGGTGCAGCGGCTCGGCTCGACGAACATCTCGCTTGCTCGCGGGCAGAACGACGTCGTCAACACCTGCGACCCCACGGCGACGCAACCGGTGCACCTCGTCGCTATTCGCCCGCAAATGAACCGCTTCGGCGTCCGTTCCCGGCTCGTGCTGAATCGGGCGGGCGGCGCCAGAGAGACGCTGCAAGAAGGCCCCTTCGGACTCGCCAATCAACAGACGTATTCATCGACGGCTGTCGTCAACGACGGAGATACATTGACGACGATGTGCACGTACAACAACACGACGAGCACCACCGTCGGCTTCGGCGCTACGATGAACGACGAGAATTGCTATAACCTCGTCACCGCGTATCCGGCGGGAGCGCTGAGCGGATTTCTCAGCACCGATCGCTGCATCGGCTTGTTCTAACGTTGGGCGCGGCGCGCGGATTTTCCGCGCCGCGCCGCGCGCTCGGCGCCGCGGGCAATGGTCACGCCGCAAACGTGGCTCCGCTGGACTCAGTCCGACGCAGCGTGAAGGGAGTGGCGGCTCACCTTCTTTCGCGGTGTGGGTGCGCACGGTCGTTCGCAAGTCGAGCATCGGCCGTTTGGTGAAGCGGCGCGCCCCTTTTGTGCTACATCCCGGTCCGCCATGTTCAGGCTCGACGACAAAGTAGCGCTCGTGACCGGCGGATCGCGCGGCATTGGCCGCGGCATCGCCGAGGCGCTCGCCGAACAGGGCGCGACGGTCGTCATCAACTACGTGCGCGGGGAAGCCGAAGCGCGGGAAGTCGCCCAGGGAATCACCGCCAAGGGCGGCAAAGCAGACATCGCGGGGTTCGACGTCGCCGACGCGGCGGGCTGCGAAGAAGCGATCGCCCAGATCGCAAAGCGCCAAGGCCGCCTCGATATCGCCGTCTCCAACGCCGGCATCTCCATCGACGGCCTCATTCTGCGCCTGAAGCCCGAAGACATCGTCCGCACGCTCAACGTCAATGTCGGCGGCGCCTTCGCCGTCGCGCGTGCGGCCACCAAGGTCATGATGCGCGCCCGAGCGGGGCGCGTGATCTTCATCTCCAGCGTCGTGGGCGAAGCCGGCAACGCCGGACAAACCGCCTACAGCGCATCCAAGGCGGCGCTGCTCGGGTTGACGCGCAGCCTCGCGCGCGAGTACGTCGGGCGCGGGATCACCGTCAACGCGGTCGCGCCGGGCTATGTCGATACCGATATGACCCGCTCCCTGACCCCCGAGCAGCGTGAGAACGTTCTCAAGGCCGTGCCGGTCGGGCGCGTAGCCACGGCGCGGGAGATTGCAACGGGTGTCGTCTATTTGGCTTCAGACGAGGCCAGCTATGTTACGGGACAGGTGCTTCGAATCAACGGCGGCATGTACATGTGACGCACTACAGCATTGGTGCGAAAGGAACTGCGCGTCCGAACGGACGTGCGTCGAGCCCGCGATTAGGGTAGAGGCGGGCCTCTCCGGATGGAAAAATCTCCGGGGATCAATCATGGGAAGGTGCGAGCTATGGCAGAAGGTCGGGACATCGCCGCCGAAGTTCGGCGAATCATCAAAGATCAGCTGGACGTCGACGAGAAGGACATCAAAGCCGAGTCGACGTTCATCGACGATCTCGGGGCCGACTCACTAGGGCTCGTCGAATTGGTTCTCGCGTTCGAAGAAGCTTTCGAAATCGACATTCCGGACGAGGACACCGAAAAGATTCGGACGGTGCAGGACGCCATCGATTACATCGAGAAGAACGCAAAAAAGTAGGGTCGAGCCGCCCAATTCCTCGCTCGCCGGCGCTCGTCTTTTGGGCCCGGCGCGCGCGAGGAGAGTTGCCGCCTAGCCGACCCGCCTTCAAACTCCAGCGTCGCACAACGGTCATGGAACGAGTCGTCATTACGGGTATCGGGCTGGTTACGCCCAACGGAATCGGAACGGGCGAGTCCTGGAAGTCCATCGTCGAGGGCCAGCCGGGGATCGCTCCCATCACCTTGTTCGACGCGTCGAATTACAATTCGCGCATCGCCGGGGAGGTGAAGAGCTTCGATCCCCTTCAGTTCATAGAAAAGAAGAAAATCAAGGAGATGGCGCGCTTCGTCCAGCTGTCGATGGCCGCCAGCAAGCTCGCCGTAAAGGACGGGCATCTCGAGCTCTCCGACGAAGATCGCGAGACCGCGGGCTGCTTCATCGGCGTCGGGCTCGGCGGCCTCGAGGGCATCGAAGCGATGGGCCGTACGTTGGTCGAAAAAGGGCCGAGCCGTATCAGCCCGTACTTCATCCCCTCGGTCATCGCCAATCTTGCCGCGGGGCAAGTCTCGATTGCGCTCGGGCTCAAAGGCCCCAGCTATTGCATCACCAGCGCTTGCTCGTCGTCGGCCCACGCCATCGGCGAGGCGTGTGAGTGGATCCGGCGCGGGCGCGCCAATCTCATCGTCGCAGGCGGCTCGGAGTCGACCATCACCGGGCTCGGCGTCGGCGGATTTTGCGCCATGTTCGCGCTCTCGCGGCGCAACGACGAACCTGGCCGGGCCAGCCGACCTTTCGACAAGGGCCGCGATGGCTTCGTCATTGGCGAAGGTGCCGGCACGCTCATCCTCGAATCGCTCACGCACGCCAAAAAGCGGGGGGCCACGATTTACGCCGAAATCACTGGTTACGGCGCGACCAGCGACGCGCACCATCTCACCCAGCCGGCCCCCGAAGGCGCGGGCGCGCAGCGTTCGATGCGCATGGCGCTCGCGGACGCCAAGCTCGATCCCAGCCGCATCGACTACATGAACGCGCACGGCACATCGACGCAGCAGGGCGACATCCAAGAATCGCGCGCCATCGAACACGTTTTCGGCGACCATGCCGTGTCGAAGAAGCTGTGGGTCTCCTCGACCAAGTCGATGATGGGACATCTGCTGGGCGGCGCCGGCGCGGTCGAAGCGGCGCTCTGCGCTCTCGCCATTGCCAAGGGGGTCGTCCCTCCCACCATCAACCTCGACGACCAAGACCCGGAGTGCCGGCTCGACTACGTGCCCAACGTCGCGCGCGAGAGGCGGATCGATCACGCGATGAGCAACTCGTTCGGCTTCGGCGGAACGAACTGCTCGCTCCTCCTCTCTCGCGCGCCATGAAATGCCCGTTCTGCGGCCGGCCGGACAGCGGCGTCGTAGATTCGCGGGTGTCGGCAACGGGCGAGCTGGTACGACGCCGTCGTTCGTGCGACGCGTGCGGCCGGCGCTTCACCACCTACGAACGGCTCGACGAAATTCTTCCCACCGTCGTCAAGAAGGACGGCCGCCGCGAGAAGTTCGATCGCCAAAAGCTGATTCGCGGGCTCTCGACGTCGTGCAGCAAACGCCCCGTCAGCGTCGCGCAGATCGATGCCATGGCCGACGCCATCGAGCGCGATCTGCAGGAACGCGGCGATCAGGAGGTGAGCTCGGCCGTGATCGGCGAAAAGGCGATGGCACGGCTGCGCGCCGCCGACGAGGTCGCCTATGTTCGTTTCGCCAGCGTGTACAGGTCGTTTCGCGATATCGACGAGTTCATGGCCGAACTCGGCAAGCTTGTGAAGGCTCGCGAAGCACACTAGCATTTGCGCGCGTTCCCGAAGCCGCCCTCGCCGGCGCCGCATTCCTCCTGAAACCGTCCTCTCCCCACCTCCCTGGTCGCCAAGGCATCGCGACGCCATCGGCTGCGGCGAAGCACGAAAGGGCGTAGCGCGACGGGGTCGCGACTCTCGCCGCCAGATTCATGCCCTCCAAAAAAGCCGCTCCCGCCGTCCCCGAAGACCCAGACAGCGAGTTCATGGCGAAAGCCATCGCCGCCGGGGGCAAGGGATACCCTTCGCCCAACCCCCACGTCGGCGCCGTCGTGGTCAAAGACAACGAGGTGCTCGCCGTCGGGCATCACGAACAGGCAGGGGAGGATCACGCCGAGGTGCAGGCCCTCAAGCTCGCCGGCGCCAAGGCCAAGGGCGCCACGCTCTATGTAACCCTCGAGCCCTGCAACCACGTCGGACGGACGCCTCCCTGCGTCGACGCCGTTCTCCAAGCCAAAATCGCGCGCGTGGTGGTGGGGTGCATCGATCCCAACCCGCACGTCGAGGGTGGCGGAGTCGAACGCCTGCGCGCGTCGGGTGTGGAGGTCGTGGTCGGCGTCAAAGAGAAGGAAGGGGCTGCGCTCATTGCCCCTTGGGCAAAATGCGTGACCACCGGGCTTCCGTACGTTTCACTGAAGCTCGCCGTCTCGCTCGACGGCCGCATCGCCACCCGGACCGGCGCGTCCAAATGGGTTACCGGTCCCGAGGCGCGCGCCAAGGTACACGAGCTGCGCAGCGGCATGGACGCGGTGGCCGTCGGGATCGGGACCGTCGTTGCCGACGATCCGCGCCTTACGGTCCGTGAAGTCGAAGCCCGCAGCCCAGTACGCGTGGTCTTCGATACCAGGCTGCGCACGCCTTTCAGCGCGAGGTTGGTGGCCACCGCGCGCGAGACCGCGACGTGGGTGATCACATCGATCGACGCCTCGCCCGCGGTCGAACAGTCCCTCATCGATCACGGCGTGCAAGTCATCCGCGTCGCGCCGTCGGCCGAAGGGCGCATCGACGTCACCGCTGCGCTGCGCGCTTTGGCTCAACGCGGCGTCGTTTCGCTCATGGTCGAAGGCGGTGCCGAGCTTGCGGGCAGCGTGCTCGCCGCGCGACTCGCCGACGAGCTGCACGTCTTCGTGTCGCCGATTTTACTGGGGCCGCGGGGGCGCCCCGGCGCGGTCGACTGGGCGGGCCCGGACACCCCATCCGAAGCGCCTCGCATCGTCGACCCGCACTGGGAACGAACCGGCAAGGACGCGTACGTGTTCGGCCGTCTCGCCTACGCGCCCAAATAGCGCGCCGCTGACTTTGGCGGCAAATTGCGACGCCCCGTTTTGCGTGTTAAGGAACCTCGGCGATGGCGATTCGCGATATCCTTCAATACCCCGATAAACGGCTGCGCAACCGGGCAGAGCCGATAGCCGCCGTCACCCCAGAAGTCGCTCGGCTCATCGAGGACATGAAGGAGACGATGTACGCAGCCCCTGGGTGTGGGCTAGCGGCGCCGCAGATCGGCGTTTCGCTGCGGCTCTTCATCGTCGACACCGCCAGCGAAGACGAGCCCAGCGATTTGCGCGTCTTCATCAATCCCGAGATCGTCTCGCGCGAGGGCAAGGTCGTGTGGGAAGAGGGTTGCCTGTCCTTTCCCGGCGTGCACGAGGACATCGAGCGCGCGGCCAAGGTCGTCGTGCGCGCCATCAATGAGCGCGGCGAGCCGGTCGTGCTCGAGGCCGAGGGGCTGCTCGGCGTCGCCGTTCAGCACGAGAACGACCACCTCGACGGCGTCTTGATGATTGACCATATGGGTGTGCTCAAGCGCCGTATGGCGCTGCGCAAGCTGCAGAAGCGCGCCGCGTCGGCCGAGCTGTAGAGCCGCGAGCGCTCACGCGCGCTGTTTACGCTCAGGCGCGGTCGCGCTTGAACAGCGAGGCGTCGAAGGCTCCGCCGCGCGCTGCGAGCTCGTCGGCAATGCGGGGAACGACGCCGGTCGGGCCGAACGATCCTTCGATCGCGCCCCCTGCCGCGGTGCGCTCGACCAAGAACGTGAAGATGTCGCGCCCGAGGATTCCACCGTTGCTGCCGTAGAGCTCGGCCACACGCATGACGCGGTAACGCCCGTCGCGCAGGCGCGCCACTTCCACCGCGAGCTCGAAAGATCCGAGCAGCCAGCTGCGCGCCGCTTCGGGGGTGAGCCCTGGGCGCGCGGCCATGAGGTCAGGGACGAGCCGTTCGAGCGCATGGCGAAGAGAGGGGGCAGCCATGGCCGCGAGCACGCCCTCCGATCCCTCGACGATGGTGCTGGCCACGGCCGCCGCGAGCGGACCGGTGAGTGGGCTCACGACGAGCCTCTCCGGGCGCAGCCGCGCTGCGGCGCGAACCAACCGAATCGCCTCTTCTGCAACGTCGGGCAGCCGGATGGCGACGGGTGCGGGTTCCATTCCCCACAACTCGTCGACGTTTTGCAGCGCAACGATGCCATCGGAAGCAGGTCCGGCGGCGGCGAGCGCCGAAAGCAACATCGCCGTTGCCTCGACCGGTCCGACGAGCAGCATGTTGGCGCGGGCCGCTGAGCAACCGTGCAGGAACGTCGCCATGGTTCGCGACACGGTGCCGCTTCGGACCAGATCTTCGAGGGTGACCTCGGCGCGCCGGCGTTTTTTGATGACGAGCGCGTGCCCGTAGAGCGAAGTGGGCGGCAGCACGGCCTGCACCAAGAGCCCGCGCGGCAGGTAGCGCTCGACCATGGTTTCGCCCGCGGCGAGCGGTACCGACGACTGCCGGCACAGCCTCACGATGGCGCGAAAGAGCGCGACCTCGCTCGAGAACGGGGGATCGATTTCGACAGCGTCGCCCGCGCGCACCGCCGTCACGTGGTTGTGTCCGAAGACGCGGATCTCCGTCACCTCGTTGTCCTCGAGCACCGCGTCGAGGGCCCCGAGACCGAAGAGCTCACGCTGCGCGTCGCGGATGGTGTCGTCGACCTCGACGTTTTCGGGCAGCTGCCCCTCGTCGCGTAAAGCCTTGGCTTTCTCCCGTACGATGCGTTCGATGCGCGCCGCGAGGACTTGATCTGGCTCGGCGCCGCGCGCGAGCGGCGCGAGATCGATCGACTCGGCCACCCGATCGATGAGGCCTGAAAGCGCGAGCGCGCGGCTGGTCACGATGCGTGCGGCGTGCCCGGCGCCTGGTTGGCTTGCAGCTGAGCGCGAGTTCGGCAAGGAGGTGGCGACGCTCTGCAGGGAGCGCGACGCGACAGGCGGTTCGTAGGAGGCTTCGTTGAGCGGTGGCGGGCTGGGGATGCGGGGTGAGGTGCCGGTCACCACCTCCGACACTTCGAGCGGCTGCTTGAGGCCTCCGTCACCGGGATCGGACATCGGCGCCGTGCCGACCATTTCGCGCCCGGTGTATTCGGCGGCGTCCATCGCCACCGAACCGCGCGTGCTCAAGGGGGGCGCGAGCGCCCTCGATACGGCGGGGGACGGTTGCTGGGCCGGTGCTGGACCGGCCCGATGCGGGCTCGAGCTCGGCGTTGCAGGAGGCAGCTCCACGCGGAGTACGAAATCGCCGACGTAGATTTTGTCGCCTTCGCGGACGATGGTCGCCTGCGCGATCTTCCGTCCGTTGACGTAGGTCCCGTTGGTGCTTTTCAGGTCGGTGACGATGAAGCGACCATCACGAAACAGGAGGCGGGCATGTCGTTTGGAGACATTGCCCTTGGGCAGCATGAGATCGTTGCCTTGCACGCGGCCGACGTTGATCTCGTGCTTGTCGAAGATCTCGCGGCGCTCGCCGCCTCCCTTTTCGCTGATGACGATCGCGAACATGCTCGGTAAGCGTAGCCCGGAGCTGAATAGACAGCAGGCTGGCCCACAAAGGAATACACCGCTTCTTTCGCGGGCTGTCAACTTCCTCGTTCTCGGCGCGACGCGACCGGAGCCGCCATTTGCGCGATGCAACGTGACCGACGGGTGCAATACGAGGCCGCTCAGATGAGCGAATGGCACGCGTGCCTTCGCACGGATCGATCACGGAGCCGTAGGCCCGTGACCGACGTTGCCAATCGGTGTTGCTAAGCGGAGCGGTGGTTATCCCGAAACTTCGAGGATAATCTCGGGTCGGCTTTCGCGCGACTCCGGAACGTCGCGCCGATCTTTCACTTCCGATGTGACCTGCTCGAGGAGCTCACCGGCCAGCGTCATGACCTCGTTCGCAGCGTAGCCCTGGGTGCGGAGCTCCCGATAAATCGTTTTGGCCAAGATGGCGATGGAGCGCGGGTCGTGGGCGGTCGCGGCGATGTGGGTCGGCAGAGCCATGGTCTCTTTCGGAGGCGCCAGGGGCTTCGACCCTAGCGGCTGCGCCTCTCGAAAGCAAGCGCGATGCCGACCGTCTAGCGCTTGTGCATTCGCGTAGTTACGCCGCGATCTGTCGAGCTTTCGACACCTGGTGCGAAGCGACGTACGCGATTGGCTGCGTAGGTGACGCTGTGCCAGGGCTGGCCACGCTCGCTCGCGCCCGGACCGACAGATGTGCCCCCGTGTCGGCGAGCACGCGCGCCGATCGAGCGCGCGAGCAAGGCCATGGCGGCATGCAGCGCGTCCCGCGATGACGATGGGAGGCTGCCAGCGGCATGAGCGCGAGCAAGAACAAAGAGCGGTGGCCGGCGGCTCATGCAGGGGTCGTCGCGCCTGGCGATCTTGGACAATTCTTCGGCGATGCGGCTTCGTGCGCGGCCCTACGCGTGCAATCGGCGTGAGGCGCGCACCGGGTAACTGGTTTCGCAGCGCTTGGTAGGTCGGGTCATCTCCCTACTTCATATCGCTTGGGCACTTTGATACCCACACGATGCCGGTGTTTGCACGTAGACATGCTCTTCAAACGCAAATGGATGCAGCGCGCTTAGGCGATGACGCCGTCGCGCGAGGTTCGCTTTTCGCCCGAGTACCATGGCGAGGCCCGACGCGATGAGACGACAGGATCCCCCTCGCGCGCGATCTTGCGCTCAAGCTCGTGAGGAATGGGAGCGACCTTGGTCAGACACGAAATGTTTCGAAAACAGCGGCAATCAGCGCCCTGCTGCCTCTTGACCTTCGTCTCGAGCCACGGCTACCTTCCCAAAAGCTCGTTCTACGAAGCTGGGTGGTTGAATTGGCGGAGGAGACGGGCGCGTTGCGAGCTCACTAGGGCACGCGCTTGAAGTGGAGGAGCCAATGGCGGTGGGTAAAGTGAAGTGGTTCAATGATGAGAAGGGCTGGGGTTTCATCAAGCAGGACGATGGCCCCGACGTGTTCGTGCACTATTCGCAAATCAATGGGGAGGGGCGA
>DATHEQ010000352.1:0-4297 GCA_035318505.1 Polyangiaceae bacterium | reverse complement strand
GGTGGTGACCAATCCGCCGACGCTCATGTGCATGCAGGAGCTCACCGCCTGCGCGACGTCCATCACCGCCACCCAGATCGCCGGCGCGCTGGCGCATCCCGAAGTCAAGGCGGCGATTGCAGCTGCTCCGGTGCTGTACGGCCGAGACACGCGCCCCCTCGACGGGGCCGTCTTTCGCATGCAGATCGGAAGCGCCATGGTCGAAGTCGGCCTTCCCTGTGCGGGAACGACGGGCTGTACGCCGATTCCACCAGGCGTCGACACCCTCGCAACGCTGCTTCGGGACCTGACCACCCAAGAGCTTGCACGCCCGCCGTGCCGCGAAACGTTTCGGCCGGGATAGCTGACATGGATCGGGGCGCAGCTACCGCTCCTATGATCACGCACGGCGCGTGTGCGATGGCTCCATTGCCGGGCGATCAGGTCGTCGGCGCGGGGGCAATGGGACGGCCACCAAAACGCTCGCGCAGGCGTCGATGCCGGTGTCGAAAGATCACGCCAATCACACTCGCCAAGAAGGCACCGGCCGCAGCGACGCGCGGCGTGAAGCTCAATCGATCGGTGATGATGCACCTTCGCTCGCCATAGGGCTCTAGATGCCTCCGATGCTCCCAGCGACGCTGACTCCACGACGTGGAGTCTTCGACGAAACCGTGCCCGGCGTCGACGTGCGCCAGCATGAAGCGATGCCGGTCGATCGGTAGCACAGCGGCGAAAAGCACCCAGCTTACGAACATCGGGCGACCGATCGGCGCGTTCTCGATACGTAGGTTCAAGGCTTGCGGGGGCGCAGTCATACGCAACCAGGGGCCCAACTCCTCGTTGACCCCCTTCATCGTGCCGACAATCTCCCAAACCGAGGCCCTCGGAACGTCAAGCTCGGAGGCGAAGGACAGTGAATAGGATCGCTGCTGCATCGGCGTGGCGATCGATACCATGCGTTTGCGCCAATGGCACCCGAGACGGTCTGCACGGCTTCGAGGAGTACCTCGAAACCAAAATCATCGCTTTGCCGTCGAAGAACGCGTAGACCCTTCGCATGACGGCGCGCATGAAATTCGACGGCGCGCTGCTCACGAGCGATCTCGCGCAGGTCCCCGCGCTGGCACGCGAGCTCGCGACGGCCGGCTATGACGGCGCGTTCTCCTTCGAAGGGCCGCACGAGCCTTTCCTCCCGCTGCTACTCGCGGCGGAGCACGCCCCGAGCCTGGAGATATCCACCGGTCTCGCCATCGCGTTGGCGCGTAACCCGATGGTGGTCGCGAACCTCGCCTACGATTTGCACGCCTACGCGCAAGGGCGGTTCATCCTCGGTCTCGGATCGCAGATCCGCCCTCACATCGAGCGTCGCTACAGCAGCACCTGGGAACGACCGCTCGCCCGAATGCGCGAGTTCGTGCTCGCGCTCAAGGCCATCTTCGCGTGCTGGAACGACGGAGATACGCTCGACTTTCGCGGGGAGTTCTATACCCACACGCTCATGCCTCCCCTCTTTCATCCCGGTCCCAATCCGCACGGGCGCCCGCCGATCATGCTCGGGGCTGTGGGGGCGAAGGCCACGGAGATCGCCGCCGAGGTGGCCGACGCGATGCTCGTGCACCCTTTTCACAGCGTCGCATCGCTGAAGACGATCACGCTGCCCGCGGTGGAGCGCGGGCTTCAGCGGGCAGGGCGGGCGCCAAGCGATTTCTTCCTCGCTTGCCAGTCACTGGTCGTGACCGGCGCTGATGACAACGAGATCGATGCCGCCCGCGCGGCAACGCGCAGCCAAATTGCGTTCTACGCATCGACGCCATCCTACCGCGTGGTCCTCGACGCAGAAGGATGGGGCGAGCTTCAGCCAGAGCTGCAGGCCATGACCAGGCGCGGGCAATGGGCGGAGATGACCGCTGCCATCACGGACGCGATGCTGGAACGATTCGCCGTCGTGGGCTCGCCGGAACAAGTAGGAGAGCTGCTCTGCCAGCGGTACGGGGCGATGGCACGGCGTATTGCGTTTGCGTCGCCCTACCCCGTTTCGTCCGACTGCGCGCGCCGTATCTTCTCGGCCTACCGCGCCGCCGCTCAACGAGGCCACGCATGATGGCCGACCCGAGCATGGCCGTCGCGCGACCGCACTGTGTGGCGATATCCGAGGTCGATGGCGAAACAGTGGGGGGAAAGGCGCGCGGCCTTCTCGAGCTCATGCGCTTTGGCTTCGCCGTGCCCGACGCCTTCGTCGTCGTCGGGGCGGCGCCCGGCGATCTACCGCCCGACCTCGCCACCGCTTACGCCAAGCTTGGCGGCGGCAAGGTGGCCGTGCGCTCTTCGGCCTCCGACGAAGACAGTGGCGAGGCGTCTTTCGCCGGACAGTACGCGACCCTGCTCGAAGTCGAAGGCGTCGACGCCGTGCGCGCCGCAGTGGAGGCGTGTCTTCAATCGATGCACGGGGCGCGCGCCGATGCCTACCGAGGCGAGCGGACGGATGGACGCCAGCCGCGTATGTGCGTGATCATCCAACGCATGGTCGAGGCGCGCGCCGCGGGCGTCGCGTTCACCGTCGATCCGGTGAGCGGCCGGCGCGATCGGATCGTGGTGGACGCCGTGCGCGGCTTGGGCGAGTCGCTCGTCTCTGGTCGGCGCGCCGCCGACCATTTGCTACTCGATTGCGACGGAGACATCGTGGCGCGCGAGCTCGAATCGACGACGGCGTGCCTCGATGATGACGTGGTGAGATGCATCGCTCTTGGGAGCGTGCGCGCCGCCGCCGCTTTTGGCGCGCCGCTCGACCTGGAGTGGGCGGTCCACCAAGACGGCGGAGTGAGGTGGCTCCAGGCACGACCCATCACGCGCCTGCCCGCCGATGTACGCGAGCTGGATGCGGGATGGTCGACCGACGACATTTTCACTAAATGCAACATCGGGGAGATGATGCCCGGTGCCGTGACCCCGCTGACGTGGTCGATCTCGGCGCGCGGCATCGACTATGGAATGCAGGCCATGTACCTCGCGCTCGGCGCACAGTCGAGCATCGCCTCCAAGCCGGTCTACGTGGCGATGTCGTTCGGGCACCTGTTTTTGAACCTCTCTCGTTTGGCGGAGGCCATCCGCTATATCGCCGGCTCGACGACCGAGCGTGCCTGCATGGCGATTTGTGGCCGCCATGTGCCCGAGCTCGTCGTGCGCGGTCCGGCCATCTCCCGCGCGGTTCGCCTGCGCAATGGCCTCAAATACGGCCGATTCATCGTCAGCGGCGCCAAGCGCCGAAGGCACATGGAAGCAATCGTTGCGGGGCTCTCGTTCGCTCGCCACGCCGACGCGGCGACGGCGTTCTGCGACATCGACGCACGCGTGCCTGCTCTCTTGGATTGCTATGCGCATCACCTCGCGGCCTCGACCGCGGCCGGAGCCCTCGCCCCCACGCTGGTCGAAATCGTCGCGCACGGGAAGCCGGCCACCGAGCGCGATCATGCCCTCGTCGCGTCGTGGTTGGCCGGCGCCGACGATGTCGAAAGTCACGACATCGCGGCGGGTATCGATCGCATCGTCGCTCGGATCGCCGGCGATTCCAAAGCCACGACAAGGATCTTGACCACGAGCAACGAGGCTGCCGCCGACTGGCTGGGATCGCCTGAGGCGGGCGACGCCGGCGAAGCGTACCGCACTTACCTGGCACGCCACGGACACCGCGCGGTCCGCGAGATCGAGCTACGGCAAAAGGAATGGAGCGCCGCCCCCGCGCCCCTTTTGGAATCGATCCGCGCCTCGGTCGCTGCGCGCGCCGCAGGACACGTACCTTCAACGAGGGCGCGGCCCCGAGCTGTCGCGATCCCGCTGCGCTTGCGACCACTGGTCGCTTTCGCTCGTGCGGGGGTGCGCACCCGCGAGCGCAGTAAATCGGTACTCGTCGCAGCCACCGCCAAGTTCAAGCGCGCCTACCGCGCGCTGGCGGCGCTTCTGGTCGCCGAGCGCCGCCTGCCCGACGACGATCTTGTTTACTTCCTGACCCACGCCGAGCTTGGCGAGCTCTCGCGTGCCGATGCGCCGCAAAGCGCCGTGCTTGCCGAGAGGGCGCTGTCGCGGCGGCGGGCGCTCCCTTTGCAGATGCGCCTCGAGTTTCCCGAGGTCTGGCGCGGCGCCGCCGAGCCCATCACCGCCGCCCCGCCGCCATCGTCGGCGCGTTCGCTCGTCGGACGCCCGGTGAGCACCGGCGTCGTGCGCGGTCCCGCACGCGTGGCGATGACCCTCGCCGATGCAAGTGCGGTGAAACCGGGAGAGATCCTGATTGCCCCCATCACCGACGTCGGTTGGACGCCGT
>DATHEQ010000351.1:0-90641 GCA_035318505.1 Polyangiaceae bacterium | reverse complement strand
CGTGGTGGAGGACCGGAGCCAATCTTCATGAAGGCGCTCTCCGAGGGATGGAGTGCCCTTCGCGAGGACGCGCAGTTTGCGTACAAGAGCTTGGCGCGCGTTCCGACGTACACGGTGACGGTCGTGCTCACGCTGGCGCTCGCCATCGGCGGTCTCACGGCGGTGTTCAGCGTGCTCTACGCTGTCGTGCTGCGGCCACTGCCGTTTCCCAAGGCGGACGAGATTCTCGCAGTGCACGGCCACTTCGACCAATTCGGAATGGAGCGCAACCCGGTATCGCCCAACGAATTTCTCGACATTCAGAACAAGAACCACTCCTTTTCCAAGGTCGCGGCGGTCACCGGCGGAACGCTGAACCTGACGGGACGCGGCGAAACCGTACGCATCAACGCGTCTTGGGTCAGCGCCGAGATGATACGTCTGCTCGGTGTTCCGCCCGCGCTCGGACGCGATTTTGCGCCGGGCGAGGACCGCGAGGGCGCTGCGCCTGTCGTCATGCTGAGCGCGGCGTTTCACCGCCGCGCCTTCGCCGGTGCGTCCGACGTGGTCGGGCAGGTCATCGAGCTCGACGGTAAACCCCATACGGTCATCGGTGTTCTGCCTCCCGCCTACGATCATCAGCCGCGTCTCGGCGATGCGACCGGCGAGGATGCGGAGCCGCGCGACGTCTGGGTTCCGCTCATCTTCGAACCAAGCCAGCTCGATCCGCGCGCGCGCGGCGGCCGCTACATCAAAGCATTCGGGCGCCTGCAACCGGGTGTGACGTTTGAAAGCGCCAACGCCGACATGGCGCGCCTCGCCAGTTCGTTTCTCGACGACTTTCCCGACAAGTACAAACGCGAGGCCGGCTTTACGATGTACGTCGAGTCGCTGAAGTCGTACGGCGCCGGCAAGGCCGGCCTCGTGCTCTCGCTCTTGCTCGGGGCCGTCACGCTCGTCCTTCTGGCGGCGTGCGCCAACGTGGTCAGCCTCACCCTCGCGCGGCTCGCGGCCCGCCGGCGCGAGATCGCGGTGCGCGCGGCGCTCGGCGCGACTGCGGGTCGGATCGCCATGCAGTTTCTGGTCGAGAGCGTCCTCGTCGCCGTCGCCGCGGGTGCGCTCGGCATCGTGATCGGGCGCGCCGGAATGGACGGTCTGCTCGCCGTCGCGTCACAGAGCATGACCAACATCGAAGTCTCGTTCCAATTGCCGGTTCTCGCCTTTGCCCTCGGCGTCAGCGTCGTTACTGGCTTGCTGGCGGGGTCGGCGCCCGCATGGCACGCGGCGCGCCTTTCACCCACCATCGGTCTCCGCGAAGGGGGGCGTGCGACGAGCGCCAGTGCGATTCGCCTACGCAGCGGCCTCGTCGTAGCCCAGGTGACGGTGGCGCTCGTGCTTCTCGTCGGCACCGGAATGCTCCTTCGCAGCGTGGTCACCCTCACCCAGACTTCGCCTGGTTTCGAAATCAGGAACGTTTACGTGGGCCAAGTTGCGCTGGCCGAACCGCGCTACAAAGCGGACGCCGACCGACGCCGCTTCGCCGATGGCGTGGTCGAACGATTGCGCGCCGTGCCGGGCATCGAGTCGGTGGGACTGACCAACCTGCTCCCGTTTTCGAGCTGGTCCGACTATTCCTTCCGAATCGAAGGGGATCCCGAGCCCCCGGTATTGCCCGACGCACAGATGCGTATGGTAACGAGCGAGTATTTCGACACCGTCGGCATCAAGCTGGTAGCCGGGCGTTTCTTTGGTCAAGGTGATGGGCGTGACGCGCCCAAGGTGGCGGTCATCAGTCAAATGACGGCGAAGAAGTATTTCAGAGGGCGCAACCCGCTCGGAATGCGTCTGCTCCATCGCATCGGCTCCCTCGACAACTTTACGGCGTTCACCGTCGTGGGCATCGCCGCTGACACGCGCGACATGGGCATGGACGAACCACTCCAGCCTTTCGTCTACGTTCCATTCGATCAGATTCCGCAGAACCTCGTCGGGATCGCCGTGCGCGCGCCCCAGCTCGGCGCTTCGGCCCTTGCTGCCATGCTCGCCGCCGTCGCGGCCGTCGATTCGACCCAAGCGCTGTATGCCGCGCAACCCCTGCAGGCGTTGGCGGATGCGTCGCTCGGCTCGCGCCGGTTCACGCTCCTGCTTTTATCGGTCTTCGCGGCGCTCGGGCTGGCTCTGGCCGTGCTTGGGATCTACGGCATCACGTCGTATTCCGTCGTGCAGCGAACACAGGAGATCGCCGTCCGCATGGCGATGGGGGCCGACGACGTCGCCATCGTGCGCCTCGTTCTCACGCAGGCCCTGCGGCTCGTGGGTATCGGACTTTTTCTGGGTGCTGTCCTGGCCGCGGGGCTCGGCAGATACTTGGCATCGCTCATTCACGGCCTTTCCCCGTGGGATCCGCAAGCTGTCGCGCTGATCGCGTTCCTACTGGTGACGGCCGCGCTCGTTGCTGGTTGGGTTCCCGCGCGCAGGGCAGCTGCGTTACCATTGGCCAACGCCCTTCGCACGGAGTGACGATAGAGCCATGCGTGTTCTCGTCGGTGACGACCAGCCCGACATTTTGCGCGGCCTGCGGCTACTCTTTCGGGCCGAGGGCATCGAAGGCGTCTTCGCTTCCTCGCCTGCCGGCGTTCTTACCGCCGTGCAGGACGAGGAGCTCGACGTCGCGCTTCTCGACTTGAATTACACGCGCGACACCACCTCGGGCGTCGAGGGGCTCGACCTCTTGGCCCGCGTGCGTCGCCAGCAGCCTGATTTGCCCGTCGTGGTCATGACGGCTTGGGCCAGTGTGCCCACGGCTGTGGAGGCGATGCGACGCGGCGCGCGCGATTACGTCGAAAAGCCGTGGAACAACGACGATCTCCTGGCACGCCTCCGACGGCACGCCGAAAGTGCTGCCGCCGGGCGAAGCGCTCGTGCCGCGGCCGCTGATCATCCGGACTTGCCGCCCCTCTTCGCATCTTCGCCGGCCATGGCTCCCGTGATGCGGGTCATGGATCGGGTGGCGCCTTCCGATGCTTCCGTGCTCGTCACGGGCGAGCATGGCGCCGGCAAGGACGTGATCGCGCGCTGGATCCACGCGCGTTCGCACCGCAGCGCGGGGCCGTTCGTTCCCGTCAATGTGGGAGCGCTGGCGGCAGGTGTTTTCGAGAGCGAGCTCTTTGGCCATGTGCGCGGCGCCTTCACCGGAGCCGTCGCGGAGCGGGCGGGTTGCTTCGAGCTCGCCCACGGCGGCACCCTTTTTCTCGACGAAATCGGCACGCTCTCGCTCGATCATCAAGCCAAGCTCTTGCGCGTTCTGCAGAGCGGGGAGCTTACCGCGGTGGGCTCGAACAAGACCAAGCAGGTCGATGTTCGCATCGTCAGCGCCACCAACGCCACACTGACGGACGAGGTCGCCGCCGGGCGCTTCCGCGAGGATTTGCTGTACCGACTGAACACCGTCGAGATCGCGCTGCCTCCCTTGCGAAACAGGCCCGAGGACATCGTGCCGCTCGGTCGGTACTTTTTGGAGCGGCTGGCGCGTCGCTATGGGAGAACCGATCTCACCTTTTCCGAAGGCGCGCTCGCCAAGCTCCGTGCCCACGGGTGGCCGGGAAATATCCGCGAGCTCGCTCACGCCATCGAGCGGGGTGTGTTGATGGCGCCGGAGGGTAGCATCGAGCCGGACGATCTCGCGTTATCGGGCACGCCGACGGCGGGGCGCGCGCTCGACACGATGACGCTCGAGGAGGCGGAGCGCTACCTCGTCGAGCGCGCGCTCTTGCGCGCGGGAGGCAACGCCGGCGACGCGGCGCGCGCCCTTGGCCTCAGTCGAAGCGCCTTTTACCGGCGCTTACAGGGCATCCGCGGGGGCAGCGCGTGACCGCGCTCCGGCTCTGGCTCGCCGCGCCCTCGCTCTCTCTCATGATCGCGGCGCTGGCGATGCCGGGCTGGCACTTCATTCTTCGCGTGGCCGTCTTCCTCGCGGCGCTCTTTTTACTCGGCGCGGCACTGCGCGCGCTCGACGAGCAAGTGACGCGGCCGCTCGGCGCCGCGGCCAATGTGCTGGAAGGTTTACGGCGCGGCGAACGCGGTCTTCGCGTGCGCGCGCACAAGGGCACGCCGCTCCACGACGTGCATACCGAGCTCAATGCGCTGGCCGAATCGATTCATACGCAGCACCTGGCCGATCGCGAATCGGCCGCCCTCCTTGCTACCGTGCTGCGCGAGCTCGACGTCGCGGTGCTCGCTTTCGACCGTCATCGTCGTCTGCAACTCGTCAATCCGGCCGCGGAGACCCTACTCGGCTGTTCGCAAGCCCGTGCCGTCGGAAGGACCGCCGCCGAGCTCGGCGTCGAGGCGTGGCTCGGGCCCGAAGATGAATCGCTCGCATCCACGAGCGACGTCATGCGCGGTCCCTTCGCGCTTCGCCGTATCCCCTTTCGCCGCGACGGCGAGCCGCACGAGCTCGTCGTGGTCACGCATTTGGGGGGCGCGCTTCGCAGCGAAGAACGGCAAGCCTGGCAACGCCTTTTGCGCGTGCTCTCGCACGAGATCAACAATTCCTTGTCGCCCATCATCACCATCACCGCCGCGCACAAGAAACTCATCGACGAAGGGCGACTCGACGCATCGACCGCGCCCGACGTCGCGGAAGGGCTCGACGTCATTGGGCGGCGCGCTTCGAGCTTACGGCGTTTTCTCGGCTCTTTCGCCCAGCTCTCCCGTCTCCCCCCGCCCACGTGGGCGCCCCTGTCGGCGGCGACCTGGATTCGGCGCGTCGCTTCGCTCGAAACGCGCGTCACCGTCGCGGTCGATGGTCCGGGGGACCCGACGTTGGTTGGCGATCGCGATCAGCTCGAGCAAATGCTGATGAACCTCGTCCGCAACGCGGCCGACGCCGCGCTCGTCGGGGGCGGTCATGTCTCCATTCGCTGGGAAGTTACGGCAAGTAGCTTGGTGCTCCAGATCGAGGACGACGGTCCAGGTATCGCCAGCGATGCCAACCTGTTCGTTCCGTTCTTCACCACCAAGCCGGAGGGGTCCGGCATCGGGCTCGTCCTCTCGCGCGCTATCGCCGAAAGTCATGGTGGCAGCGTCGATCTGCTTGCGCGCGAGCAAGGTCCGGGATGCGTGGCGCGCGTCGTGCTCCCTCTCGACGCCGAGGCGAGCGCCAAGCGAGCCACGACGAGAACATCGCTGCCCCGACGGGCGGCGCGCCAAAACTCGAGCTCCAGCTCGAGTTGAATGCGGTGCTCTTAGCGAGTATCAGCCGCTCGCGTCGCCAGTGCCGTCCCCCGACGCGTCGCCATCGGTCGATCCGTCGGAACCATCGGATCCGTCGCCGGGTGCCCCGTCAGTAGCGTCACCGCCCGTACCGTCGTTTGCACGGTCGCCGCCAGTGTCTGCAGCGTTGTCGGGGGCAACGTCAGGTGTGGCGTCGGGAGCGGGCGCGTCAGGTGTGGCGTCGGGCGCGGGCGCGTCGGGCGTCGCGCTGTCGCTGCCGCCTTCCGGCGGGGGCGGGGCGTCACCAGTCGATGCGTCGCCGCCATCGCGGGGGCCACCGTCGCCGCTGATCGCGTCGTGGCAGACGAGAGGAACGGTGTTGTCGATGGGCGGCAGATGCGTGATGTAATTGCCGATATCGAGCGCATCGCGGTCAGTGATGCCGTTAAACGCTTGATTGGGACCGCTCGGCATCGGGGGGCAAAGGGGCAAGCCGTCCTTCTCGATGCCGTCCTTGATCGCTTTGGCCACTGCTGCCGCCGTCCATCCTTGGATACCCGTGCTGTGCGGCGTGATGTTTTCCGTAAAGATGGTCCGAACGGGAAAGGACGAGGGCAGACCGATCGATGCGGCGTCAAACGCTTGACCTCCTGCGAAGAGCTTGTCGAGATCGAGCGGCACCGCGCCCGGAGTTTGCACGTGCTTCGTATGGCACTCCATGCACACCCCGAAATTGCCGGCCAGGTACTTTCCACGCATGGCGCTGGCGTAAGCGGGATCGGTTACGGGAAGCACCGGATTCGGAATCCGGCTCGCCGGAACCGGCGGTGACGCGGCTGCCGCTGGGTAGGCAAAGTTTTTCGGCGGAATCGTACTGTCGATCGGCGGGACGGTGCGAAGGTACGCGACGATCGCGCTCGCGTCGTCATCCGACATGTTGTGAAGCACGTAGTACGGCATGATCGGAAAGAGGGCGTTGCCGTCCCTGTCGACCCCGTCGAGGAATGCTTTTTTGATCTGCGCGTCCGTCCACGCACCGAGACCCGTCGTCATGTCGGGCGTAAGATTTTTCGACCCCATGATGCCCGGTCCGCCATCCGGACCGAGCCCCGGAACCTGGAAAGTCCCGGGCATGCCCGCCAAAAACCGGCTGTTGTCCGGCTGGCCAGTGAGCAAGTTGATCGGTGTATGGCAATCACCGCACGCCCCCACGTGTCTGACGAGGTACTCGCCACGTTGAACGGGCGAGCCTCCGTCGCCCGCGTCACCCGGGCTGCCATCCGTGGTGCGGGAATCGGATGCATCGAGCGTGGTCGCGCTGTCGCGATTATCGGCGGTCCTCGCGTCGGCGCGGCCGTCGGGCGACGTCGAGCTGTCGGCGCGGCCGTCGGACTTGGCGTCCGAGCCACCGTCGGCACCGCGCCTCACGACCGGGCTATCGTCATCGCCGCCGCACGCATTGACGCCGAGAGCGGCCAGAGAAACGCCTAGCAAAACCCACCCACGCATCGCCTTCATTCGTATCGTCTCCTCTTGAGCCGCGCAGTCGCAGTCGCAGTCGAAGGCGTGAGCAAGCCGATGACGTGGCCCCCCAATGCCGGTCTATCCCCCGCTCCCCCGCGCGTTGGTCAGGGGGCGCGCACCGCGGCGGCGATATCTTTCTCGATCTCGTCCGGTGTTTCTTTGGATTCGAACCGCCGGACGACGTTGCCTCGCGTGTCCACGAGGAACTTGGTGAAATTCCATTTGATCGAGTCGCGCTCGCGGAGCTCGGGGTAAGTCTCCTCGAGGTAGGCCCGCACCGAACCCGGCTCCGGCTCGCCGTCGCGCGGGGGACCGGGTTGCTCTTGGCGCAAGTACCGATAGAGCGGATGCGCCGACGGTCCGTTGACTTCGATTTTGGAGAAGAGGGGGAACGTGACGTCGTAGCTCGTCTTGCAGAACTGCTCGATTTCGCTTTCCGACCCAGGCTCTTGGTTGCCGAATTGATCACAAGGAAAGCCGAGCACGACGAGGCCGTCTCCCTTGTGCTTGCGATAGAGCGCTTCGAGACCCTCGTATTGCGGCGTAAGCCCGCACTTGCTGGCTACGTTGACGATGAGCAGCGTCTTGCCCGCGTACTCGCCGAGCGGCCTTTTCTTGCCGTCGATGGTCGTCGCCTCGAACTCATGCACGTTCATTTCGACCTCTCGTTCTCTTCACGGTTCATTGCACGGATGCGATCGCTGTCAATCGGATACCGGCTTCCGGCTCAGGCCGTAAAGAGGCGGTCGAGCTCGCCGGGGAGGGTGGGCGCCTGCGCCAGCATCGATTCGAGGGAGGCGCTGGAAAGGGTGTGCCAGTAGAGGACGCGCTCGAAGCGTGCCTTTTCGACGAGATCGAGCGCCGCGGCGAAGGCTTTGGCCGTGTAGGTCGGATCGAGCACCAGGCCTTCACGCTTGGCCGCGTCGGTCGCGCGGTCCCCGGCCGCGGTTGCATAGGCGTAACCACCACCCAGAAATCCGGACTCGACGGCGAGGCGTGCCGCGAGATCGTTCCACGTCACGTCGAGCTTGCGGCGCTGCGCGGCGCGCCACGCCAGGACGAGCGCGCGCTGCCGGCCCATGAGCACCGGGCTCACGATCCGGACTGCAACGAGCCGCGTTTCCAGCAGCGACGGTGCCGATGTCGACGAGCCGCCCCCTTGGGCTCCCCCCGGCGTGCAACCGGCCATGCCCGCCAAAAGTCCGGCCGCCGTGCCCGCCGACCCCAGCGCGACGACGATCGCGTCGGGGACAGGCAGCGCACCATCGTCAATCTGCGCGGCGAGCTCCATCGCCGCGTCGACGTAACCGAGCGTCCCATCGAGCGTCGAGCCCCCGGGCCCCACCACGAAATCGCCCTGCCGCAGCACGGTGAGGAGCACCACGGGAGCGAGCGCCATACTCGACGCCCGAATCGGTTCGAGCCCGAGCGACAACCCGATGCGCAGGTTGGCGACGGCGTGCTCGCTGCGAGGCTGCGGCGTCAGAATGGCTGCGACGTCGAAGCCCGCCCGCCGCCCGTGCACCGTCGTGGCGAGCACGTGATGGCTGCCGGCCGCGCCGAAGGTCACGATGCGCCGCGCTGAGCGCGCGCGTGCAACCTCGAGGATGTGCTCGAGCTTGCGGACCTTATTGCCGCCGTAGATGTTGCTCGTGAGATCGTCGCGCTTCACCCAGAGCTCGCATCGATTCGTTGAGAACGACGACAGTCGCTGGACGGGCGTCGGGTAGCGGCCGATCACGATGGCGGAATATACCCTGCCGGGCGCCTCGCCTCGGTAACCCGGAACAGCATCGAAATGAGGGCAGCGCGGGGCGCCGTCGACCCGGGACACGCCCGGGAAACTATGCTATCAGTCCGCCCTCTTGAGCGGGTTCCATTGACATCGTGTGCAGCAAGGAGAGGTGGCCGAGTGGCCGAAGGCACGCGCTTGCTAAGCGCGCGGCGCTGAAAGGCGCCCGCGGGTTCGAATCCCGCCCTCTCCGCTAGTATGTTCACCGGGTTTGTCGCTCGAAAGTCGCGAGCTCGGAAGATTCACGCCGGCGCCGCCGGCGGCGGATTGGCCGGCGGGCTCGCCGCGGCGGTCTCTCTCGTCAACCGATTTTGCCCCGCGTAGGTTGCAAACGCAGCGGCGAACGACTCCGTCACCATCGGCTGCTCCGGCGTGTCGTACACGTACCATGCCGATTGCACACGCTCGGGGGTCACATCGAGCACCGTGTAACCACGCAGCGAGAGGTTCACGTGCTTGATGTGCGGCGTCGTGAGCAGGAGCGCCTCCAAGGGGAGGCCTAACCCCGGCGAAGAAACGGCCGGCGTCACGAACTCGACAGCGAGCGCTCCTTGACCGGTGTTCCTGTCGTAAACCGAAGTGTCGTTCGGATCGGGGGTCAAATTGATGGCCCACGACGAGTGAATATCCCCCGTGAGAACGACGGCGTCGTTCACCTTGTTGTTCTTGAGAATATCGAAGAAGCGCTGGCGCGCGGTGGGATAGCCGTCCCACGAGTCCGGGATGAAGACCGCGTCGAGCTGGCCCATCATGACCTGCTGCCCGATCAGCTTCCATTTCGACGTCGATGTGGTGAGCTTCTCTTTCAGCCACGCCTCTTGATCGGCACCGAGGAGCTGTCGATTGGGGTCGCTCGTCGCCGGGTCGGTCTTGAAAACCACCTGCTTCTCCCGACCCCACGAGCGGGTATCGAGCATGATGAGCTCCGCCAGATCGCCATATTTGATGGTGCGGTAGATCTTCTTCGGCGCGTCCGGCTCGCGGATCGGCATCCACTCGTTGTAAGCGCGCTGCGCAGCAGCTTTGCGATCGGACCAGGCCCCTTCGGCGGCCTCGGTGTGATTCGCGGCGCCGTCGCTCCAAGAGTCGTCGGCCACCTCGTGGTCGTCCCACACGGCGATGAAAGGATGCTGGCGGTGGATGGCCTGGAGGTCTGGGTCTTTGCGGTAGTACCCGTGCCGCGTGCGGTAATCCTGCAGGCTGAGGATTTCGCTCGCCGGTTCGTAGGGGCGCGCAGCGCCGTATTGGCCCGAACCGTATTCGTAAATATAGTCGCCGAGGTGCAAGACAGCGTCGATGTCGAGGCGCTTGGCGATGCTGCGATAGGCATGAAAATACCCGTGTGCGTAGCTCGCGCACGACACGACGGCGAATCGCAACCGTGACACGCCACCTTGAGGCGCGGTGCGCGTGCGTCCAATGGGGGACGACCCATCGAGAGCAATGAATCGATAGTAGTAAGTCGTCGCGGGCGAGAGACCGGTGACGTCCACCTTCACCGTATGGTCGCGATCGCCGTTGGTCGTCGTCTCACCGGTAGCGACGATCTTGGTGAACACCGTATCGGTGGCGATCTGCCAGCGAACTTTGACGTCCAACGTCGCGTCGGTCGTGATGCGTGTCCAAAGGATGACCGCGTCGGGCAGCGGATCTCCGCTAGCGACGGCATGCTGGAAAAGCTTTTTCGAAGTGTCGCTATCGGGCGGCGGGACGTCCCCCGTGCTCGCGTCCTTCGCGCCGGCATCTCCGCCCTCGGGTTCTCCGGAGTCGGCACTCTGACCGGAGTCGCCCGACGGGCCCGCGTCGGCGGTTTGACCCTCGGGCGCTCCGCCGTCGTGCGACGTTCCGGAGTCCACCGATCCGTCGCGTCCTCCGGCAGCGTCATTGCCAGTGCTCGAGTCGTCAACGAGCCCCGCGTCCTTCGCGCCGGCATCGAGAGCCCCGGCCCCAGCATCTGGCGACGGCGATCCCCCGGAGCCCGCGACCCCACCGGTGCCACCGGCGCCGCCGCTGCCCGAAGCGCCTCCCGCAGGACCGAGCCCCGCGCCGTCACTCGAGCAGGCGCTAACGACGCCGGATCCCAGGGCCGTGATGCCAAGGAATCCGCACTGCCGCAGGAAATCGCGTCGAGTGAGTGCCACCCGATGGTGCTAGCAAATACCAGCGACTCCGTTTCGAATTCGTGTCGAAACAGAGGTAACTTCGCCGAAAGAGGGACTTCGCGAATATTTGAGCGCGGCCCCCACAAGAGCCGTGGCGGCGCGCTAGACGTGCACACGCGATTGAGGTGCACGCGCGGTTAACGGTGCATGCGCGGCTAGCCATGCACGCGCAGCAATACGTCGCCTAATGTTAAGTGCCATTGCTAGTTCTCAACAGGCACCTTTGCTATAGGCAGGCGCGCATGGTGCGTCGTGATCGTCGAGCGCTGAACTGCGCAGCGGCTGGGGAAGCCTTTCAACATTGAATCTTCATTAGCCGAGTCATCTCGTTTTCTCGACCGAGTGAATAAGCGCTTGCAGGTCAGCGTCTACTTCCACCGACGAGACCCGAGCAGCGCACCGTTCCGAGCTTTTCGAAGCACGTCAACAAGAGGAGGCTTTTCTCATGAACATGAATTCGCGACTTTCCTTGAGCTGCTTTTTGGCCGTCGGTTTTTTCGCTGCTGTCGGATGCTCGGTGAAAACCGAGAACGATTCGCAGGACGCAGGCGCCACCGGTGGCAACGGCGGAGCAGGTGGCAGCGCCGGCACGAGCGGTACTGGCGGTGTGAGCGGGAGCGGCGGCACCAGTGACATCGATGCCGGTCCCGATGCTGGGAGCGCAGGCAGCGCGGGCAGTGCAGGTAGCGCGGGTAGTGCGGGTAGTGCGGGTAGTGCGGGTAGCGCGGGTAGCGGCGGTGCTTCGGGCGCGGGCGGTGCGGCCGGGCGCGGAGGCACTGCAGGAAGCGCGGGAGCCGGCGTCGACGCCGGTGGATCCGCTGGTAGCGGCGGGGTGGATGGTGGGGGCATCGATGGAACGCCGCCCGTGGACGGTGGCGGATTCGCTGATCAAGGGGTGCCCGGTGAGGCAGGAGCGGACCCATGCTCAGCCACCGATCCCGGCAACGAAGACCGCGATCACGCCACGCCCATCCCTATGGGCAGCGACTTCGTGGGGTGTCTTCAAACGACCACGGATGTCGATTTCTACGAGTTCACGACGCCCGACATGCCCGCCGCGGGCGGCGTGGTTGTCGTCAGCCTTACGGAGGTGGCGGGGGGCGGCGTGGATTCGGCCGCGTATGCGGCCGCGGACAACGGCTCCATCCAAGGCAACAACGGTGGCGGTGGCTCCGCCTTCTTTTATTGGTTCGCGGCGGTGCCGTCCGCCAAGTACCGCCTCGACGTCAAACGCTATTTGGGGGGCACGGCGGCGATCGCGTACAAGCTGAAGGCGGTCTATTCCCCGGTGAACGACACCTACGAGCCGAACGATGTGCGAACGCAGGGGCCGTCGATCACCGTCGGAACGCCTGTCAGCAGCTACCTCTTCGCCGGCTACGCCAACTCGACCGGCCTTGCCGCCAACGCGTGGGAGGATTGGTACAAGGTGTCACTGGCCGGCGGATCGATCACGATCGCCTTGGCCGATCTCGCGAGCGATATGAACGGAGCGGTGACCCTCTACGACAACCTGGGCGTCCAAGTCGCTAGCGCCAGTCAAGGCGTGAGAGGCACGACCGTCGTGCTCACCAAGACTGGCATCGTGGCCGGCGACTTCTACGTGAAGATCACGCCGTACAACAATCCGACGCCCAAAGGGACCGGCGCGGTGCCCGGCGTCTACACGACGCAGCCGTACACGCTCACGGTGGCGCAGCCCTAAGTCCAGAACGGCTCCGTTTGGCCTCGCGTCCGGCCTTGCCCTCCTAGGCCAGGCCTACGCACGCCTCGAAACAAGAACGACTTCGCATGGGGTGCTAGGAAAGCACCCCATGCCGCCGAATGGCGGGCCCGCGAGTCGTCGCGCGCGCAAATCGCGGGGCCGGAGATGCCGCCCATCCTTGATGCGTCGCCGAGGGTCCAGGCTCATCGACGTCGACCCGAATCTCACTCCGGGTCATTGTCCCCTTAACAACAATAGGAAAAAGCTCGAGCGGTAGCTTGTTTGTAAAGTGTGAAGCGCATTGTTAAACGGAATCGTTTGACTCGCTATGGTCATTGCCACTAGTTCCTGACGTGATAACGAACCGCGTCGTTGATCGCTGCGAGCGAGCGAAGGAGGAACCATGCGCATGACTCTACGGTTGACTGCTCTGATGGTGGGAGGAAGTTTTGCCCTAGGCGTAGGCTGCGGTGGCGCCGATTCGACCGCTGGGGAGGGAAGTCCTACTGCGGAGCCCTCTCGCAACGCTCTCCCCGCCGCATCCATGTCGACGGCTCCGACGCTCCGCTTCACGGTCCCCGTGGACGCTGAATCGCCGATCACGTTCGAAACGCTCCCCAATGCGCAATGCGCCTTACACGTTTCCGAGGGCGGCGAAACTGCCGTCGTCGCAGCACGCGCAGACGGTCTGGCGACCTTTCGATTGCACCCCGAGGTCACCAGCAACAAAGCCGTGCGACTCATCGCCGACTGCGCGGCCGGCGATCGGCAACAGCGTCACGTTCTCGAGCTCAGGGCGCTTCCCGGAGCCCCGGTACCTTCCGAACCTCCTGCCCTCCGAGCGGACTCCGGCGTTGCGCGCCCGGCGCTCGCCGAAGCAGATATCGCCGCTCTGTCACAAGCGGAGCTGCTGAAGCGTGGCTACCCGCTTCGGCCCGACGCTCAGCGCTCGCCGCATTCATACGAGACGTGGCGAAGATTCGTTTCCAAGCCCTCGACCTACCTACCGACGCAGCCTGAAGCGACGAGCAGCCGCACGAGGATCGAAGCGCCAGATTCGGTTCAATGGGATCGAGAACGGCAGCCGATGGCCGCGTCTCCGCACGCGGCGGTCAATGTGAAATCCGGGCGAACCGCCGGCTATCAGCTACTGCCCGTTGGTTCTCCCTACTACTTCGTCGACGCTGTCTGGACCTTGCCCACGTTCATGGGGCGTCAGGGCGCCAGCACGAACGTCATCGAACACATCGGAATCGATGACGGCGCCGGGAGCGCGTGGACGGCGGGATCGCAACACACCTTCACGTATATCCCTGCTTTCGGTCACGTCGAGACGCAGATGGCCTTCTGCACGTCGATTCCAGGCTCCCCGACAAGCTTGGGCCTGGCGATGGCTCCGGGCGACGTTATCCAAGCCGCCGTCTGGTTGGGTACTCCGGAAGAAGGCTTCAACCCCTGGAGCGGCGTGGGTGGGTGCACCTTCTTCAACAGTACCAATGGCCAAGTGGTATCGAGGCGAGATGTGTCGCTGGGAGGCGCCGACTATAGCAACAGCGGTGCGCACTTCTTCGTAGGGCGCACGCCCAGTGCGTTCGGCGGCCTCTCCGATCTAACTTGGTTCGGAAGGCCGGATATTTCGATCTCTCCGTGGATTTGGAACGGGGTTGAGGCCTCGCGCTGGGATGGAACGACCGTGCATGGCGACTACTTCAACAACTCCCCATCCGACGTCGCCGAGTGGTGGATGCCGGGCCCGTGGGACGAGACTGGGTTTTCCCTGCAACCAATTGTGTACCGATCCGGCGAGCTACGCTTCCAATGGTGGTGGTGGGACACCGAGGGGTACGACCCGGGATACTGAGCGCACCGCGGCTGCCAGGTAGTGACCCAAGAGCCCACTGCGCTAGTATCGATCGACGACACGAGGCAGTCATGTTGTTCAATCAGCCACAGATCGAGTTTTGGAACGGACCCGCGGCGCAGCGCTGGGTCGCGGAGCAAGAGCGTCTCGACCGGGCGCTCGGGCCCTTCGATGATCTCTGTCTCGAGCGCGCACGCCCGCGCGACGGAGAGCGCGTCATCGATCTTGGCTGCGGGTGCGGCGCGAGCACGCTTCGTCTCGCCGAGCGCGTGGGACCCAAGGGGCAGGTGCTCGGGGTCGACATCTCGGCGCCGATGTTGGCGCGTGCGCGCGAGCGTGCTCGGAGCATGCCGTGGGTCGGTTTTCATGAGGGCGACGCGGCCGAGCACCGGTTTGCGGGCGACGCCGATCTTCTCTATTCGCGGTTCGGATCGATGTTCTTCGTCGATCCCGGCGCGGCATTTGCGAACTTGCGCAAGGCGCTGCGTCCGAGCGGCCGTGTTTGTATCGTGTGCTGGTGCTCAGCGGAGGACAACCCTTGGTACGTCGTCCCCCTGCGCGCCGCGGAGACCGTGGTCCCGCCGTTGCCGCCCGCGGAACCCGGTGCCCCCGGCCCCTTTTCGTTCGCCGATGACGCACGCTTGCGCGAGGTTCTGAAAAGCGCCGGATTCACGGGCGTGCAGATCGAGCGATGCGACACGCGGATCTGCACGTCCAGCACCGGGCTCGCCGAAGGCGTGGAGTTCTCCGTGCGCGCGGGGCCGCTCGCGCGAATCATGGTCGAGGTCGGCGTCGATACCGCGGCGCGCGTGCGCTCGGCCATTGCCGACGCGCTGGCCGAGCATGTTCGTGACCAGCGCGTCGAGCTGGCGGCATCGATCTGGCTTGCCACCGCCCACGTTTGATCCATCGCGACTAGGCGCTGCGTCTCGTCGTGACTAGCGATTTCCGAGCGCGATCGGCGGCTCTCCAGAGGTGCACGGCGGCGTAGCCTCGCCATGGACGCCACGCCTCGGCGCGCTTCTCGAGCGCGCGCGCGGTGAGGGGTGTGCCATCCGGGGAAGCCATCCGTCGAAGGACGAGATCGGTCGCCGGAAAAGCGTCGGGGTCGCCGAGCGCTTGGAGAGCGACGTCCTGCGCAGCGCGCGGACCGACACCGGGCAAGGCAGCGACCGTCGCGATCAGTTGCTCCGGTGCTTCTACCTCGAATGCCCCTTCGAGCGCGGCGTGCGCGAGAGCTCGCAAAGCAGCTACATGCGTGGCGTCGAGCCCAAGTCCGTCGAGGCGCGCCATCGCCAGCGCCGCCGGCGATGGAAACAAGTGCGTGAGCCCCTCGCTTCCGCCCGCGATCCTCGCTCCCGCGCGAGCAACGAGCCGTTCGATCAGCGTCCCGGTCGTGCCGGCGCCCGCTCGCGGCGCCAGAACGGCGCCGACTGCGCATTCCCACGGATCCCAGGACCCGGGAATGCGAAGTCCGGCCCGACGCTTCACGAGCGGCGCGAGCAGGGTGTCCCGCCTCAGCACCATCTGCACCGGGGCGGGATCGGAGGCGAGATCGAACACGCGCCGCGCGGCTTGTGAAAGTTGAAACAGCGCCGCCGGCGCGGCGCCTCGGGCCCGGAGCTCGAGGGCGTTGGCATCGGGCAACGGCCGCACACATACGATCGCGGGGCCCCCTTCGCCTGCGATCGTGCGGGCGTAACCCCGCGCATCGACGCGCTCTACGCCGCTCACGGCGCGTGCCGCGAGAGCTTCGGACATCGCGCGCCAATCGTAGGGCGGACGGTAGGCGAGCCGCAGCACGATTTCTTCTCTCTGCGGAGAGGCTGGTCCGGCGCGCCGTAGCCGGCGAAGGTCGCGCGGTGCGCGTTCATAGGTTTTCAAAGAAGCGTCGTTGAATCGGCGCAGACTGCCATACCCGGCAGCAAGCGCGATCTCGGTGATGGGCAGCGACGTCTCGTCGAGCAGTCGCTTGGCGAAATGAAGTCGGCGCGTCTGCGCCACCGTGATGGGCGAGGCGCCTACGTGTTGGATGAAAAGGCGATGGAGCTGGCGGGCGCCGATGCCGACGCGCGATGCGAGTGTCTCGACGCTGCTGTCGTCGAGGGCACCGTCTTCGATGAGACGGAGAGCCCGGCGCACCACCGTCGAGGTTCCCATCCAGGCCGGTGTTCCCGGGGCAGCTTCGGGACGGCAACGCAAACAAGGTCGAAAGCCAGCTTCGGCTGCTGCTGCGGCGGTCGCGTAATAGCGCACGTTCGACTTCTTCGGGCTGGGGGCGGGGCACCTCGGGCGGCAATAAATGCCGGTCGAGGTGACGGCAATGAAGAACCTTCCGTCGAAGCGGGGGTCGCGGCTGGCGCGCGCGCGATCGAGCGCCCTGCGGTCGAGCCCCATGATGCTATCCGCGATCGGCTGCTCACCACCTGGCCCACGCTTTTGCATGAAAGAACGATAGTCGACATCTCGTCATCGACTAGCCATTTTCGGACAGCAACCGGCGTCCGTTCACCGCGAGAAATGGCTAAGTGCCGAAGCGACGCGCCGAGCGTTCGCGCGCTTTTTGGCGCTCGACCTCGCGACTGCGTGGCGGCGACGTCGTGACGAGCCCTGCCACCAGTTTCTCCGTTGCCCGCGTGATCTCCTCGACGGCGCGGTCGAAAGCGGCGCGATTGACTTGAGACGGCTGCGTGCTCCCGCTCACCTTGCGCACGTACTGGAGGGCAGCGTCGTGCACTTCATCGAGCGTGGTCGGCGGGTCGAAGTTGAACAGAGGGCGGATGTTGCGGCACATGAACAGTGCTCTACGACCGGATGAACGATCGGGCAAGCAGCCGTCAAAGGCCGCGCGCGGTGTCGCGATCGACCGGGCGGATGCCCTTGCCCATGGCGTGGTAACCCTTGTCCACGTACACGATCGTCCCCGTGATTCCGCTCGCGAGCGGGCTCACCAGAAACGCCGCGGTCGCGGCGACCTCTTCCGGGCGGAGCACTTCCGGTAGCGGCGAATGCTGCAGGCAATATTCGATGATCTCGTCGATGATGCCGATGGCGCTGGCGGCGCGTGATGCGAGGGGACCTGCGGAAATGCTGTTGACCCTTGCACCGAAGCGGTGCCCAGCTTCGAACGAAAGTGTGCGCGTGTCGCTTTCGAGCGCGGCCTTGGCGGAAGACATTCCCCCGCCGTAACCGGGGATGACGCGTTCACTGGCCAGGTACGTGAGCGACAAAAATGCGCTTCGCTCGCGCATGATCGGTCCGAGGCGGCTCACGAGCGAAATCATCGAGTAGGCGCTGACCGACGAGGCGGCGAGATACCCGCTGCGCGTCGAATCGAGCAGGGGCTTTCGGATTTCGGGGCCGTTGGCGAGCGAGTGCACGACGATGTCGAGCGGCTTCTCGCCGAAGTCGGTCAAGAGCTGGTCCTTCAGCCCTTGGATCGTGAAATCCCCGATTTCGCGGTAGCGCCGGTTGGTGCGCACGTCTTCCGGCACCTGACTCATCTCGTCATATGCGGCATCGAGGGCGTAGATGCGCTCGAACGCGAGCTTTTCGCCGTTGGCCATGGCCAGCGACGCGTCGAGCTTGCCGCGCTCGAGGAACGTGCGAAAAATATTGAAAGCGGGGGGCCAGGTGCCCACGCAGACGCTGGCGCCCGCTTCCCGCAAGGCTTTGGCAATGGCAAATCCGTATCCACCGTCGTCGGCAACGCCGGCCACGAGGGCTCTTTTTCCCGAAAGATCGATGTTCAGCATGTTGGCGGGTGCCGTTTTAACACGGCCCGCCGGTTTCCTTCTACCCCGCGTTCGGCGCCGTGATTTCGAGCCGATTGCCGATTATCGCCAACGTGAAAGCGCTGTGAGCCGGGGGATGCTCTTGTCTCAGCGGATCTCGACGCCAGAGGACATAAGACGCAGTTGCTAGCGCGCGACGAGAGCGCGCACATCCAGCGCTAGCGCACAGCCGTCGATCACGCTCGCGAAATTGGAGCGGGTCGTCGTCGCCAGCCAACTGGGATCGACCCGCTGGCGCACGCGGACGAGCACTTGGGAGCCGCGCAAGTCGATCACCGCGACGCGCACTTGGTGAGCGCGCTCGCCGTCGAGATCGGCGGGTCCCGCTTCGTCGGGTTCGTCCATCGCCGCGATGAGGAGCTCGGCCTGCGCCGCTCGTTTCGTTTCGGCGACGGGGATCTTGGCGAGCTCGCCTTGCAGGTGATCGAGCTCGCGCAGCTCACGCGCACTCTCGACGCGCTCTTCCCAGGGAGAAAGAATTTGTCGCAAACCTGCCGCCGCCTCATGCAGACGCCGTGCGTGTTCACTCGTGTTGGCCCCGCCCTTGTACACGGCGCGCACTTTGGAGAGGACGACTTTCTCGCCGCGAGAAGCGGGAGGATCGAGCAGACACAAAAGAAAAGAGTCGCGCGTCGAAGCTGACGCTGCTTCGGCGATCGTCGTCGAGCGTCCGAAAGCGGAGACCGGGCCGCGCACATAGACGGAGGAGCGCGCGAGGGCGGCGTCGAGCGCTTTTAGGGGACGGAGCTCGTCGGCAATGACGTCACCTTCGTAGGATGCCGCGAGACCGCGTAGCCACGGCTCCACGCGCGTCATGAAGCTCCGCTCCTCGGCGGTTACGAGGGCGCTGTTGGCGTGGACGGCGTCGAGAAGCGCTGCGCGCGCTCGGCTTACCTCGTGCTGATAGCGGCGGCGCGATAGGAACGCCGTGCTTGCCAGCGCCGTCACTCCGATGGCGATGGAGAAGCGAAGCAGCGAAGTTCGAAGGTGGGCCGTGACGCGCTTGGCGCGCGCGGGCAGCGCACCTGCGCCGACGCTCCGTTCGATACGCCGAACGAGCGCCGGGTCCATCTTGCGGGTTGCGAGAAACGTGCCCACGAACGTTACCGGCGTCCGTTCTGCATCGCGCTTTGCATGTGGGCAATGTTGCGTTCGACCAAGGAGAGAAGTTGATCGCCCGTGACACCGAGCCGTGCCGCCGCCTGGCCGGCCAGCGATGTACGCGCGACGCCCGGGGCAAACTGGTAAGTCGGTCGCTCGTCCGGGCCGAGCTCGACTTGCAGAAAGCGCAGGTCGGCGATCTTGCGCTCTTTCTCGAGGCGCGCCGCGAACGCCAGAAAATGCGTGGTGATGAAAGCCTGGGGTTTCAGGCGGGTCAGCATCTTGACGACCAGCTCGAAGATCTCTTCGCCTTCCGAAGGATTGGTGCCCGAGCAGAGCTCGTCCAGGATCACCATGGCGCCAGGGGGCAAGCGCTCGAAAAGCGCGCGGATGCGAATGAGCTCGACGCCGAGTCGCCCTTCGGTCTGATCGGCTTTGGTCTCTTGGATCAGCGACACCACGAGACCGGGCGCTAGCGCGAGGCGCGCCGACTGCGCGGGCACGAGGAGACCCGATTGTCCCAGGATCTGCGCAATCCCAATGGCCTGTAAAAGGCGGGTCTTGCCGCCCGAGTTCGGCCCTGTGACGAGCACCGTGCTGGCGTGCCTGTCGGTGACGATGGTGCACGGCACGGCGTTGCCGCCATGGACGAGGAGCAGCGGATTGAAGAGCGCCGTCAGCGCGCGCGCTTCGCCAGCCGTGACGAACTCAGGCAAACACACCGCGAGTCCCGCGGCGTGGGCCATGTCGCGAAACCCCAGCGCACCGAGGTAAAACTCGATGTCGACCAGCAGTTGTACGAAACAGACGAAATCGTCCTCGAGACCTTCGAATACGGCGTCGATGAGACGCGCCATGATCTCCCCTTCGCCAAACTTGTAGCCGCGCAGAAAGAGCTCGATGCGGGCGAGCCAACGACGGACGGGCGAGGTGACGAAGGGATTCGATTCGTTCTCTTGCACGGACTGGATGTCGAAAGCTTGAATGCGGCCGTCGGCACCGACGCGGACCTTGAGACTGACCGTGGCGAGGTGTTCCTCGTAGCGCAAGAGATCGGACAGAGAACGATAGGGCTCGCCCTTTTGCACCTTCTCGCCGAAGGCGCGCAGAATCGAGAGCCCGGAGCGCGCCGTGGCGAAGCCTTTCGCCATGCGATCGATGATTTCCTTGGCGACGACGAGGATGTCGAGTTGGCGGCGATTGGAGTCCCATTTTCGTCCCGCGTTCGCGCCCTCCATGAGCGCGCGGAATTTGCAAACCTCCAAGTAAAGTGTTTCGAGCTCGCTGCGCAGGTCGGGCGACGAGGCCAGCTCGGCGGTGATCGCGCGTCGATGCTCGACGACCGCCGGATCGGCCGGAGGGCGCTCGAGGAGCCTGACGAGCTGCGTAGTCGAAAGCGCGGCTTCTCTGCCGCGAATGCGAAATTGAAAACAGCGCGCCACGAAGTCGTGCAAGAAAAGGTCGCCCGCGTAGACCGAGGGCTCCCAGGTGGACGGTGCCATCGTCGCTTTAGCGAGGGCATCCGCGAAGAGCCCGCCGGCGACACCGCTCGCAAAGGCGAAGGTCATCGCGACCTTGGTGACTTCGACGTCAATGCGCTGGATCGGCGCCGGATGGAGCAGGTCCGGGATCAGGGCGCCGGGCGAGCCAAGCATGGGAGACCTCCGTGGAGAAAGGGACAGTCGGTCACCGTCAAAGTTCCCGCGCCAATGACGCCAAGGTGACCCGGAGCGCGGTGGCGCACGACTTCTCTCGCCGCGAGAGTATCCAAGCCAACAACGCGTTGGATACGCCGATGCTCCTTAACTAGATGGACCTGCCGAGTACCGACGATCCGCTTATGTAAGAGTCCCCCCTCCATCGAGCCAACGTCGGAGGCCGAATTGACGGATCGTAGGTGCTCGGCGATAGTCGCGCCCCATGAAAAACGAGACGAGCCGTTTTCAATTGCGCGGCGGGTGGGTCACCCTTGCTTTTCTGTGTTTTGCAGCTGCGTGCGGCTCTGACGACGACGGCGGCGGCACGACGCCAACGCCCGATGCTGCAGCCGATACCCCTGTCGATAACGCCCCCCGTATGGACGCTGCTCGCAGCGACGTGAGCACGGATAGCGGCGCGCGCGATACCCGTTCCGACGCCCCCGACTCGACTACGGCGCCGGACACGCGCGACGCGACCGCCGAGCCCACCAGCGATCGCACGACGATCGATGTCCCCATGGGCAATGACGCCAATCCCGATGCGGAGGGCGGCGCCCCCGAGGACGCGGTCGTCGATGTGCCGCCGACCCCGCCGACGGCGTTCACCATCGTCGGTGTGGTCGGCCCTGTCGACAGCACGCCCGACGCGTGGCTCACCGGAACACCGAACCCCACCGTGCAGTGGCAGGCGAGCACCGGCGCCCAGGCGTACGAGATCACCGTCTATGAAGACGACGGCACGACCGTCAAATGCGCTACGCAGCAGCAGGCGGCCACCGCCACCAGCGCGTCGTTTTCGACCTGCACCCTCAGCGAAGGTTCGCAGTACCGCGCCAGCGTAGTCGCAGCGGCGGGCACGCTGCGCACCGCGGCCACGAACGACAAGTTCCGTTTCACGGTAGGGGCGGTGATATTGGGTCAGCCCAATGCGAATACCAACGAAGGTATGCGCCTCGGGCTAGCTCTTCCCAATAGCGTGCTTTTCGTCGGAACGAAGCTCATCGTCGCGGATCAGAACAACAACCGCGTGCTCATTTGGAATACGGTCCCGACGACCAACGACAAACAAGCCGACATCGTGCTCGGGCAACCGGACTTCACTACGTTTGCCCCGAACTACGGCGGGATCAGCGCGCGCAATTTCAACGGCTCGAACAACGTCGCCTCCGACGGCACGCATCTCGTCGTCGGCGACCGCTTCAATCACCGCGTGCTCATCTGGAATACGTTCCCCACCACGAACAACCAGGCTGCGGATCTCGTCCTCGGACAACCGGATTTTACGACGGGCACGACCAACACCGGGGGCGTCAGCGCGATCAGCATGGACGAGCCTTGCGTATGGCTCGGCGGCAGTAAGCTGTTCGTGTCCGACCGCGTCAACGCGCGCGTTCTCGTGTGGAACGCCATTCCCACGCAACCCCGTGCCCCTGCCGACATCGTGCTCGGACAGCCCGACATGACGTCGACCACGATCAACAACGGCGGCGTCAGCGAGAGCAGCATCGCGGACCCCATGTGCGGCTGGTCCGATGGTACGCGTGTTTTTCTGCCCGATCACGCCAACCACCGCGTGCTCATTTGGAACACGCTGCCGACCATCAACAAGGCACCGGCCGATTTGGTGCTCGGACAATCGAGCATGGCGCTGAATGCGCCGAACGCCAATGGCCCCGTCGGCCTCGCAGGTCTCGATGGACCGATCGCGGGCTACGCCAATGGCAACATCGTTGCGGTGGCCGACGACCTGAACTTCCGAGTTGCGGTCTGGAACATGCCGATCACCACCAATGGGCAGTCGGCCAATTTCATCCTTGGTCAGGCGAGCGTGAGCGGAAACACGTCGAATGCCGGTGGAATCAGCGCGTCGAGCATGACCAACCCGTCGGGCGTCGGCGGTGACGGCACGCGCCTCGCCATTACAGACCGATTCAACAATCGCATCCTCATCTATCCGACCGTCCCCACCGCGACCGGCGCGCCGGCGGCCGTCGTGCTCGGTCAGCCGGACATGGTCTCGGGTCGTCTCAACAACGGAGGACCGATCTCGGCATCATCGCTTTCGTCACCTTCGGGCGTCACCATGCTGGGCACCCGATTCGGCATCGCCGACGGCGCGGCGCGCGTGTTGATCTGGAACACGCCTCCGACGTCCCGCCTCGACGTGCCGAGCATCGTACTCGGGCAACCGAACTTCACCTCTTATGGTCAGTTTGGCGGCACGACCACCGCGAGTAGCATCTGCGCGCCGAGCGGTGTGCATAGTGACGGAACGCGTTTGCTCGTCGGCGAGCAGTGCGCGAACCGCACGACCCAGTGGCATACGCTCCCCATGCTGACCCAGCAACCGGCGGACATCGCGCTCGGCCAACCCGATTTGGTGACGTCGACGCAGAATACCGGCGGCGTTTCGGGCAGCAGCCTATTGGGGCGCGCGACACCGCATACCGACGGCACGCACGTCTTCGTCGCCGATACGGGCAACAACCGGGTGCTCATCTGGAACGCAATACCCGACATGAACGGCAAGCCTGCCGATATCGCGCTGGGGCAGCCCAATTTGACGTCGAACGCGGTGAACAACGGCGGCATCAGCGCCTCGAGCCTCAGCCGACCCACGTTGGTCTATGCGAGCGGAGGAAAGCTGTTCGTAACGGACAGCGGCAACAACCGGGTGCTCATCTGGAACACGATTCCCGCCACGCACGGCAAGGCGGCCGACCTCGTTCTCGGTCAACCCGATATGGTGACCGCCGCCGCCGCGGTGACGCCGAGCTCGAAGACGGTGACCAACCCCAACGCCATTCACGTCGACGCGAGCGGCCGACTCTACGTGTCGGATGCAGGCAGTAACCGCATCCTTTATTGGAACGCGATCCCCGCGCTGAACCAGGTGGCGGCCGACGGTGTCATCGGACAGCCCAACATGGACGTCGGCCTCGCCAACAACGGCGGCCTCTCCGTGCGCACGTTGCAAGGACCGAGCGGAATGTTGTCGAACGGGACGCTGCTGTACGTGCTCGACTCCGGCAACGATCGGATGCTCCTCATGCCGCGACCCTGAGACGGCGCATTTGCAGGCAACGCATCACGCCGGTGGGGAAGCCGGCGCAAGCGCCCCATCGTTCGCCGTGCTAACCCCCCGCCGTGATTCGTATCCAGGGCATTTCCAAGCAACACGGCCGGCAGATCCTTTTTCTCGACGCCACCTGTGACGTTTTTCGCGGCGAGAAGGTCGGACTCATCGGGCCCAATGGGGCTGGGAAATCGACCATCTTTCGCATGATCGTCGGGGAAGAAGAGCCGGACATCGGTCAAGTGGTGGTCGATCGCGGCAAGAGCGTCGGCTATTTGAGTCAAGACGTCGGCAATATGACGGGGACCACGGTGGTCGCCGCGACGATGGACGGCGCGGGACCGGTTTCGGAAGTTGCGACGCGCCTGCGCCAGCTCGAAGCGGCGCTCGCCGACCCGGCCTCGGCCGACCGCATGGACGCGCTCGTCGAGGAGTTCGGCCACGTTCAGTCCCGTTTCGAGGAGCTCGGCGGTTATGCGCTCGACGCAAGAGCGCGCGAGATTTTGGCGGGGCTCGGCTTTGCGCCGGAGATCGTGGATGGGGACGTAGGGGCGCTGTCGGGCGGATGGAAAATGCGCGTCGCGCTGGCGCGCATCCTCTTGATGAAGCCCGACGCCATGCTGCTCGACGAGCCGACCAACCATCTCGATATCGAATCCATTCTCTGGCTCGAGCAGTTTCTGAAAGATTACGACGGAGCTCTCATCATGACGTCGCACGATCGCGAGTTCATGAACCGCGTCGTGTCCAAGATCATCGAGATCGACGGCGGCGAGGTGCGCGTCTTCTCCGGAGACTACGACTTTTACGAAAAGCAGCGCGCCCTCCTCGAGGCGCAGGCGGCGAGCGAGTTCGATCGGCAACAGGCGATGCTCGCCAAGGAAGAGGCCTTCATCGCCCGCTTCAAGGCGCGCGCGAGCCACGCCGCCCAAGTGCAATCGCGCGTCAAGAAGCTAGAAAAAATCGAACGCGTCGAGCCCCCCAAACAGCGCAAGCGTGTGCGCTTTGCATTTCCCGCCGCGCCGCGATCGGGCGACGACGTTGCCAAGCTCGAAGCGATCGACAAGGCGTACGGCACCAAAACGATCTACAGCGGTCTCGACCTCCTCGTGCGTCGTGGCGAGCGGTGGTGCGTGATGGGCGTCAACGGAGCGGGCAAATCCACCCTCCTCAAGCTGGTGGCGGGGGCGACCGCGCCCGACAGCGGTCGCGCGCTGCTCGGTGCCAGCGTCAAGCTCGGCTATTTCGCGCAGCACACGATGGAGGTCCTCGATCCGTCACAATCCGTGTGGGAGGCGTTGATCGGCAAATTCCCCAAGGCGAGCATCGGCTCGCTCCGAACTTTGGCGGGCGCCTTCGGATTTTCGGGCGATGACGTCGAAAAACCCTGCCGCATCCTTTCTGGCGGCGAGAAAGCGCGGCTCGTTTTGGCGGAGATGCTCTACGACCCGCCGAATTTTCTGGTGCTGGACGAACCGACCAACCACCTCGACCTCGGCACCAAAGAGGTGCTGCTCGACGCGCTCTCCGGCTACGAAGGGACGATGCTGTTCGTTTCGCACGACCGGCACTTCTTGCGCGCGGTTTCCAACCGGGTGCTCGAGCTGACGCCGGAAGGAATCCACATGTACGGCGGTGGTTACGCCGAATACGTCGAGGAGACGGGGCGCGAGGCGCCGATCGTCGCCTAACGGCGGCTTTTAGCGAAACGGGCGGCGGCCGGCGACGTAGAGACGTGCGTCGCGCCCCGACTCGCCGGGGCGGCATGGAGGATGACCATGGCGTCGAGGAAAACGGTCCAGCGGTTCGAGCGTCGTGGTTTCGGTCATCGCAAGCCGAGGGGCCCGCTTCGCGCGATGCTGCTCGGTCTCATTCGCCACGAAGACGCGCCAGACACCTTCCCCCAAGGGAACACCACCGTCATCGTCGGGGAGCGCGAGGCGCTCGTCGTCGATTCTTGTTATCTCCCTTCGAGCGCCAAAAAAGACATCGCGCAGATTCAGAAATGGACGACCAAGCCCGTTCGGTACCTCATCAATACGCATTGGCATTACGACCACACCATGGGAAACGGCGTCTACAAGGACGCCTTCCCCGGTCTCAGCATCGTCGCTCAGCGCGAAAACGCAAAAGCAGATCGATGGCTACAATCCGCAGTGGTTCGCGAAATTTCCCGATCGCGCCACGACGTTCAAGCAGCGCATCGAGTCCGGCAAGGACGCCGACGGCAAGCCGCTGACCGCCGGCGAAATTGCAGAATTCAAGACGGCCCTCGCCGGAATCGAGCCGGTGTGGGCGGGAGTTTCGCGAATTGGCATCCCGTCGCGACATGGTGCCGACCGTCGCCTTCGAGCGCGAGCTCGACATCGATCTCGGTGGCCGCCTCGTGCGCATTCTTCATCTCGGGCGCGGAAACACGGCGGGCGACGCAGTGGCGTACCTGCCACGTGAAAAGATCCTCGTCGCCGGCGATTTGCTCGACCACCCCGTGCCGTATCTCGGCGGCGGATACCCGCTCGAGCTCATCGCCACGCTCGAGAAGATGGCGGGTCTCGAATTCGATGGGCTCGTTCCCGGTCACGGAAAGGTGCTCCGCGGAAAAGCATATCTCGATCAGGTGATCGAGTTCTTGCGCGTGGTGGTGATCCAGGTCGACCAGGAGATCCATCGCACCGGCAGCGGACCGCGCAACCTCGAAGCCGTGAAAAAGGCGGTGCTCTCCAACGTGAACGTCGCCGCCTGGCGCGAGCGTTTTGCGGGCGATGACCAAGACAGCCGCGAATTTTTCGACAGCTTCTCACTGTCCGGTCTCATCACCGCCGCTCACGCCGAGCTCTGGCCGCGCTGACGGGCGCGCGGTGCCCGATGCTCACCCAGCTTTGGGGCGCGCGGCCGCGACGGGGAGCTTGGCCCACTGCTCGACGATGCCGAGCTGCTGGGTGACCGGATCCTCGCCGCGTACGTAGGCTTCGATGTCCGGAAATGAATCGAAGCCGAAGAACATCTCTCCATTGACGAACATGGTGGGGACGCCGAACGCGCCGCGCGCCAACGCCTCTTCGGTGTTGCGGCGCAATCGCTCTTTCGCTTCGGGGGCGCTCGCCAGCGCCATGAGGGGCGCCTCCTCGATACCCGATTGCCGGAGCACCGCGGCCACCCTTTCGGGGCCGTCGATCCCGCCACCACCTGCCCACGTCGCTTCGAAGAGCGCGTCGATGATCCGCCAGCGCAGCGCGCGATCGACATCGAGCGCAGCGACCCGGAGCGCCGGCAAGGGATTGAAGGGGTGCGCTGGTGGTAGTGCAATTTTCACCCCGGCGCGGTGCGCCATTCGGATGACGTTCTTCACCACATAGGCACGGCGCGCCGGCACCTCGGCCGGCCCTTTGGTGCCGAGCGCGTTGAGCACGCCCGCAAAGAGCAAGGGCCGAGGTTCGATGTCCTGTCCGAGGCGCTCTCCGAGCGCGCGGATGCGCGAGCAGCCGAGGTACGCGTACGGGGAGATGAAGTCGAAAAAGATCTCGATCATGCAGCGATCGGTCGACCACTCGGCCATTGGGCGCAAGCGAAAATGAGCACAAGCTCAAGTAAATCCGCTAGGAACCGTTGTTTAGGTGTGCCAAGCCACGCACATCGTTCCCATGACGGAAATCCGAATACACCCGGCTTGTTGCGGATGCGGCGCGACGCCGCCCCCGAGCGACGAGGACTCAGATTCGTCGACCCTGCTGAGCATGCGTTTCGGGTGGCGCGTGGTACGGCAGGTCGGATCGAACGGCGCTGTCACCGCGCAGTGGCGGTGCCCGAGCTGTTGGGACAAGTACAAAGCGTCGCGCCCCGCCAACGCCAAGAGCACCTTCAAGCGCGGCCCGTAATCGGGCGTGGTAGGGTGGGCGAAGAACGGGGGGAGCCCGACCGCATCGGCGCTCGACGGCTGCCCACGAGCCATGAGCAAAGGGGAGCGACGGACCGGGGGGCCCTCGGCGCGGATTGATCGGAAATCCGGTCTGCGCAAGACGAAGGGGCACGCGCCGACGCGCGCGCAGATCGAGGCCCGAGCGTCGCACAGCGAACGGCTGCTCGCGACGGCGCAGCGCATTACGCACATCGGCAGCTGGGAATGGACGCTCAGCACCAACACCGTCGTATGGTCCGACGAGCTCTATCGCATCTACGGTCTGGAGCCCCAATCCTGCGTTCTCACGTTCGAGGGTTTTCTCGCGCGCGTTCACCAGGACGATCGCGCGAAGGTGACCCGCTCCGTATCGGAAGCGGTCAAGCACCAAGCTGCATTTCAATATCGAGAACGCATCCTGCGACCGGACGGATCCATTCGCGAGCTCGACTCCGCCGGTGAGCCGCGGTTCGACGACCGCGGCCGCTTCATCGGCCTCGTCGGAACGTGCCGCGACGTGACCGAAAGCCGGGCGCGCGAGCGCTTGGAGGAAGGCGTTCACCAAACGCTGGAGCTCATTGCCACCTCGGCGCCGCTCGCGAAAACGCTGACCAAGCTGGTGCTGGCCATCGAGAACGAGGTCCCGAGAATGATGGCTTCGATTCTCCTTTACGACGAAGTTCGCGAAACGTTGCACGTCGGCGCGGCACCGAGCCTGCCCGCCGCCTTCAATCGAGAATTGGCGAGCTTTCCCATCGGACCCTCGGCCGGGTCTTGCGGTACGGCGGTTTATCGGCGAGGGCCCGTTTTCGTTTCTGACATCCTCACTGACCCGCTTTGGGAGCAATACCGCTACGTCGTCGAGCGGTACGGCCTTCGGGCTTGTTGGTCGAGCCCGATATTTTCCAACGACGGGCGCGTGCTCGGAACGTTTGCCCTTTACTATGCTCAACCGTGCACCGTGCCCGATGCCGAAGTGGCGCTCATCCGGCGCGCTACGCATATCGCCGGCATCGCCATCGAGCGCAAGCAGATGGAAGAGCAGCTCGGCGCGTTGAACGCGCATCTCGAATATGCGCGCGAGGAGGAACGCACCGGCATCGCGCGCGAGATACACGACGAGCTCGGTCAGGCGATGACCGGGCTCAAGATGGATGTCGCCTGGCTCGGGCGCCGCCTGGCCGCATTCGATGGACCGCTCGCCCCGGAGGTGCGCGGACGCATGTCCGGCATGTCCGAGCTCATCGACGAAACAATCGGGCAAGTGCGGCGTATCTCGGCCGAGCTAAGACCGGGTGTGCTCGACCACCTCGGTCTCGTGGCGGCCTTGGAATGGCAGGCCAAGGAATTCGAAAAGCGCATGGGCGTCGCGTGCGTCATGCGCTCCAACGTCGGGAATATCGACCTCGCGCGGGACGCCTCCACGGGCGTATTCCGTATTTTCCAGGAGGCGCTCACCAACGTGGCCCGCCATGCCGCCGCGACGCGCGTCGACGTCAACCTCGAAAAGCGCGGAGACGTTTTGTCGCTCGTCGTTGCCGACAATGGCAAAGGCATCCGTGAAGGCGCCGCCAAGAGCCCCACGTCGCTGGGGTTGCTCGGCATTCGCGAGCGCGCGCGCCGTCTGAGCGGCGACGTCGACGTTTTCGTGGGGCCGAATGGCGGCACGACGGTGACCCTCGCGCTCCGGCTCGACCGCTCTCTTTCCGGGAGCGCCCCGTGATCCGCGTGCTCATCGCCGACGACCACGCCGTCGTGCGGCGCGGCGTGCGCCAGATTCTCGAAGAAACGAGCGACATCGAGGTGGCCGGAGAAGCGGCCACCGCCGGCGAGTTGTGGTCCAAAGTCCTCGAAGGTCGATTCGATGCGGTGGTGCTCGACGTCAACATACCGGGTCGCAGCGGGCTCGAGTTGTTGGGGGACATCAAACGCGAGCGCCCCGAGCTGCCCGTCCTCATTCTGACGGTCCACTCCGAAGAACAGTATGCCGTGCGCGCCTTGAAAGCCGGGGCCTCGGGCTTTCTCACCAAAGAGAGCGCGCCCGAAAAACTGGTCGACGCCGTACGCCGGATCGCAGAAGGGCGCCGATTCATCACCCCCGAGGTCGCCGAAAAACTCGCGTCTTCGGTGGCGCGCGGCGACACCGGTCCGCTGCACGAGGCGCTCTCGGACCGAGAATTTCAGATCCTCAAAATGATCGCCTCGGGCAAAACCGTTTCCCAAATTGGTCGCGAGCTCGCCCTCAGCGTGAAGACCATCAGCACGCATCGCACGCGCATTTTGAAGAAGATGAACCTGAAGACCAACTCCGAGCTCACCCACTACGCCATGACCAACGGCCTCATGGAGTAGGACGAACACCGACGGTTCCGGTAGCGACCATCCTACAGTCGCTTCGGAGTAGCGCGGATGGCCGGCCCCTTCGCCCGCCGCTAACACTTACGCAGATGAAGGTTTTGGTCGTGGACGATTCGGCCGGGGTTCGCGGGCGCATCGCTACCTTGCTGCGCGATATCGACGGCGTCGAGCTCGTCCTCGAGGCGGCCGATGCGACGCGAGCGATCGACCTGTCTCGCGCGCTGCGTCCCGAGTTCGTCATCCTGGATCTCGATCTTCCCGATCGGAGCGGTCTCGAAATCTTGCCGCTGCTCAAAAGGCTGCTGAGAGCGCCCACCGTGCTCGTGCTCACCAACCACACCGGTGACGCCTACGCGCAGCGCTGCCGAGACCTCGGAGCCGACCACTTCTTCGATAAATCGACGCAGTTCGAAGCTGCCGTCGACCTGGTGCGCTCCGCGGTCGTCGCGCGCGGGCGAAGCATTTGAACTTCGGTTGCGCGCCCCGCTCGCGGTTGTAGGACGGCGTCCTACGCACCGCGCGGCATCGTCCGACTGGAGAATCGGCGAGGCGCCGATACCCCCGATCGTGCCGAGGCACGAAATGGAGGGCATGAGTCCCGATGCCACCCGTTGCCCGAAATTCGATGTCCTGCGGCGTCAGCTCGCATTGGTCGATGCTGGCGCCAAGTTCTTCTCCAATTTGTTCGACCGCGCACCCGACCCGATGATCGTGATCGACGCCACCGGCCGTGTGCTGGCGGCCAATGCGGCGGCGTCCCGTCTCTACGCGGTCGATCATGGCGAGCTCTTGAACTTACGTCTTCAAGACCTGCTTCCGAGCGGGCTCGATGTGAGCAAGGCGGCGCGCCGGCTGCGCGACTATGGGGAGACGTCGCTCGAATTTTCCGAGTCCTCGAGGGACGGTGGGCTTTCTGAAATGCGCGTCGAAGCGCGACTTTTTCAGGCCGGTCGTTACGTCGTGACGTTCCGTGACGTCACCCGAGAAAAACGCTTCGAGCGTGAGCTCGAACACGCACATGAGCAGCGGACGTTCGGTGAGGCTGCCGCGGCCGTCGTGCACGACGTCAACAACCTGCTCGTTCCCATTTTCAGCTACACGGATCTGCTCGCGCAGCGGGAACCCGCCGATGGCGAGCTTCAGCGCAGCGTCGCCGAGATACGCGAGGCCGCGGAGCGCGCAGCGTTGCTCGCGCGCAAGCTCTTGTCGATCGCAGAGCTCACCACCGAACGACCAGCGGTCGTGCAGATGAACGACATGCTCCTCCAGATGAAGCCGATGTTGACGCGGCTCCTGGGGGACCGCATCGAGCTGTCGCTCCGCTTCGACCGCGAGCTCGGTCATATCGAGATCGATCGTGAGCGGCTCGAGCGGCTCGTCTTGAACCTCGTCATCAACGCGCGCGATGCGATGCCCAACGCCGGAACCCTCGTCGTCGAGACCATCCGCGAGCTGCGCGACGCTCCGACTCGGAGGGCGCTTGGTGCTTCGGGCGCGACAGCGTATGCCGTGCTGTGCGTGACGGACACGGGCGCGGGGATGGACGCTGCCACCCGCGCCCGCATCTTCGAGCCCTTCTTCACCACCAAGTCGAGCCAGGGGGGAACCGGGCTCGGCCTCTCGATGGTGCATTCGTTCGTGACGCGCAACGGCGGCTTCATCGACGTCGACAGCCAACCCGGGTGCGGAACGACCTTTCGCGTCGGGTTTCCGGCGCTCGCCGGGCCCCGCTAGCGGCAGTCGAACGGCGAACGGGGGTCGCGAGGCACCCATGCGCCACTGAATCACGCGCAGTTTCAATCTCTTAAGTGGAGCACGATTCGACCGTATTTATCAGGCAAAGGCTCGGCGATCGCCCCACGCGTCCCTTGCCCGCCAAGATGACTCCGCAAGACCGCTACATCGAAGTAACCGCTCGGCTCAACAAACTGAATACGGCAGGAGCGGGTGCGATCAGCTTGCTCACGCTGATCGAAAAATGGGGCACCTGGCGTCACGTGATGGTGATCGCGGCGGTGCAGGTCCTTGTCATCCCGTGGAACGTGCTGGTCAGCCTCGTCCTTTTGAAGCGGGTAGGCCTCGTGAGGGGCGAAGTTCTGCGCACCGTCGTCAACCTCGGCAGCGGGGTCGCGCTCGCGTACTACCTGGATTGGCCGGTCGCTTGCTGGCTGTGGCTGCCTTACGTGGCGGTCGCTTTCGATCACGTGGACGATCGACTGGCGGCGGGCATCACCGCGGCGTTTTGCGTGGTCATGGACAGCGTCGCGCTCTTCGACGGCGTGGCCGTCCGTTACCCCATGGCGTTTACCATGCTGGCGTTTTTCTGCTCTCTCATCTCCAAGGTCCGGTTCGACGCGCTGCGCGCGATGCTCGTCCGCAGCGACGACCAGATGCGCGAGATCGCCAGCGCCCACTCGGAGTTGAGCATAGCCAGCGAACGACTGCACAGCGAGATGAAGGCGCGTCAGCACGCCGAGGTCGAGCTCCGTCATGCGCAGAAACTAGAGGCAGTTGGACGCCTTGCCGCGGGAATCGCGCACGAGATCAACACGCCGGTACAGTTCGTCGGCGACAACCTTCGATTTTTACGGGAAGCGAACGATGACCTTCTCCTTTTGATCGAGCACTATCGCAGCGCTTTGGAACGAATTTCCGGCGACCCCGCCAAGGCGGACATCATCGCCGACGTCAACCAGGCGGAGGACACGGCCGATCTTTCCTACCTCATCGACCACCTGCCCAGCGCCCTCGGCGCCACGCAAGAAGGACTCGCGCGCATTGCCACCATCGTTCGATCGATGAAGGAGTTTGCCCATCCCAATCAGAAGGAGATGGTGCCAATGGATCTGAACCAGGGGATTCTCACCACGCTCACCATCGCGAGAAGCGAGTACAAGCACGTCGCCGAGGTGGAGACCAACCTCGCCGATCTGCCGCGCATCACCTGTTTCCCCGGGGACGTGAACCAGGCGCTGCTCAACATCATCGTCAACGCGGCGCACGCGATCGGCGACGTCGTGGCGGGTACCGCCAACAAGGGTCGCATCACGGTGCGTACCGAGCTCGACAACGAGTTCGTGCAGGTCGCCATCAGCGACAGCGGCGGCGGTATCCCGCAAGACATTCAGAATCTCATCTTCGATCCGTTCTTCACCACGAAAGAGGTGGGGCGCGGTACCGGGCAGGGTCTCGCCATCGCGCGATCCATCGTCGTCGAAAAACATGGCGGAACGCTGACGTTCGAAACCAAAATGGGCGAAGGCACGACCTTCCTTCTGCGCCTTCCCGTGGACGGCCGACACTCGCAGCGCATGAAAGCAGTGAAGGCCGCGTAATCACCGGGCCATCCGGTCACGACGCTCAACGCGGCGCGCGCAGCGCTTCGGCGATGACTTCGGCCACGAGACGCACCCGCGGAATGTCGAGCGCACTCTTGGCGCAGACGAGGTGCGTCGCCGAACGGGCATGCGCTCCGAGATCCAACTTGAGCGGCACGAGCGCCGTCGGGCGCGCGAAACGATGCCGCCAGTCGCCGAGCGCTATGACGCCGAGCCCCGCTTCGGCTGCCTGGCGCTGCACCAAGTAGCTGTCCGACGTGAAGGCAGGCACGAAACCCGGCACCAACTCAGCCAGCTGTGGGTTCGGCGTGAGATCTTCGTAGGGCGGCGCCCAACAGATCCAGTCGAGGTCGGCGAGCGTAAAACGTCGCGGAAGCCGAGCGACATAATCCTTGGCACCGAAAATGGCGTTGGAATGCTCGAACGATGCGACCGTCACGAGATCGGCTTGATTGGCCGGGTTGGTGCGAAGCGCGAGGTCGGCTTCGCCGCGCCCCAAGTCGAGAAAGCGCGTATCGGACAGCACCTCGAGGCGAATCGCGCCGTGTTTGCGGCGTAGCCAGCCGGCGAACGGCGCCAGGAAGTCCCACGCCACGACGGGCGGCGCCGTGATGCGCACGAGCCCTTCCGGTTTGTGATCGATGCTGCTCGACGCGCGCGTGACCTCGCCCGCCCATTCCGCCATGCGCCTTGCCGGTGACACCAAGCGTTCGCCGGCCGCGGTGAGCAGGACACCTTCGACGTTGCGGCGAAAGAGCGCGTAGCCGAGCCGATGCTCGAGCGCGGCCACGCGCCGGCTCACGGTGGGCTGGCCCATGCGCAGGCGCCGCGCCGCCGCGCTCATGCTGCGCCCCTCGGCCACCGCGAGAAAGACTTGAAGGTCGTCCCACGGGATATCCATTTATGCATGATACCATGTCATATTCGCCAGTTTTCATGTGATTATGCATGACCTAGGTTCAGCGCAGGTAAGGGCCACGAGACGGCGCTCCGCCGTAGCAAAAAAGGTTCTCGCCCCAAGGAACGCCATGAGAAGGACGACGGCAATCGCAATGGTGCTGGCAACGACGGTGCTCGGCGGATGCTCTTTTTCCTCGCATCCCACCAAGCCGAGCACGCTGGGAACGAACCGCAGCTCGAAGGACCTTCTGGCGGTCATCGACCAGCCGGGGCCCGTGGCGGTGGAGACCATCGCCTCGGCCGACTGGGCCGTCGATCGCAGCGGGGTCTTGAACCTCGAGCACCCCAAGGCCAAAGCCGCGGGTTTACGTGACGAAGACGAGCCGATCGAGATCTACTTCCACATCGTGCGCCATCCGACGCGCGGCATGTACATCGTCGACACCGGCATCGAGCGCGCCCTGCGCGACGACCCCGATCATGCGGCCGTGCGCGGCCTGGTAGCGAGCTTCATGCATCGCGAGAAGCTGAAGATCAAAGTGCCGCTCGGCGAGTGGCTTTCGCGGCACGAGGAGCCGCTGCGCGGCGTGCTCCTCACGCACTTGCACCTCGATCACGTGATGGGCATGCCCGATGTGCCCAAGGGCACACCCGTTTTCACGGGTCCCGGCGAGACGAGCGCCCAGGCATTTCTCAACATCGTGGTTCGTCCGAGCATCGATCGCGAGCTCGAGGGCCAAGAGCCGATCCAGGAATGGCAGTACCAACCCGACGCCGACGGACGCTTCGTCGGCGTGCTCGACGTGTTCGGCGACGGCTCGCTATGGGCCCTCTCCATGCCCGGGCACACGCACGGAAGCACGGCTTACGTCGCCCGTACGCCGAAAGGGCCGGTGCTCCTCACCGGAGACACTTGCCACACCGCGTGGGGATGGGAGAACGACGTCGAGCCGGGCAGCTTTACCGCCGATCGCGCCGGCAATGCCGAGAGCCTCGCGCGTCTGCGCACGCTGGTCCGCGAGCACCCGAGCATCGACGTGCGGCTCGGCCATCAAGCGCTCGTCCAGCGGTGACGGCGACCGCCCGGGCGGAAGGTGGGGCGACCATCGTCCAGCTTATCTTCAATTGGATGGATCTCATTGCGGACAGATGTCGAGCCCGGTAAAGAACCGCCATGGGAGCACCGACAGGGGCCGAAACCGCGCTCGCCGGACGGGTCGCCATCGTGACCGGTGCGTCGCGCGGAATCGGAGTGGCGATCGCGCGACGCTTGGCAAAGGACGGTCTCAAGGTGGCCTTGGTCGCGCGCGGCCACGACGCGATCGAGTCGCTCGCGCGCGAGCTGGGAGGCATCGCCGTCACCGCCGACGTGACGGCGAAGGGGGCGTCCGAAGCGATTTTGCAAGAAGTCGAATCGCGGCTCGGTCCCGCTTCCGTGCTCATTCCGAACGCGGGAATCGAAGCGTCGCACAAGCTCGCCGCCACGAGTGACGAAGCGTGGGACGCGGTAATGGCGACCAACGCGACGGCCGTCTTCCGACTCTGTCGCGCCGCGATACCGGGCATGGTGGGGCGAGGCTACGGGCGCGTCGTTGTCGTCGCATCGACCGCGGCCCTCGTCGGGTATGCGTACACCGCGGCTTATTGCGCGAGCAAGCACGCCGTGGTCGGGCTGGTCAAGGCGATCGCGATGGAGATCGCGACCAGCGACGTCACTATCAACGCCGTGTGCCCGGGCTTCGTCGATACGCCGATGACCGATCGCTCCGTCGCGCGCATCGTCGATAAAACGGGGCGCGATGCGGCGGCCGCCAAAGAGGCGCTCGCCAAGACGTCACCGCAACATCGCCTCTTCGCACCCGAAGAGATTGCTCATCTCGTTGCCTCGCTGCTCGCGCCCGATGCACGCGGGATCCACGGCCAGGCCATTGCGATCAGCGGCGGAGGGCTTCATGGGTGAGAGCGCGATCGAGCTTTTGCGCAACGTGCAGCCCGAGGGATGGCCGCCGCCGCTCGGCTACGCGAACGGCATGTGCACGCTGGGGCAGGGCGAGCGGATGCTGTTCGTCGCCGGGCAAGTGGGATGGCACCCTGACGGCAAGTTCACGACCGACGATCTCGCCGAACAATTCGCGCAGGCTCTCGACAACGTGTTGGCTGTCGTCCGCGCAGCGGGAGGTGAGGTTCGGAACATCGCGCGGATGACCGTCTACGTGACGGACCTCGACGCTTACCGATCGGCGACGCGCGCGATCGGCCATGCTTGGCGGGCGCGCATGGGGCGGCACTTTCCGGCGATGGCACTTTTGGGGGTGGCGGGTCTCGTCGAGAAGCGCGCCAAAGTCGAGATCGAGGCGACATGCGTTCTGCCGCGAGAGGGGGCGAAATGACGCTCCCCGCGCCCGCTCACTTCCGATTTTCGCTCGCCGCGGGCGTGGCGACGATCACGCTCGATAACGCCCGCACGCTCAACTCGCTCACGTTCGAGAGCTACGCCGAACTGCGCGACTTCTTGCCCCTGCTCTCCACCGACGAGGCGGTGCGCGCGGTCGTCGTCACCGGCGCGGGAAAGGGCTTTTGCTCCGGCGGCGATCGCAACGCCATTATCGCCGAGCTCGTGTCCTACGATGCGCCGAAGTTGCTGGCGTTCACGCGCATGACGGGCGCGCTCATTCGCAACTTGCGCCGCGTGCGACGTCCCGTGATCGCCGCCGTGAATGGCGTAGCGGTGGGCGCGGGGGCCGTCATCGCGCTCGCCTGCGATGTGCGCATCGTGGCAGAGTCGGCGCGATTCGGATTCGTCTTTCCGCAGGTGGGTCTGTCAGGTGCGGACATGGGGGCTGCGTATCTGTTGCCGCGCGTGGTCGGGCTCGGAAGAGCGAACGAGATTCTCTACTCCGGCGATCTCATCGGCGCCGACGAAGCTTATCGCATCGGTCTCGCCAACCGCATCGTCGCCGACGGTACGGCGCTCGAGGCGGCGCTCGCCTTCGCCACCAAGCTCGCCGAAGGTCCCGCTTTTGCGCATGCCATGACCAAGCAGATGATCGAAGACGAGCACGGGATGTCCCTCGACGAGTCCATCGAAGCCGAGGCTCAAGCGCAAGCCATTTGCATGATGCACGCGGATTTCCGGGAAGCGTACGACGCCATCGCCAAGAAACGCACGCCGCGTTTTGCCGGCGCGCCCGCGCCGAAAACATCGGACGAAGGAGACGGCCGGTGAAGAGCACGTGCTCGGCCGCGCAGCGGAGACGGCCGTGAGCCTTCCGCCGCCAAGCGCACCCGCCCGCCCCGGGTTGAGCACCGACGATCTCGGCTTTCTTTTTCGCGACGAGCACCGGGAGCTAGCCGCCAAGGTGCGCCAGGCGATCGCCCGCGTGACCGAGCTCGAAGAATCTGGCGCGGTCTCGCGGCAGCTGCCCGACGAGTCGGGCAAAGTCGAGCGAGCCATCGTGCTCGAATTCGGCGCCCGCGGCTTCTTGCAGTCGTTCGCGCCAAAGGCCGGCGCCGTCGACCTGCGCAGCATTTGCCTCGTGCGCGAAGGACTGGCGTGGGCGAGCGGAGCCGCGGATTCGCTCTTCGCCGTGCAGGGGCTCGGTACGTATCCCATCCACGCCTTCGGGTCGGCCGAGCAGAAATCACGCCTTTTACCCGGCGCGGTCGCGGGTAGCGCGGTTGCGGCGTTCGCACTCACCGAGCCCGAGGCCGGAACCGACGTGGCATCGCTGCAGACGGTCGCCAAAAAGGACGATGGCGATCCCGCGCTGTGGCGGCTCACGGGCACCAAGACGTTCATCTCCAATGCGCCCATCGCCGATCAGATGGTCGTCTTTGCCAACGCCGATCCGCCTGCGCGGCGCAAAGGGATCACGGCGTTCGTCGTGCAGCGCGACGCGCCGGGGCTCACCGTGCAGGGCCCCATCGCCATGATGGCCGACCATTCCATCGGAACGCTTCACCTCGATCGAACGATGGTGCGCGACGCCGATCGTCTCGGCGATGTGGGCGCGGGTTTCGACATCGCCATGTCGACGCTCGACACCTTCCGCGTCAGCGTGGGCGCCGCTGCGTGCGGCATGGCGCGTCGCGCGCTCGACGAAGCGCTCCACCGCGCGGTTTGGCGCCAGCAATTCGGCAAATCGATCGGCGAGTTTCAACAGATTCAGGCCTATCTGGCCGATTCGGTGGCCGAGCTCGACGCAGCCCGGCTCCTCGTTTTTCGCGCAGCGCTTCTGAAAGACGAAGGCGCCGCGTCCATCACCGAGGAAGCGGCCATCGCCAAAATGTACGCCACCGAGGCGGCACAGCGGATCATCGATCGTTGCCTGCAGATCCACGGCGGGCTGGGGGTCGTGCGCGGGATTGCGGTCGAGCGCCTGTACCGCGAAATTCGAGCGCTCCGCATCTATGAAGGGACGACCGAAATCCAGCGCGTCGTCATCGCGACCCGACGGCTCGAGCGCGAGCGCCGGCGGCAATCCAAAACCGAGGCCCGCTGACCATGGCGAGCACCGCGGGAAAGATCCGGCACGCGTTGCCGATCATGCGAGCGCCGAGCGCGGCCGAGATCGCACAGTCGCGCCTCTTTTCGCGTTGCGTGCTCGGCTCGGGCCTAGCGTTGCACGAGCGGACCTGGGTTCCGGCCATGGTTCCGTGGCGGGCCACCGACGATGGTTTCGTCACGCCGGCGGTGCTCGATTGGTACGGCCGCTTCGCCGAAGGGGAGCCCGGCGTCATCGTCGTCGAGGCGACGGGGATCCGCGACGTGCCGAGCGGGCCCCTTTTGCGCATCGGGCATGATCGCTTTCTTCCCGGCCTGCGCGCGCTCGCCGAGCGGGTTCGTCAGAAGAGCGCTGGACGCACGCGGCTCTTCATTCAGTGCATCGATTTCTTGCAGATCAAACGACGTCCCCCCAAGGACAAATTCATCGAGCGATTTTTGCCAATCGACGAACAACTGCGCCAGAGGGTGGCTGAGCGCCTGGGAGAGCCGTCGCTCGAAGGTGCCCCCGAGGGCGAGGTGCGTGCCCGCCTCGCGACGTTGCCCGACGAAACCTTGCGCGCGCTCCTCGACCCGCGACAATACGAGGCCCTCGCCTTCGGATTGCGCGAGCGGGTGACCGACGTCGAGCATCCGCACATCCGTGACTTGCCCCAGGTGTTGCCGGGGCTGTTCGCCGACGCCGCGGCGCGAGCGCGCCAAGTGGGGTTCGACGGCGTCGAGCTTCACTATGCGCACGCCTACACGATGGCCTCGTTCCTTTCGGCATTGAATACGCGTACCGATGGTTATGGCGGTCTGCGCGAGCAACGCATTCGACTGCCGATCGAGGTCTACCGCGCGGTGCGCGCGCGCCTGGGCGACAGCTACACGGTCGGATGCCGATTCCTCTGCGACGAGACCATCGAAGGTGGGAGCGACGTTGACGACGCGGCGTTCTTCGGCGTCGAGCTTGCGCGCGCGGGTATGGATTTTCTCTCCCTTTCGACGGGGGGAAAGTTCGAAGACGCGAAGCAGCCCAAGGTTGGCGAAGCGGCGTATCCTTATACCGGGCCGAGTGGTCACGAGTGCATGCCCACCTCGCTCGGCGACGAGCGGGGGCCCTTTGCCCGCAACGTGCCCAAACAGGCCAAGGTCCGCGCCGCCGTGCGTGCCGCCGGGTTTCAGACGCCCGTCGTCGTCGCGGGAGGCATTTGCAGTTTCGATCAGGCGGAAGCAATTCTGGCAGATGGCGAAGGGGACTTGATCGGCGCGGCGCGCCAGTCTCTCGCCGATCCCGACTGGTTCAAGAAGCTGCGCCTCGGCCGCGGCGAAGATGTGCGCGCTTGCACCTATACGAATTATTGCGAAGCGCTCGACCAGCGCCATCGCGCGGTCACGTGCAAGCTCTGGGACCGGGCGGATCTGGATGAAATGGGGGCGCCCATCCTTTTCGAAGAAGGCAGGAGCCGGCGTCGTCTGGTAGCGCCTCCTTGGAGGCCGCTTGCGAAAAGAGGGGGTGAATCATGACGGACGGTGCTTTCCCGGACGAGTTCAATCTCGCCGATTATTTCCTGTTCGATCGACTGCGCGAAGGAAAAGGGACGCGCGTGGCGGTGCGCTTCGGGGCGCGCGCGTGGACGTACGAAGACGTCGCCGATCGCACGATGCGTTTCGCGGCGGCGCTGCAGGCGGCCGGTGTGCGGCAAGAGGAGCGGGTGCTCGTCGTGCTGCCCGATATGCCGCCCTTCGTGTGGTCGATCATGGCCACGCTCAAAGCGGGCGCGGTGCTGACGATGGGCAACCCCGACGCGCCGGTCGAAGACCTGGCGTACCTCGTCGAGTACACGCGTGCTTCCGCCATCATCACGCTCGCGCGCGTCGTGCGCAGCATCGAAGCGGCGGGCGGCGCGCTCTCGGCGGCGCGCCACTTGCGTGCACTTTTCATCGTTCCCGATCTAGCGACGGGCGAGGACCCCGAGCAACCGGACGATGCGTCCTCTCAGCTTCTCCCCTCGAGCGGCGCGGTCAAGGTGACGTCGCTCTCGCAAGCGATCGCCTCCGCGGGGCGCTTTGCCGCCGTATCCACGAAGCGTGACGACATCGCGATTTGGCTTTTTACCTCGGGCTCGACAGGCAAATCCAAAGCCGCCATCCACACGCATCGCGATTTTGCTTTCAACACGGAGAACTACGCCAAGGGCACCGTCGGTTACCGCGAAGGCGACGTGACGGTGAGCGTCCCGCGGCTCTTCTTTGGTTACGCCACCGGTACGAACCTCTTCTTTCCCTTCGCCGTCGGAGGGACCACGTGCCTTTTCGCCGAACGGCCGACGCCGGAGACGCTGGTGGCGGCGATCGTGCGGCACCGCCCGAGTGTCGTCACCAATGTGCCGACGATGATCGGCAAGCTGCTCGAGTACGACGCGGCCCTCCTCGCCAACGGCGAATCGGGTCTCGATCTTTCCTCCGTTCGGTTCTCGCTCTCGGCGGGCGAAGCCCTCCCTCCCACGCTCCTCGAGCGCTATCTGGCGCAGTTCGGTCCGGGCAGCGCGCGCGGCGGCGGCGAGGTGTACGACGGCATCGGCTCGGCGGAGATGTTCCACATTTATGCCACCAATCGCCCCGGTGACGTCAAACCGGGCTCCCTCGGCCGCGTCGTGAACGGCTACGAAATTGCGATTTTGCCCGAGGACGCCAAAGGTCCCGGCGCCACGCCGGTGCCGCCCGGCGAGATCGGCGTGATGTGGGTGCGCGGCGATTCGGTCGCCCTCGCGTACCACCAAGACCGCGACAAGAGCTGGCGCACGTTTCACGGGCGCTGGTGCTGCACGGGCGATCTCTTTCGTCTCGACGCCGAGGGGTACCTCTGGTTCGGCGGCCGCGCCGACGATCTGCTGAAGGTGAGCGGACTCTGGGTATCGCCCCTCGAAGTCGAAGAGTGTCTCGTGCAGCACCCCCATGTGGCCATGGCGGCGGTGATCGGCGCCAATGACGGCGGACTGCTCAAACCAAAGGCGTACGTCGTCCTTCGCGCAGACGCAAAAAAGTGCGCTGCGACGGAGATCTGTGCGGAGCTGCAAGCGTACGTCAAAGACAAGCTCGCCAAACACAAGTACCCGCGCTGGATCGTCATCGTCGACGACTTGCCGCGCAACGACCGCGGCAAAGTCGACAAGAAGGCGCTCAAGGCGCGCGAGGGGGCGGCGTGACCGAGCGGGCCACGCTCATGCTCGGCGATTTCTCGACCGAGGCCCTCGCCACATTTCTCGAGGGGGCGCGCGCCAAAGATGGCGCCGTCGCATTGCTGCCGGTCGGGAGCACAGAGCCGCACGGCCCGCATCTTCCCCTTTCGACCGACCTTTTGCTCTCCGAGGAAGCTTGCCGGCGCGCCGCGCTCGCGCTCGCAAGCCGCGGCGTTCCGGCGCTGGTCGCGCCCTCCATCGCTTACGGGGTCACCCGCTACGCCGCCGGTTTTCGTGGGGCGATCGGTGTCTCGGAAGCGACGCTGATCGCACTCATTTCGGACGTCGTCCGCGCGCTCCTCGATGACGGCTTTGTCCACGTAGCGATCGTCAATAACCACCTCGAGCCAGAACATGTAGCGGCCATCGAGCGCGCGGCGGCGGCGATCGCCACGGAACGCGGTGCGCGTCACGTCTCCTTTCCCAACCAACTCACCCGCCGCTGGGGGCGCACCCTCACCGACGAGTTCAAGCGCGGTGACTGCCACGCGGGCCGTTACGAGACGTCGCTCGTCCTCGCGGTGCGCCCCGACCTCGTCGAGAGCGATGCCGCCGCGTTGCTCGCCGCCGTGCCGGTCTCACTCTCCAAGGCAATTGCGGATGCCAACGGGGCGCCGGTGCGTTTTTCCGATATCGGAATGGACCGCGCGTACACGGGTGCACCGGCGGAAGCGACGGCAGCCGAGGGTGAGACGACGTACGAGCGTCTCGTCGAGATGATCGTCACGGAAGTGACGGAAGGTTTGCGCGCGCCCGCCAAGCAAGAGACGACGACGGCGAATGCGCCGCACAAAGAGGAGAAGCAGCGATGAGCACCGCCGAGTACACGAAGCGCGACGAGATGGACGATCGGCTGACGGCCACGGTTCGCCAGCTGATGGAATCGCAGGCGTACCGCGAGCTCGCCGCCGCGCAGATGTTCGGCCACGGGCTCAAATTCGTCCCTTCCATGAAGTGGCAGAAGTTCATGGTGTGGCACATCCGCGAGGAATTCGAACACTACGAAGCGGTCGCCAAGATGTACCGCGAGTTTACGGGCGAGAACGTGGAGCGGGTCACCAACGCGCGTCTCGCGCAGCATCCCATCCCCTTTGCCGAGTCGTGGTTCGAGCTGGCGATGGCGCAGTTTCTCTATGACCGCGGTGGCTTTTGGCAGCTGAAGGAGTACGAGCGCTGTTCGTTCGTGCCGTACCGGCGCGTCATCGAGAAAATCATCTCCGAAGAGAAGGGGCATCAAGCGCTCGGCGAGCGCATCGTGGTCGAGCTCTGTCGCAGCGGGCAATTCACCGAGCAAAAGCAGCGCGATTTCACGACGTGGCTGCGACAAGGATTGCTGTCCTTCGGACGGCCCGGCAGCGCCGGCAACCAATACGCCATCGAGGTCGGGCTCAAAAAGCGCGACAGTGGCGCCGTGATGCAGGATTTTCTCGATGACATCAAACCCGCCGTCAAAGCGAGCGGACTACGCTTTCCCACGCCGGAGGAAATGCGCCTCGAGGTCCCGCGCGATCTCGATTGGTCGCTCACCGCCGTCGACGAATCCAAAGCAGAAGGCTACGCAACGCGTGACGACGACGAGGTCACGCTCCCCGAAGGTCGATAACGCAGTTTCTCGCCTTAACCCCGAGGTCAATCATGTCCGTCGAGATTCACGAACCGATGCCCCTTTCGTCCCTCTCGGCCATCGAGCACCTGCTCACCGAAGAGGAGCGAATGATCCGCGACACCGTGCGCCGCTTCATTCGCGAACGGTTTTTGCCCCGCGCGGGCAAACTCTTCGAAGAAGAGCAGTTCCCAACCGATCTCATTCCTGAAATCGCCGCCATGGGCCTTCTCGGTGCGACCATCGAAGGCTACGGGTGCGCCGGCATGGGCGCGGTGGCGTATGGGCTCGCGTTGCAAGAGCTCGAGTATGGCGACGGCGGAATGCGCAGCTTCGCGAGCGTGCAAGGCTCGCTGTCCATGTACCCGATCTTCCGTTTTGGATCCGACGCTCAGAAGGATCGCTGGCTCCCGCGGATGGCGCGGGGTGAGCTCATCGGATGTTTCGGCCTTACCGAGCCCGACAGCGGCAGCGACCCCGGTTCGATGAAGACGTACGCACGTCGCGAGCAAGGTCGCTGGATTTTGAACGGGACCAAGATGTGGATCACCAACGCACCGCTGGCGCACCTCGCCGTGGTGTGGGGCAAAGTCAAAGAAGGCGACGCCATGGGCGGCCCCGATAGCATTCGCGGCTTCGTGGTCGAGCGCGGCATGGCCGGTTTCGAGACGCCGGGCATCGAAGGGAAAATGTCGCTGCGCGCCTCAGCCACGGGCGAGCTCGTGATGAACGACGTCGTCGTTCCCGACGAGAACGTTTTGCCCAAAGCAACGGGCCTCGGCGGGCCGTTGGCCTGTCTCAACCAGGCGCGGTTCGGCATCTCGTGGGCCGCGCTCGGCGCCGCCAAGAGCTGCTACGAAACCGCCGTCAATTACGCGCGCGAACGCATCCAATTCAACGCGCCCATCGCCAGCAAACAGCTCATCCAGGCGCAGCTCGTGGAGATGGCGTCCGAAATCGTGAAGGGCGAAATCATGTCCTACCACTTCGCGCGGCTCAAAGAACAAGACAAGCTCATCCCTCAGCAAGTGTCGCTTGCCAAGAAAAACAACGTTGCCTGGGCGCTCAAAATTGCCCGCCTCGCGCGCGGAATTCTGGGCGGCAACGGCATTCTGCTCGAGTACCCCGTCATTCGACACATGCTGAACCTCGAGAGCGTCTACACCTACGAGGGAACGAACGAGGTGCACACGCTCATCTTGGGGCGCGCGCTCACGGGCATCGACGCCTTTTAAAACAGCTCTAAACGAATAGCGCGGCTTGCGCCGCGGCGACGGCGCGACCGATCGCGTGCGGCTTATGGCCGAGCGTGGCCAGGGCGCGCTCGATGGCCCCCACCGCGGCGAGCACGTCCGCTGGCGCGCATGCACCCATATGGCCGACGCGAAAATACTTCGGTCCGAGCTGGGGATGCAGTCCGCCGGCAATGACGACGCCTTCTTTGCGCACCGCGCCGACCAGCGTGGCATCGATGCCCGCCGGGTAGTACACGGCGCTCAGCGTCGTCGCCGCATGCTCGCTGCTCGTGGGCAGTTGTTGTAGCTCGAGCGCCATCCACGCCGCGCGAAAGGCGCCCGCCGTGCGGCGATGCATTTCGACGCGCTTGGACACGCCGTCGCCGAGCAGCACGCGCAAGCTTTCGTCGAGCGCTTCGACGAGGTTCACCGCCGGCGTCGCGAAGTACTTCGGTTTACGTGCTTCGTACGCTTCCATGATCGGTAGCCACAGCGCAAAATCGGCATAATACGACGCGACCTTGTGTTTGCGCGCCCGCCACGCAGCAAGCGCGCGTTCGGAAACGACGAGGAGAGCGAGCCCGGGCGGCGCGCCGATCGCCTTTTGGCTCGCGGTGAGCACGACGTCGACGCCCCACGCTTCTTGCAAAAGCTCTTCGCCGCCGACCGAGCAAACCCCGTCGACGACCACGAGCGCGCCTTGCTCTCGGCCGAGCGCCGCCAGCGCGCGGACGTCGTTGCGCACCGCGGTCGACGTATCGACGTGCGTGATGGCGAGCAGCTTGCACCCGGTGAGCGCGCGGGTCACATCCGCCATGGCCGGCACCGCGCCGGGCTCTGCGCCGACGCGCGTCACCGCCGCGCCGTGCCGCTCGAGGATGTCCGCCATGCGCGCGCCGAAATAGCCAATTTCGACGACGACCGCGCGATCGCCCGGCTCGACCAAGTTCGCCACGGCCATTTCCATGGCCAGTGTGCCGCTCCCGGCGACGATGAAGGGCTGCCCCTTCGGCGCCTGAAACACCTGGCGCAGCTTTTCGAGAGCGCGCCCGAATGTTTCGATGAATTCAGGATCGAGGTGGCTCTTGGGCGGACGGCCGAGAGCACGCACCACCGCGTCGTCGATCTCGATGGGCCCGGGGATCATCACGAGGGGTCGCATGGGAGGCGAGGATAGTCGATCCCCTCACAACCCGGAACCTCCTGCCTCGCGCCCATCGATCTGTCCCGCCGAGTGAATGAATTGGCGTCTAAAGCAACTGTCGCGCGCGACATTTTGCGGCATCGTGACGGCACGAGGAGCGCCCGGATGAGAAAGGAGAAATGCCTGCGAGCTTTTTCCCTGAGCAGTTTGGAAATCGCATCATGAGACTCATCGCAGCTGCGTTTCTCGCGGGCATTGGAATGCTCGCTTGCTCCGATTCCGATAACAGTCCACAGGGTTCCGGACCGGCTGGATCGACCGGCGCGGCTGGCGATGGGGTCGACGCGTCGAATACGGGTGGGTCCACCGGATCCAGCGGTGCAGGCACAAGCGGCCGCGGCGGTGCGGGCGGCACGGGTGGTACGAACGAAGCGGGACGCGGCGGGACCGGCGCGGCAGCAGGATCGGGCGGCACAGCTCCCGCGGACGCCGCGCCGGCGAGCGACGACGCAAGGGATGCCGGAAGATCAATGGACACCGGCGGAAACACCGATACCGGCGGTAGCGAAATGGACGCCGCGAGTCGCGACGCTGTCACCGGTGACGCCGCCGTACCTCCGACCGTCAACGGCTGCGGAACGACGAAACTCTATCAGGCCTCCGACGACCCCGCCGTGGCCGGACCGTGGCCCGTCGGTGTCAAGACCGTCAAAATCCCCGTCGCCGGTGCTTCGCTCGTCGCCGAAGTTTGGTACCCCGCAGCGATCGGGAGCGAGGTGGGCCAATCGATCGCTACCTATGACCTTACGGCTTGGCTGCCGCCCGGTCAGGCGTCGAAGATTCCTCCGGCCGACAACTCACTGCAGAAGTGCAACTGCTACCGCGATCTCCCTATCGACGCGAGTCACGGTCCGTACCCGGGGGTCATCTTCATCCACGGCACCGGGTCTTTCCGAACAGCGTCACTTTCGACCATGACCCAGTGGGCGAGCCGCGGGTTCGTCGTGGTCGCAGCCGATCACTTCGGCCTTTACCTTACCGACTTTTTGGCGGGCGCGAGCTTGGGCCTCTGCATGGGCTCGGGCGTTTTGCAGGATCTCGGCCGCGATGTGGACGCCATCATCGCCGGCCTGACGATGAAGTCCGGTGACTTCGCCTTTCTCGGATCGTCTGCCGACATGACGAGGATCGGCATCAGCGGACACAGCCAAGGCGCGTGGAACGCCGGAAACTTCAGTACCAAACCGAACGTGCAAGTCGACATGCCGATCGCGACCAATGCCGCCGTGGCCGCGTCCTCGACGCTCAAGTCCTCGCTCATCGTGTCAGGAATGGCAGATACCGTCCTCGCCTATTCGGGAGATCAAAGCGGCTACGCCGGCTCGCCGGCGCCCAAGCGTTTGGTGGGGATCACGGGCGCCGACCACATCAACGTGACCGACCTTTGCTGGGAAACGAACCCCAACGGCAAGCGAGCCATCGAAGTCGCAACCGCGGCCGGCGTTTGCGGGGCTGCCTTCCTCTCCGCCCTCGCCAAATGCGGAACGGTGGATGCAAAGGTCGCCATCAACATCGTCAATGCCGTCACCACCGCCGCCCTCGAGGAAACGCTCCTTTGCGTCGATCGCAAGGCGTTCTTTTCCGGGCCGCAGATGCGTTACCCGCAGATCGGCGACTTCCAGCACTCGCCGTAGATGCACCAGCGCTTGCGGCGAGCCGGGCGCGACGGCCGTCGGAGTTGGCGAATGGCGCTCCGTGGCTCGTGGGCTATCTCGAGCTCCAGCCGCCGCTGGAGAGCTGCGGCCGTTTCGTCACGCTGGGTCTCGCCGTGATACTGCTCGTCACTACCTCGACGTGCAAGGTCGGATCGAGACCCGCAAGCAGAGCTGCTCATGAATGACGGTCGCCGCTCGCTGCGCGAAGAACTCGAACGACGCTTGCTCGCATTGGACGCAAAGCTCCCCACCACATCGCTCGGTCGACTGGGGCGGACCGCGGTGGCCGGCCTGCGTGGAGCCCGCCTCGCGCTGCGCGGCAAAGATGCTGGCGAGATCGCGAAAAACGTCGAATCACTCGTCGCCTTCGCGGCGTCAGTGGGACAGCTGAAGGGCGTCGCGATGAAGGTGGGGCAACTCATGAGCTACCTCGAGCTCGACATGCCTCCCGAGATGAAGGGCGCACTTGCCCTGCTGCAGACGCACTCGCCTCCCATGCCGTTCGAGCGCGTCGTCGAAATCGTTACCGCAGAGCTCGGGAAGCAGGCACCACCGCTCCTCGCGCAAATGAGTCCCTCGCCCGCTGCTGCTGCCTCGATCGGTCAAGTCCATCGAGCCCGATTGCCGACCGGTGAGGACGTCGCAGTCAAAATTCAATACCCGGGAATCGAGACAGCCATCGCCAGCGACTTCCGACCGGCCGCACTGGGAACGCCCTTTGCGAAACTCCTCGCCCCGGGCGCCAACGTGGACGCGGTCGTGGGCGCGGCACGCCGCGCCCTTATCGAAGAATGCGACTACGAGCGCGAGGCACGCTACCAGGAACGCTTTGCTCGTATCTACGCCGGTCACGCCACCCTCACCGTCCCCGCCACGCATCCGCTGTATTCCTCGCGCCGTGTGCTCACGAGCTCGTGGATCGAGGGGCTACGCTTCGACGACTTTCTTGCCACGAATCCGCCGCAATCCGAGCGTGATCGGCTTGGAGAGGCGCTCTTCGAGTTCTACGTCGGGACACTCTTCCGCCGCGGCCTCTACAATTGGGATCCACATCCCGGCAACTACATCGTCCAGCACGATGGCCGAATCGCGATGCTCGATTACGGTTCGACCCGAGAATTCGACCGCGCGCTCGTGCAGAAGCTCGCGGGGCTCACCCGCGCCGCTCACACGGACACCCGGGACGCCTTGCACCGAGCACTGCTTGATGTTGGCTTCGTCGAGGAAGGTCAGACGTACGATTTCGAAACAGCACGGAAACTCATCCGATCGTTCTACGGGCCGATGCTGCGCGACGAAACCCTTGCCGTCGAGCCCGGCGAAGCCAAGCCATTCGGCGCGGTTGTCGAGGCCAAGCGTGAGCTCCTCAAGCTTCACTTACCGGGTGAGTTCCTTTTCATGATTCGCATCCGCTTTGGCGTCATGTCCGTGCTTGCGCAGCTCGGCGCGCGCGCAAACTGGCACCAGCTAGAGCGGCGATTTACGGAGAGCGAATTCCTCGGCGGGACTCATCCGCCAGACCGATGAGTTATTTTGTCCGCGTCGCGTGAATCCGAGGTTGACCTGGCGTGTTCGCTGCACGGTCAATCCCAGGCACAATCAGCCGCCGTCACGCATCGACGGCACCGCTCAGTCACGGCCGCGCTTTGACGGCGGCGGCGAGTTCGGCCTGGGAGATTGCAATGTTCGACCGCGAGCCGCTATCGGCATTGATCTTGGTGGCGAGCAAGCGCGTGATGGGCGCGAGGACGCCGAAGTGATCGACTCCTTCGACGGTCAATGTTTTCACTGGCGCAGATCCCGCTCCGCGCGTGAGAAACGGGAGACTCGAAGCATTGCTCACCGGTTTCACGCCCTTTTCGGCGAAGTCGATGGCAGCGAGAACGTCATCGACTTCGCCGAACATGAGCTCCCGATGACCGGGATTGCCATTGCCTCCTCGGAGCGAGGGCAGCATGAGAACGATGCCCGCCTCGCGGAATGCTCGCGCTGATTGATCGTCGCTCGCTGGACTGGGCACACGGTCGTGAAGATGCCGATCATCGTCGCCGCCGGCGCCAACATGGGCATCCGCACCCATCGGCTCATCGACCTCAAAGCCGAGGCGCACAACAAGCTTCTCGCCTCTTTAGCAAACGCAGTGGGAGTTCCCATGGCTGGCTGGGGCGACCCGCGATTCACGGGAACGCTGAACCTCGCGTAGCGCCTTCACCGCGTCTGCTGATCCGCCGCCTCAACGCGCGCGCTAATCTGCTGCAGCAGCACGCCCGTCAGGTGCTGCCGCGCGAGAACCGATTCCCAAAGATCCACCTTCGCCCGTACGGCGCGCAGCTGCGCCTGCCTGAGGTCGTCCTGCGCCTGCCGGATGTTGATCGGGAGCCCCGTTCCGGCCTCGAGCCTCTGGCGCTCGGCGTCGAGCTGGGCCTCGGCCCGCTTCGCGGTCTGGTCGGCGAGCGACACGCGCTCGTGAGCCATCTGCTCTTCGACGAGCACCGAGTCGATGTCGAGCTGCGTGCGCTGGCGGGCCGCCCGGAGCCTTTCTTCCGCCATTCGAACCGCGAGCAGCGCCTGCGCGCGCTCGGCCACCTTGCGGGATTGATCGAGCGGCAACTCGTAGACGAGCCCCAGGTGCACGCTCGTCGCCGACGCGCGGCCGATCTGCTGCAGGACGGGCGCCACGGTGCGGTCCCCGGCGCCGGCGAGTTGCATGTATCCCTCGACGTCGAGTCGGGGGCGGTACGCGTCCCCGGCGGTCGACATGCGCTCCTGGGCCGAACGCAGCTGCGACGCGAGCTCTTGCACTTCTGGCGAGGTCGAGAGCGCGATCTGCAGGGCCTGAGCGCGCACCGGGACGGGCGGGGCCTGGGGCGGGCTCTCGGCGCTCGTGACCAGATCGGCGGAGAATACCTCGGGCGCGCCGATCTGTTGCGAAAGGCTGAGCGCGCGCTGGCGGCGGGTCGCGATCGCAGAAAGGACGCTCTCCTCCAACGACGCCAGGCGCGTCTCGAACAAGAGCGCGTCGACGGGGGGCAGCACCCCTTCGGCGATCTTTTGGTTGGCTTCATTCAGTTCGCGTCTGGCGAGTCTTCGCGCACCGCGCTCGATGCGGACCGCGGAGTGGGCGAACCATAGCTCCCAGTAGCCGATGAGCACGTCCCGGGTCAGCTCGCTTGCGACCCGGTTGCGTGCGAGCTCCGCCACCGTCCGGTTGATGCGGGCGAGCCGCAGGCCCTGCTCGCCGATAGTCGTACCCGCACCGCGCATCAGCGGTTGGGCGATCGAGGCGCGCACGGCGCTCCCGTACGTAGGACCGCTTTCGACGGGCGTCCGATGCAGCTCCTGGGCGCCGTCGATGCTGATCGCGGCGCGCGTGCCCGTCGGAAAAGTGCGCGAGATCTGCGTGCCCACGTTCACCGAATCCTGCGTCGACACCGACGATACCCCGTCGCGGGCCGACGCCGTCGTCGATCGCGTGGCACCCCCTACGAGCTGCAGCGTGTACGGGTAGCGCCCTTCTTCGAACTCCAGCTCGCGCTCGGCACTGCGAAGGTCGAGGATCGAGGCGCGCAGCGTCGGGTGCGATGCGATGGTGAAATCGACGACGCGCCCGGGATCGATTGGAATCTCCGGAACGTCCTCGTCGGCCCGACCCTTCGAGGATAGACCCAGAGTCAGCGCGAAGACGGCTATGCCCAATACACGCGATGCACGGTTACTCATGACGAAGAGCCTCGATGGGGTTGAGCCTCGCCGCCTGGCGCGCGGGCAGATATCCGAACACCACGCCGATGGTGGCGGAGAAGACGAACGCGAGCATCACGATCTCGGGAACGAACACGAAGGGCATGTCGAGCGCCTTGGACGCGATGGCGGATCCCGCCACGCCGAGCCCGGCCCCGATCATGCCGCCGCAGGTGGAGAGCATCACCGCCTCCACCAAGAACTGCGCGAGCACCTCGGTACCGATCGCGCCGATCGCGAGCCGGGTGCCAATCTCGCGCGTTCGCTCGGAGACCGACACGAGCATGATGTTCATGATGCCGATGCCGCCGACGATCAGGCTCACGGCGGCGATGGCGCCGAGCAGACCGGTCAGCGCCGAGGTCGCCCCGACCATGGCGCTCGCGACCTCCTGCATGTCGCGCACGCTGAAGTCGTCGGCCGCGCCGGGCGCAATCCTGCGCCGCTCGCGCATCAGCCCTTCGAGCTGGGCCTTGACCATCGAGGTCGGCCGCCCCTCTTCGACCGACACGTAGACGTTGGACACGTCGTGGTTGCCCGAGATCTTGCGCTGGTATGCCGAGAGGGGCATGAGCACGACGTCGTCCTGGTCCGTGCCCGCGCCTCCCTCGCCCTTCGAGCCGAGCGTGCCGATGACGTCGCAGGGCATTTTCCCGACGCGCAAGAGCTGGCCGACCGGATCTTGTTTGCCGAAAAGCTCGTTCTTCGTGGTCGCTCCGATGAGGCAGACCGACTTGCTCGTGCGCTCGTCCTCTTCGGTGAACTCGCGGCCCGAGACCACCTTGTAGTTGCGAACCTTCAGGTACGCGTTCGTGGTTCCGTTGACCGAGCATCGCCAGTTCTTATTGCCGAAAACGATGATCGTGCTTCGCCCCGCGGTTGGCGCGACCGCCACGAGGCCACGGATCTCCCGTTCGACGGCGTCCACGTCGTCGAGCTCGAACGGCGTGGCGCTCGCCCCCCCCGCGGTGCGTCGCAGGGCGCCGGGCGAGATGGTGAGCATGTTGTTGCCGAGCGACGAGATGCTCGCGGTGACCTGCGCGGTGGCGGCCCGTCCGATCGAAACGAGCGCGACCACGGCCGCGACCCCGATCACGACGCCGAGCATCGTCAGGCCGGACCGCATGAGGTTTCTGCGGATCTCGCGTATGGCCATGAGCAGCGTTGCCCGAATCACGATGCACGGCTCCTCTTGTCCGAAAGAATGCGTCCGTCGCGAAACTCGACGATTCGATCGCAGAACGCCGCCATGTCCGGCTCGTGCGTGATGACGATGACCGTGATGCCCCGCTCCCGGTTCATCCGCACGAGCAGATCCATGATCTCCCTGCTGCGCGCCGAGTCGAGGTTGCCGGTGGGCTCGTCGGCCAGAAGTACGGAGGGATCGGTCGCGAGCGCGCGGGCGATGGCCACGCGCTGCTGCTGGCCGCCGGAGAGCTGGTTGGGCTTGTGGCCCTCGCGGCCCTTGAGGCCCACCAGATCGAGGGCGCGCTGGGCGCGCTCGACCCGTTCCGCGGCGCGGACCCTGCGGTAGACCAGCGGCAGCTCCACGTTCTCGAGCGCGGTCGTGCGCGAGAGCAAGTTGAAGCCCTGGAACACGTATCCGATGTAGTAGCGGCGAAGCAGCGCCATCTGCTTGATGCTCAGGCTGCGGACGTCCACGCCGCGAAACAGGTACTGTCCGCCGCTCGGCGCGTCGAGGCACCCGACGATGTTCATGCAGGTCGACTTGCCCGAGCCGCTCTGCCCCATGACCGCGATGAGCTCCCCCTCGTCGATCGAGAGATCGACACCCGCGAGCGCGTAGACCTGGGCCTCCCCTTCGCCGTAGACCTTGGTGACCCCCGACATCTTGATAAGCTCGTTCACTTGCTGCCCACCACGATGTCGACGATGATGTCGGCCCCCTCGGCGAGGTCGCCGCCGGTGATCTCGGTATTCGTTCCATCGGTGAGCCCCGTTTGCACCGGCACCGCCGCCGGTTGCCCCTTGTCCAGAACCCAGACGCGCGCGCTGTCGGGGCTGCGCGCGGGCGCCGTCGCGCCGGAGGGACGCGTCCTGCCCGGCTTGGCGATCCCCGGCAGCGCGAACGCGCCGGACGGCTTGGGGGTGGCAGCGGGCGCGGTCGCTTTCGGCGGCGTGAACCGGAGCGCCGCGTTGGGCACCAGCAGCGCCCCCTTGCGCGACTCGGTGACGATCGTTGCCGTGGCCGTCATGCCGGGACGCAGCAGCCGCTCCTCGTTGGACACGCTCAGCTCGGCTTCGTAGGTCACGATGTCCTTGCCCGCGGTCGGCACGTTCTTGATCGACTTCACCGTCGAAGGGAATTTTTTCTTCGGGTAGGCATCCACGGTGAACGAAGCCTCCTGCTCCTCGCGGACGTTGCCGACGTCGGCCTCGTCGATATTCACCTTGAGCCGCATCGTCGTCAGGTCTTGGGCGACGATGAAGAGCACGGGAGACTGTAGGCTGCTCGCCACCGTCTGACCGGGCTCGACCGACCGCGACAGCACGACGCCGTCCACCGGCGATCGGATGATCGCCTTTTCGAGGTTGAACTGCGCCGCCTCGAGCGATGCCGCCGACACAGCTTGCTGCGCCTGCGAGGTCGCGAACGACGCCTTGGCCTTCTTCGCGGCGGAAACCGCGCTGTCCAGGTCCTGCGCGGACATCAGCCCCTTGTCGGTCAGGTTCTTGGCCCGCGCGGCCTTTGCGTCGGCCTCCTCGAGCGACGCACGGGCGCTCGTCAGGTTCGCAGCCGAGACCATCGACTGCGCCCTGGCCTCCTTGAGCTTCGCATTGAGCTGCTCGGTGTTGATCTTTGCGAGGATCTGCCCCTTTTTCACGACCTCGTTGAATTTGACCAGCACATCGTCGACGCGCCCCGAGATCTCCGATCCGACCTCCACCGAGCCGACGCTCTCGATGGTTCCGGTCGCCGTGATCGTGACCTTGAGGTTGCCTTTGCCCACTTTGGCCGTCTCATACGTCGGCTGGTTGGCGACCTCGGCGCGCATCCGCCAATACACGGCGCCGCCTATCGCGAGCCCCGTGACCGCAACGATCGTCAGAATGAGCGGGACGATGCCCCGCTTGGAGCGCCCCACGCCGAGTCGCTCGGCAGTTTCGTTGGCAAGTGGGTTCGGTGCGTTCGTCGGAGGTGTCATCGTTTCCTCACGGATCAGATCGCGGCAATCGCCGATGGAGGCTTCGTGTCGCCCGGCATGCGCAGCTCTGATCTCGATTTTGATCGCAAGCGTGATGTCTGCAAAACGCGCGGGCCCGTCGAAACTGATTTTCGCGCAAGTCCAACTTTATGTAAAGGCTACCGTTTGGTACAGCACCGTCGCTCGTGGCTCTCGGCGTCGCTAGCCGTCGTGCCGATCGACAGCACGTGCTTCGCGCGCGACGTGGGCTGCATGCACCATCGCACGGGGCCATCGCGAGCCACGTGCCGTAGCCTACAGCCCGCGCTCTCACCTACTTGCCCTCCGTCGACACCGGCGCCCATGGCGGACCCGCGGCGTACCGCCGGCCTCGGCGGTCAGCTCCGCGTCGTTGGAGCGGGGCGTTACCGAGACGAGCAGCAACAACATGACCGGCGAACAAGTCACCCGTAGCCGCGCGTACACGTACGATCCCGCGCTGCATGGAGGGGACGACGAGCGCGCCGTCTTCGATTCGCTCTCAGCACTCTTTGCTTATCGAGACCCACCTTTCATGGTCGCGTCGTGAATCGCGGGGCGATTCGTTTCGACATCGACGATCTCCCAACGAAAGAAGGTGAAGTCGCTGGTCTTCAGGTGCCAGATGACTTCACCACGAACCGGAATTTCGACTCCGCGGATCGGCGCCCACTCCGTGATTGTTCCGCCCCACCGTTCCAGTCTTCCGGACGCGCCGTAGTACCGGTCCCCAACCACGCCCGAACAACGACCGCGATCGTCGAATGTGTAGATAGCTTGCATCCACCAGACGAAACCCGGTTTCTTGACGGTGAAGTATTGGTCGGCCTCTACGGGCATCCATGGGGCGCCGTTGGCGGTATGCAGCGTGCCACGCTGTCGAAGACGGACGGTCTCCGCTCTGGCGCGTCCAACGATGCCGGCGTTCGACAGCCATCGGCTCACGGGGGCAGGAAGCCCAAGGAGGTCCTCCGGTGTCACGATCTCCTCCGGTCCCGAAGGTGACTTCGCATACATGGCGCGGACTTCGGCACCGACACGACGATGCAGGATCGTCGTGGTTCCGGCGACGACGATGGCCACCGCGAGGATCGCGTTAGCCACGGTTCCCGCCCTCGCCTCCTGCCACTGGCCGACAATTAGCGCCTGAGACAGGATCACGCCCACCGCGGCAGGGATCCACCAAGACTCATTCCGTGCAATCCGGAGCGCCGCGGCAGCCAGGAACGGCAAGCAAGCCGCCAACCAGAGAATGCCCACGGTTCGACCCACGTGATCCGGTGCCACGACGGCGCGGTGGGTCCACTGCGCCAGTGCCGCCGGCTTCCACGCCCTGACGAAGCCAAGGAGGTGGATGACGTGGACAACAAGGAGAATGGCGCTGGTATGCGCATGAACGCGGGGCAGCCTACGTGCACTACCCGGCCACGTCTGTACGTGTCGCCCTATCCGGCGCAGACGGGTACGGACCGGCCACATGCGACTTCTCGCGGCGAAGCGATCGAACTCGAACCACCGGCGCCCACGACGAAACGACACGAAGAAGCCAAGGGCATCGTCAAAGCCGACGGTTGTCGCTGTGTCACACGCGCGCTCCTTGGCGACGTCGCGAAGAAGACAGAGTGCGGCGCACCCTTGACCTACTCCGGCTCGCCGATATCGTGTCGTGGCGCCAGCAACCGGAGTCCGCCGTGCGACACCTCTTTGCCCTCGTCCCGCTCGTCCTCACGGCCTGCGCTGGCTCTCCAGCGCCTTCGTCCAGCACAGTGAAGATGACAGGGATGACAGGAGCCCCTGAGGCGTCGCAGGGCGTGCCGGCGGCGGCACCGGCCGCACCCGTGCTCGATCCGCAGGCGGAGCTGGCAAAGAAAATCGACCCCATCTTTTCAAGCTTCGCAGAGGGAGGCGCGATGTCGCCCGGGTGCGCCGTGGGGGTCTACCGCGCGGGGGAGATCGTCTTTTCGAAGGGCTACGGCTATGCGGATCTCGAGCACGAAGCTCCCATCACGGACACGACGCCGTTTTACACCGCCTCGCTCTCCAAGCAGTTTACAGCCGCCGCCGTGCTCTTGCTCGTTGCCGACGGAAAAGTCTCACTCGATGACGATGTGCGAAAGTACGTTCCGGAGCTGCCGAATTTCGGCCAACGCATCACCCTCGAACATCTCCTTCACCATACGAGCGGGCTTCGTGATTATCACTTACTCCTCCTTCTCCAAGGTCTGAACGAGCGGGACGTCATCACCAGCCGCGAGGTCCTCTGGCTTCTCAGCCATCAGCGCGGGGTCAATTTCCCGCCGGGCTCGCATTACGCGTACGGCAGCACCGGCTACGTTCTGCTCGCGGAAATCGTGGCGCGCGTGAGCGGTGAGTCCTTCCACTCGTTTCTCACCCGGCGGGTGTTCCAGCCGCTCGGCATGACGAGCTCTCTGATTCGAGAGGACCACGCGAAGCCGATACCGCACCGGGCGATTGGCTATAGGCTCGACCCCGACCAGCAGCCGCGCATGCTGATGGGAAATCTGGAATACGGCGGCTCGAGCACGCTCGTCACCACCACGCGCGATCTCGCGAAGTGGGACGAGAACTTCTACCAACCAAAGGTCGGCGGCCAAGCCTTCATCGACGCGATGCGCGTCCGAGGAAAGCTCACGGACGGCAAGCAGCTCAAGTACGCCGGGGGCCTCTTTGAATCGGAGACGCATGGCCTTCCGGTCGAAGAACACGGTGGCGACTTTGCCGGCTATCGTTCGTGGCTGGCACGCTATCCGACCCAACGACTGACGGTATCGGTGCTCTGCAACACGAGCCAGGCCAATGCCATGGGGCTCAGCGACAAAGTCGCTGCGCTCTTCTTGCCCGAGCTGAGTGCCCCCGAACCCACGCCGGCGGTGGTGCCGCTCGAGGCGTTCGGCTTCGATCTCAAGACCATCAGCGGTACGTACATCGAGCCGTCGCTCGCGCAGGTGCGCATCATCGACACCACCGACGGAGGCATCCATTTGCTCATCGGCAACACCCAAGGCCGGCCGCAAGACCTCATCCCGGTGGGGCCTCACGATCTCGCGGTGAAAGGGCGGCGGACGCACTACAACTATGAACCGGCGAAAGGGCAAAAGGCCGCCCGCATTGTGAAGATTTCGGGCGGCGAACTGCCGCAAACGTTCATCCGCGCCGAGCCGGTCGAACCTTCGGAACTCAAGGCGGAAAAGCTCTCCGAGTACACGGGGCGATACGGAAGCGACGAGCTAGCACACGATGTGGAGATTCGACTGGAAGGCTCGCATCTCGTTGCGGGGCCCGTCGGAGGTGCGGCGAGAAGCGCGCCCTTCACGCCGATTGCGCGCGACCTCTTCGAAACGGATGACGAGAGTTTGCGATTCTCCGATGAGGCGGGCTGGAGATTCGAGCGCAATGCGCGGGGAAAAATCGTACGGCTCGTCGTCTCCACGGACCGTGCGTGGAATGTCGTTTTGGTCCGACGCTGAGCCGTCGCGCGTCGGAATTTGGCCCCGCGTGCACTGACGGACGCGGGCGCCTCGCAAGCCCAAGGAGCCGCTGACGGCACCCGTTTGGTGCCGTTCGCGTCCGACAGGGGCGATTCGAAATCCCCTGTGTTGACTTGGCGGAGGAGAAGGGATTCGAACCCCTGGTACCCTTACGAGTACGGCGGTTTTCAAAACCGCTGCCTTCGACCACTCGGCCACTCCTCCAAGTACTTGTTCGGTCGGGGAAATCTTCACTATGGGTCAGCCCGCGTCAACCTTCCTCTTTGGGCTGTTGCCCCACTGTTGCCCCCGACCATGCACCGCGTCCCTCGGATCGTCGCCGAAGCGTGCGCGTAGCGCTGCGTCGTGACGAGGTGCGCGCGCCTTGCGAGAGCCTGCACCGAAGGTGCACCGACGCCCGCTCGAAAGAAGACGTAACGAAGAAGTGGTGCAGATCGTGAAAGCGCCACCCTTCGAGCCCCACACGCTGCGCTGCAACGCCTTGCCTCGCGTCCGACGGCGTCGAACCGCCGGCGCGAGTCGCTCCGTGCAGCGTGAACCCATGGAGCGAGGCGCAACGGGTCTTTCTCGCACCTCGCCCTCCGCTCAACTGGCCCGGTGACCATCTCCGATCTGGATCTGCCCCTTGCCGTCCATTTCACACATGTTCACCGCTCGGAGGGACGCATGAGAACGACGCCCATTGCATTGATGTTCGTTTCATTGTCGATTGGCTGCGGCGCGGCGGCTGAGTCTGACGACGCGGTCGACTCGACGCCGCTCGAGCAGCAGTCTGACCGCGCTCTCGTTTTTGCGCCGGGGGCCCACCCTTTTGGCCAGAGCATGGCCCAATGGGGGGAGCGATGGTGGCAATGGATCTTCGCCATTCCCGCTGAGCGAAATCCAGAGCTCGACGCGAGCGGAGCGCATTGCGGCGAGGATCAACACGGGCCGGTTTGGTATTTGGCGAGCACGCTCGATCCAGGGGGCGCCGCGACGGTTCGGCGGACGTGCACGCTTCCCAGTGGCAAACCGATTCTCATCAGTCCGTCGGGCATTTTGAACGATTATCCCTGCCCCAATCCTGACTTTCATCCGGCGCCGGGGCAGTCGCTCTACGATTTTTTGCGTGACGGAGCGCGGCCCTCGGTCGATAGGGTCAATGGTCTGACGATAGCGCTCGACGGACGTACGCTTGCTCGCCCCTTCGACTACCGCTTTGCGAGCCCACGTCTCTTTCCCATCCGCGGCGATGTGAGCCTGCAGCCGGTCCTCGACGGCTGCATCACCGGATCTCGACAGCCGGCGGTGGTGGACGGCTATTTCATGATGCTGAAGGGGCTCGACGAGGGGCTGCACAGCCTTTCCATTCGCGCGACCGATACCAAGGGAACCGACGTGACGATCGATTGGACCCTCACGGTGCGGGGGCGATGAGAACGCGACTCATGCGGCACACCGCTTCGGCGAGCTCGGCTTCGCGAAGGAACGTGAAACCGAGGCGCGCGAATGGGATGGCGCGACCGTGAAAGTCGTAGCAAGCCGCGCCGCGGAAGACGACACCGAGCGGCGCGGCTCGGGCGGCCCACGTCTCGACGTCATGAGGGGGCAGAATTTCAGCCCAAATGGCCATGCCCCCCGCGGGCACGGTGAAGCGGACGGCGTGGCCGAGAGTCCGCCGCAACGCGCCGACGAGCGCGTCGCGGCGTCGATGGTAGACGCCCTGCATGCGGCGCACGTGACGTTGAACCTCACCTTCTTCGAACAGATCTGCCACCGCTGCTTCGGTCGTGTGATCGCCCTGAAGGTCCGCGGCCATCCGAATCTCGAGCAAGCGCTCGGTGACATCGCGTGGGGCGACGACGAATCCGAGACGTAGGCCCGGCGCCAGGATTTTCGAGAGTGTCCCCACGTAGATGACGACGCCGGAATCGTCTTCGCTCGCCATGGGCGCCACGGGCGGGACGTCGTAGTGAAATTCGTGATCGTAATCGTCCTCGATGATGGCCATGCCGTGGTGGCGGGCAAGGGCGAGAAGCGCGCGGCGTCGGTCGGGCGGCAAAATGACCGTCGTCGGAAATTGATGATGCGGCGTCACGTAAACGGCGCGGACGCGCCTTCGTAGGGCAAGCTGCTCGAGTGCGTCGACGCAGAGGCCGTTCGCGTCGACGGCGATCGGTACGAGCTCGGCACCGGTGAGTCGCAGCGCGCTCCACACGCTCGGGTGCCCGAGCGCCTCGACGGCGATGACGTCACCGGGCGACAGGAGTGCGCGCGCGACGAGATCGATGGCCATTTGGCTGCCGCGCGTTACGAGCAACGTGTCGGGCGCGGCCGGCACGCCGCGCGTCGACGTCAGCATCTTCGACAACGCAACGCGGAGCTTCTTATAGCCACGCGGCTCGCCGTAGAAGAGCAGCTCGCGCCCTTGCCGCAGAAGGACGCGACGATAGGACCGAGCCAGCTCCGTCGTGGGCAGGAGACGCACGTCGGGCGCGCCGCGCGCGAGCAAGAGACTGCGCGGCGCGTGATCGACGCGATCGGGGCTGCATTTTGCGGAAATTTCGTAGGGTGCGCTCGTCGGGCGATGCCGGCGCGCAACGGCGCGCGAACGGTTTGCCTCGGGACGGCGCGCGCCGACATACGTGCCTCCGGCGGGACGCGTCGTGACCCAACCTTCCGCAACGAGCTCTCCGTAAGCGGACAACACCGTGTTGCGGTTGACGCCCAGTAGTCGTGCCAGCTGCCGGCTGCTCGGCAGGCGCGCTCCGGCTTCGAGTCGTCCATCGGCGATTTCCGAGCAGATGAGCGCGACGAGCTGCAGAAAGAGCGGTGTGCCGGCTCTTTTGTCGAGCTTGCGATTGAAGTCCCACACCTTCATCGCGATAAGCGGAGCGTGAACGTCTGCGTGGCGGCCGTCAATGCGCCCGGTGCAACGCGGGAAATCGACGCCTCGTTGAACACTCTCCTCGCGAGCGGGCACCGAACGCGCTCGCCCATGACTCTGTCTGTTCTCGTTCGACCGCGGTCAACGTGGCTATCGGCGCGCCCGTTGGCTCGTCGACTCGGCGTTCGCCTCGCTGTTCTTGGCGTCAATCGCGGCACTTCTTTCGACAGCGTGCAATGAGCGCTACTGGGTCTGCGCTGGGGTCGAAGAAGATGCCCTCTGCGCAAACCGAAACGCCCCTCGCGTTGCCGGGCGCGGACCGACGAAAGGCTCTCGAAACGTCGTGACGGGGGGTGAGCTCGCAAATAAAGGATCGATCGAACCGCGGTACGGCATTAACCCGCCGTGGAACTATCGGCCCGATCCGCTGTGCGTCGAAAGTTGTCCTTCTGGATCTTTCCGTTCTTAGCGCCCGCGTTACTCACCGGGTTCGCCGGATGTTCGTCCGACAATCCTCAAGAGCGCGGTAATCCGGCTGGGGCGGGCGGCGCTGGACCGATCTTTACGACGGGAACGACGGGAACGACGACGACCACCGGGAGCACGGGAGGCGCCGGAGCCGGAGGCAGCGGGATTGGCATCGGTGGAGCGGGTCCACGAGATGCTGGCGAGGACAATTGCGGCGAGCTGCATTTCGAGGTCGAGCGCAAGCCGGCAGAGGTCATGCTCGTCCTCGATCGCTCCGCCTCCATGAAAGACCCGCCAACGGGTGCCACCGCTTCGACGTCCAAATGGGATCTCGTGGTCCCGGGAATCAATGAAGTCATTCGCAGTACCGACGCCAGCGTGCTCTGGGGGTTGAAGTCTTTTCCCGAAGGAAGCGGCAGCGAGTGCGTCGCGACCGGGGTGACGAGCGCGATCGACGTGCCCATGGCGGCGACGAACGCTACCGCCATGACGGGCGCCATTACGGCGACCACCCCAGAAGGAAACGGGACGCCGACGGGAGAAGCCATCAAGCAGGCCGTCGCCTATTTGAAGACGCTCACCAGCAACAATCGCAGGTACATCCTGCTGGCGACGGACGGCGAACCGAGCTGTCCGACCCCGAGCGACTCCGCGCGCACGTACGCCGTGCAAAACGTTACCGAGGCCGCTGCGGCTGGTTTTCACACCTTCGTGGTGGGCGTCGCTACGACGAAAGCGACGGCCACGACCGTCCTCAATCAGATGGCGGTCGCAGGCCTCGAAGCGCGGCCCGACCCGAATCCTCTGGCGACGAAGTTTTACCTCGCCAACACCAAGAACGATCTCGTGTTGGCACTCCAAGCGATCACCGGGGTGGTTTCAACCTGTCTCTTTCCGCTCAATGGGAAGCCACCCGTGCCGAACAACATCGCGGTGAAGGTCGACGGGACGAAGGCACCCCAGGACATGACGCACGCGGATGGCTGGGACTACACGAACGCAGACCTGACTGCGGTCGAAGTGTTTGGATCATGGTGTGACAAGATCAAAACAGCTGGAGCGAACAAGGTCGAGATCATCTTCGGCTGTCCCGGCGTCGTCATCAAATAGGCAGGGTTTTGCCATGCGAATGCTTTCTTTTGCTTGCGCAGTCGGTTTGGGTGTCGTGCTCTGCGCAGCGGGGTGTGCCGAAGCGGAAACCGCCGACCTACCGCGCACACCGTCCGGCGGCGGGTCGGGCAGCGGTGGATCGGCCGGCGCGTCGAGCGGTTCGGGTGGAAGCGGAGGCGCAACGACTGGCAGCGGCGGATCGACGGGCGGAAGTGGTGGCGTGTCGACGGGCGGGTCCACCGGCACCGGAGGTTCGGGCGCGACCGGTGGTTCGACTGGAACTGGCGGGGCCGGCGGCAAAGGAGGATCCGGCGGCGGCGGTTCCTCGGGCACGGGAGGGTCGACGGGCACCGGCGGAGCGCCGCGACCGGACAGCGGTCCTCCCGGTCCTAGCGGGCAAATCTATTTCGACGATTTCGAAGACGGCAATTCCACCACGCCGTCGTGGTTCGATGGCGATGCGACGCTCGGCGCCGTGTGGTCGGTCGTCACGCGCGAGGCAGGCAATCACGTCTTCGCGCAATCGGCCGTGGTGAGCGATTGGGTGATATCGGTTTCGGGCGACTACCGCTGGACGGACCAAGTGGTCGAAGCGACCGTGAAACGCACGTCGGCGGACGGCATGATCGGCATCTTCGGCCGCGTGCTCGACATGCGAAATTACTATTTTCTCTACCTGGACGGCTCCAACATCATTCTTCGTAAACGCGTCGACAACAGCAGCGCCAATCTGGTCAAGATCAAGTTTGCGATGGTGAGCGGAACGTCGTACACGCTGAAGCTGTCCATCGTCGGCAGCACGCTGACCGGCTACGTCGACGGAGCGATGCTGGTGACGGCGTCCGATACTTTTCTCACCACCGGCGGGATCGGCGTCGGCACGTCGGACAGTGGTATCGGCGAATTCGACAACGTGAGAGTGAGCCGGTAGAAGGCCTCCGTTCGTCCGACGCGGGCGCAAGATTCACCAAGTCGGCGGCCCATGGCGTGACTACGCAGAGGGCATGGCCTCAATCCGCAAAGAAACACTGATTGAATCACCTGCCCCGGTGGTGTGGGCGGTGTTCCGAGACATCGGCGCCGTTCACACACGACTCGCTCCCGGCTTCGTCACCGATTGCCGGATGGACGGCAAAGATCGCATCGTGACTTTCGCCAACGGCAGGGTCGTCCGCGAAGTCATCGTGCACATCGACGACAACGCGCGCCGGCTCGCCTATTCGGTACGAACCGAGAAGCTCACGCACCATCACGCGACGTTCGAGGTGAAGCCCGACGGCGAAGATCGATGTCGCGTCGTGTGGGTTGCCGACCTTCTGCCCGACGACGCTGCCGGTGCCATGGAAGGCATGATGGAGCAGGGCTCGGCGGCGATGAAGCGAACGCTGGAGCAGGATCGATGACCATTCAGCCGTGCCACGGTATGATGCGGCCGATTCTATGCGAGCTCCGCTTTCGTACTTCGTCCCGTTCGTCGCTATTTGCATGGCGTCATGCGCGCCCGTCGCGCGCGTTCCTCCCGACGCCAACATCACGTTCACCGCCGATCCGGGCGACCTTCCCTTCGATCGCCATGGGGCACGTCTGCGCACGGCGACGTCCGCGCTGGCCGGGGTGACCGGCAGTCCACTGACGCTCGACCTCGACGTCGCGCTTCTGCGCGAGTACCGCTCGTGGTTCGAGACCGGCCTCGTCACCGCCGTCGAGAACGCGGCCCACGATCTGGGAGAGCTCAAGAGAACGCGCCCGGAAATGTGGGGGCAGATGGCACCGCGATTGAAGACGTTGTCGTTTCGCTATGACGCGTCCGCGCCCAAAGTGACGGTGAAGCACGACGCGGATCGAACTTCCGTCACCGTCACCGTCCCGGCCAAGGCGTCCACGTTTCTTCCCCACGAAGCCGCTCTTCTCGCCTTGGAAGCAGAATACGACGCGGGATTGCCCGATCGGTACGCCAAAGGCGTACCGGGATGGGTGTCAGTGCCCGAAAAGTGGGCCTACTTCCGGGCGCTCACCGGGCAAAAACCGCCCCCCAAGAAACCCGATGATCCCGCGGCCGCGAAGGGGGTCGCCAACGAGGCGCGAGCGCTTTCAATCGAGAGAGCGATCCGTTTCTACGATGTGGCGATGCCGCAAGACTTGAAGGCCGCGATCCACGAGTGGCTCTTGAGTGAGGGCAATTACTTTCGTGACGCTTACCTCGTTTATCCGGACGCCGTGAAGGCATCGCCCGTAGCGTCTTCGTTTCACCGTGCGGAGGCGGCCTGGGTCGGTTGGACGCAGAAAGGCGCGGACCGCTTCACCGATCTCGAGCGCTTCACGCTGGCGAAGTTGGTGTTCGTCAAGCAGCCCGCCCCAGAACGCTCGCCGTCGCGCCCGGTTGCGTTCGCATTTCCAGGCTTCGATCGCATGGCCTTCGGTCTGCGTGTCTTCGAAGAATGGGCGCAGGCGGGGCATCCGAAGTTCGTTCCGGGCCGCGAACGGCTGCTCGAGCTTTTCGACTTCATCATCTGCCCCTTCGAGCTCGACAATCGCGGCGAGCGCACCGTACCGGCGATCTGCGAACATGATTTTTACGGTGTCGCAGTGGAAACCGAGGCCGCGCAAAAGAAGTTTCTCGATTTCATGCTCGCGCAAAAGGACGAAGTCCTGGTGGAGACGGCCCTCGGCAACTTGATGCGCATGAAACAAGCGCGCGCCGCCGCGGTCTTCTGGCGCGGCATCGAAGCCGAAGAAAACCTATGGAAGGCGGGCACGCATGGCATCGCCGACGAGGTGGGGGCCACCGATACCGGCAAAATGCAGGACGAGGCTCTTCGCGTTTGGCAGACGCACCCTGGCCGGCGCGGCGCGCTTCTCTATTTACTCAGTCAAATCGATCGCTACGGCAATGATCGCGTCGCCTGGGGCGCGTGGAGTGATCTCGGGGGAGGCCGCGCGTCGGCCGCTGATTTTGCCACGTTTTTGGGCAATGGCCGCCGCGCGTTCGCGACGGCATGGGTGGTGTGGCCGCTGCTCGGCCGCGGCTGGTCGAGGGCAGACGCGCTGGTGCCGGGGCTCGACGCCTTCATCGACGACCCGCTCGTTCCCTCGTATCACCCGCAAGATCCGCAATTGGCGCTGCAGCAAATCGTCAGTCGGATGTGCGCCGAGAAAAACTTCGCCGACCTCGCCAAGATGCACACCTATTTCGTGGAACGGATCAAAAACTTACCGCCGGGCGACAAGTCTTTTGCCGATCTCGCGGAGACGACGACGCGCGGTCGATGCAAGCCGAACGCGCGTCCCGTCGTTCGCGCCGAGCCGCTCGATGCGCCTCAGGGGCGTCGCGAGGCAGGCTCGGTCGCGCCCTCGCCGTAGCGACGGCTGCGCCGGCGAGCCGCGGTGACGGCGAGCGCGAGCAAGAGCCAAGACGCGCGGCCGCCAAAACCGGTACGCGGCGCGACCGATCGACAGCTGCAGCCACTTTCGCCACTAGCAGTGGTGTCGCTGACAGGTCCGCCGCCCGCTCCACCTGCTCCGGCGCCGGCCGATCCATCGGAGGTGGGGCCAACGTCGCTCGTCGTAGCGCTGTCGCGCGGGGTTGCGCCGGCCGCGCCGTCGTCGGGAGGGAGGGTATCGGGCGGCGCGGTGTCGCGGGCAGCGCTGTCACGGAGGACCGCATCGGGCGCTGCGGTGTCGGTTGCTACGCTGTCACGCGCCGCTCCGTCGCCGCTTGGCGCGTCGGGCGTGGGGGTCGTCGCATCGGGCGTCGCGATGTCGGAAGTGGATGCATCGACGGCATTTCCGTCGCGTCCCGCCGCGTCGAGCGATCCTCCGCTGCCCGCATCCGATCGACCGGCGTCGGGAGCGCCCGCGTCTTGACCGGCGCAGTCGGGATCGGGGATGGGACAATTCGGAATGCAGTTTCCCTCGGCGGCGCAGTCGCGCGTGCAATCCGGGTCCGTCGCGCACTTGAGATCGCAAACGCCGTTGTCGCCGCAGTTGTCGGAGTCGACCGACGCACAATCTGGGTCGCGCGGCGCGACGCACGCTTCGCTGCAGATGCCGTCGGCGCTGCAGTGCGCAGCCGCGCAATCGGGGTCGCCGACTTGGCCATTGATGTTGCAAGTCTCGTCGCACACGCCATTGGAACGGCAGGGGTCGTTTCCCTCGTTCATGTCGATCTGCATCTGAATGAATCGGTCGATGTGCGGCTGATCCGACCTCTGTTGCGTGTCGTCGAGCACGCACGCGTCGTCACCCGACGACACGACACCCGCGAGGTACTCGACACCGCCGTAGACAAAAAACGAGGGCCCGCCGCTGTCGCCATTGCAGGCGTTGCGCCCGTGCGAAGTGGCGTAGATGAGCGTATCCGGGATGTCGCAGAGCGAGCCGCGGCCGGTCGCCGGTCCCACGAGATCGACGGGAAACGTCGTGACGCGCTTGGTGCCACTCGTACCACCCTGCGCCGTCAGTCCGTACCCGACCCAGACCCACGACGGGCCGATGTACTTCGACGTGTTGTCGAGGGTCGCCCGCAGCAGCGGAGCGGGCTGCGCGGTGGCCGGCTCTTGCAGCTTGACGACGGTGAGATCGTACGTGGCGTCCTGATCGCAGATGTTCTGATAGAGGGGGTCGCGGACTTTGCTGGCGATGGTGATGGTGGTGGCGCCGGAGGTTTTCGGACCGAACCCGACCGACGAGACCGAGCCGTAACAATGTCCCGCCGTCAGCACGGTGTGCTTCGAGATCAACGTGCCCGAGCAGCCATTGAGCGACACGACGTAGCGGTGGTTCAGATCGGCAATGCCGCCGACGATGCGCGAGCGCTGCGTGCCGAGCTCGTCGCGCGTAGCGGACGAGGATGGATTGCCGCACCCGGGTGCGGCCATGAGCGCTAGTGCGATGCCCAAGCAAGTGAAGGCGCGTTTCATTTCGGCACTGTTAGCACAGCGTCGATGAGCCGACCCGCCTCGGCCCTGCGGCTCCGTGCTGACTGCAAGATTCGGTTCATGCCGCAGACGGAGGGTTGTCATCGCGGCCACGCGAGCCAAGGTCGACAGCGCACCGTGACCGGCCCCGTCGTGCAGCCGATCTAGCTCACGAAGTTGGCAGCTTGCGCGGACGCCGGCCCAACGGAAAGGCCTTGTCGATCTGCGCGAGCTCATCGTTCGTCAGCCGCAGCTTGCCCGCTCCTGCATTCTCGACGGCGTGTTCGGAACGGCTCGCCTTGGGAATCGCAAAAAGCGACGGGTACCGCACGAGAAACGCGAGGGCCACTTGGCGCGCCGTCGCTCCGTGCGCTGCGGCGATTGCCTCGAGAACGCGCCCTTCCGGCGATTGCGGCCGGGGAAAGCTCCCATGCCCAAAGGGGCTATATCCGACGACCGCGACGCCGTGCTTCTCGCACCACGGCAGCACGGCGTGCTCGATGGCCCGCTCGTTCAAGTGATAGAGCACCTGGTTGCAGGCGAGCTCTCCCTCGCCGGCGATGGCGACGACCTCCTCGAGATCGTGCACATCGAAATTGCTGACGCCCCAGGCCAAGACTTTGCCCTGCCGCTGAAGATCGCGGAACGCGCCGATGGTTTCCTCGAGCGGGTGGCTGCCGCGCCAGTGCAGCAGGTAGCAATCGACCTTGTCGATGCCGAGGCGCGACAGCGAGCGCTCGCACGCGGTGATCGCTCCACGCCGCGATGCGTTCTGCGGAAGGACCTTGGACACGACGTAAACTTCGTCACGCCGCCCGGCGATCGCTTCAGCGATGACTTCCTCGGCGCCGCTGTACATCTCCGCCGTATCGAGATGGGTCATCCCGAGGTCGATGCCGCGCTGCAACGCGGCGACGGCGGCGGGGCGCCCCGCCGTCATGATTTGCCAGGTGCCTTGCCCGATCACGGGAAGGTGGCATCGGGTAGAACCGAATGACCGTTTCTCCATTGTCTCTCTCCCGGGGCGTGCACGGACTCGATCACGCCATCTCGAGGTGTTTCCTCCGGCAGCGTCAATCCGCACCAAGGCACCCGTCGCGGGCGCTCGTCGGCGCGTCGTTCACCCAGAATGGCTCCCTCAAAATAAACGGCAAATTCGTCCTACGGCCCTTGGTGGGCGGCTTTTCGGACGGCGCGCGCCGCGTCTCGGACAGGCCTCGTGTAGGTGACTTACGCCGACCGTCGCCCAAGTGCGCCGTCGCAGCGGGGGCAATTACGCACGCCGCGGAGACTCCACGTTGTTCAATCGACCCGCGCGGTAATCCTCCCAGCACGCCGGGCAACGCCATTCGACCCCGCCTCCCCCAGTCGCTTGGCTGCTCCGAACGACCCGCCATCCAAAGCGCGTACTGAGCAGCGTGGAGGCGTTCTCGCTCGTACCCTCACTGACGGAGGTCTGTGGGGGCCTGATGCCACATCCGCAACACGTCTGGCGATTCTGCTTGTCGGTCATCAAAGTCGTTTCGATTCTTCCTGACTACGAGAACGGCGATCCGCGCCAATTCCTTAGATGCTCGAGAGGACAGTGATGCGGGTGACTCGCCCAATCAGGTGATGCTGCGCCCACTGCATTCGCGCCGCGTCCGAGCTTCGAGAACGGAAATCCGCTGCCGCGCACGTGATTCGAGAATCGCGCAGCGCGAGGTCCGTCGCGCGAAATCGAAGTGGCGATCAAATGTAAGGCGGTGTTTTCAGCTCGTGCTCGAAGGTGAGTCTCACCTTGGGACGGGCGAGCACGCGCTCGGCATGCGCCGCCAAGTTCGGCAAGGTGCGCGCAGGCCGCGCCATGTTTCGCGTCCAGCGAACGAGCATCGTCAAGTAAGGGTCGGCGGCGCTGTAGCGATCGCCGAGCAAGAAGGGCCCGTCTCCGAGTTGCTGGTCGACGACTTCGAACATGGCGCGCAGGCGCGCTTCGGCGGTTTGCTTGACGTCGGCGATGCGCGCGGGATCGTTCGTGTGCTGCCCTGGGTAGAAGAAAGGCCGCATCTCCGGCTGCACCGTGCAAGAGAGATGCGCGATCCAGCGGTAGAAGAGGCTTCGTGCATCGGTGCTTGGTGGGGGCGCCAGCTCGGCCTCGGGAAATCGCTCGACCAAGTGCAGCACGATGGCCGCCGTCTCGTAAAGGACGAGATCATCGTGCACGAGCGTAGGAACGCGGCCATGCGGGTTGATACGGAGGAACGCCTCGCTGCGCTGCTCGCCCGCGTCGCAGTCGATCTTCGACAACTCGAAGGGGCGCCCAATCTCGTTGAGGAGAATGTGCGGGGTGAGACTTGCGTTGCCGGGGTGATAGTAGAGCGTGATCATGGCGTCGTTCTCGGGTGTCGTTACGGGCAGTCCTTCGACTCTTGTCGGACCTCGTCGGCGCCCCCGTGGGCGGTGCGCTTGGTGTCCGATTTGCCTTGCTTCCACTCGCGCTCGGCACCTTCCGAACCACCCTCGACGAATCCACCCACGGCCTTGCCGACAGCCTTCACGCCTTCGACGCCAGTGGTGACGCCGGTTTTGGCTCCGGCGATGCCCATCTTGGCACCCATTTCAGCGCAGCGCCCCGCCGTTTTGGCTGGTGGTTTGGAATCCGAGCCACAAGACAAGGCGCCGAGCCCGGTCAGCAAAACGAGAGAGCAAAAGCGATAGGTACAGCGCATGGTGCGCGCATCGTACACCACGCGACGGCGGCTCGGACCGCCGCCATCGTGCTACGTTGCGGCGGCATGACAGGCAAGAGCACGAAGCATCTGTACATCGCAGCCAGCGTGCCGGCCGAGATCGAAGGCAAACGCCTGCACGCGCTGGAAGAGATGGGCGACCCCGGCACGCACCAACGCCTCGAGGCGCTCGGGATTCGCGCTGGTTGGCGCTGCCTCGAAGTGGGCGCCGGGCGCGGATCCATCGCTCAGTGGATGGCCGAACGCGTGGGACCGAGCGGTAAAGTCGTCGCTGCCGACATCGATCCGCGCTTTCTCACGGCGCTCGACGTTCCTTGCCTCGAAGTGCGCAAGCACGACGTGCTCGAGAGCGATTTCGAAGCGGCGCACTACGACCTCGTGCACTGCCGCGCTTTGCTGACCCACCTTTCGAGTCCCCATCTCGCCATTCGTCGCATGGCGGCAGCCGTTCGCCCGGGTGGATGGCTCTTCGTGGAAGAGGCGGATTTCGGCGCGTGGGGCGCGGTCGATCCGGCCTACCCGGGCGCCTCGACCTTCGACCGCGCCACCCGCGCGGCCTGGGACACGCTCCATCGTCTCGAAGTCATGGACGTCCATCTTGGGCGCAGGGTGTCGACGTTGCTCGAGCAACTGCACTGGAGCGAAGCCGACCACGACGCCCGTCTTCGCGTGTCGCACGGCGGCGACAAAGTCGGTCGCTTCTGGGCGGTGACCTTCTCCTCGATGCGTTCGAGTCCCCTCATCGACGCGGCCGCCATCACGCGCGACGAGCTCGAGACGATCCTCCGCCTGCTCGATGATCCCGGTTTTGCGTTTCTCGGTCCCATACCCTTTTCGGCATGGTGTAAAAAGCCGTGATGCATCGACCCTCGCGCCCCAACCCCCTGCTCCGCGGTCTGTCTTGCTTTGCCTGCGAAACGCCGCACGACCCGTTGCGCGCGCAAGGCGTTTGTACCCGCTGCGGAATGCCTTTGCGTGTCGACTACGCCTTCACACCAGGGTGCGTCGAGGTCGCGTCGCTGCGCGGTTCGTCGCTCTGGCGCTACCGCGACGTGCTCCCGGTCGTCGCGGGCGAAGTAACGCTTTCCGAAGGCTTTACCCCTCTCCTTCCCGTTGGCGAACGCGTTTGGGTCAAGGACGAAGCGCGCAATCCGACCGGCTCCTTCAAAGCACGCGGAATGACGGCCGCGGTGACGATGGCCAAGCACTTCGGTGCGCGCGCGCTGTCGGCGCCGTCGGCTGGCAACGCCGCGGGGGCACTGGCCGCTTACGGCGCGGCGGCCGGTCTCCCGGTCACGGTGGCGATGCCCGAAGACACGCCGCATTCGTTCGTCGAAGAGTGCCGGCTCTATGGCGCCGACGTGCATCTCGTGGCGGGGACGATCGCCGACGCCGGCGCGTACCTGCGATCCCACGGTCCGAAGGACGCCTTCGACGTGTCCACCTTGCGCGAGCCCTACCGCGTCGAGGGAAAGAAAACGATGGCCTACGAGCTCTTCGAGCAGTTCGACGGCGAGCTCCCCGACGTGATCATCTATCCCACCGGCGGCGGTACGGGCCTCGTCGGGATGTGGAAGGCATTTCACGAGATGGAGGCGCTCGGATGGATCCGACCGGGCGCCGCCAAGCCGAAGCTCGTGTCGGTGCAAGCCGAGGGCTGTGCGCCGGTCGTCAAAGGGTTCAGAGAGGGCGCGGAGAAAACCGTACCCTGGCCGTCGCCGCACACGACGGCTTATGGCCTGCGGGTGCCGTCACCCATCGCCGGGTTCGTTTGCCTGCGGGCCCTGCGCGAGACGCGCGGCACCGGAGTGACGGTTTCGGAAGAGACGATCGGCACGGCGACGCGCGCGCTCGCGCGAATCAGCGGAATCGACGTCTGCCCGGAGGGGGGCGCCGCTTGGGCAGCGCTGGACCAGCTCCGTCAGAACCGTTTCATCGGTGAGCGCGACCGGGTGGTCGTTTTCAATACCGGCACCGGTCTCAAATACCGCTGACGGCACGCCGCCAGCGTGACGCGCTCCCGCCGGCGCCGCGATTCAGAACCAGTCGCTCTTCATGCGAGCGTAGGAGTCTTCGCCGGATCGGCACAGGTCGGCAAAGAGCTTCGCGCGCGGCAATTCGCTCGCCAGCCAGTATTGCGCGGCCGTCAGCTTGCCCTCGTAGAACTCGACGGGCGCGCGCCCGCTGTTCATCGCCTCGCGCGCGACTGCCGCTTGCAGCAGCCATTGCCAGGCGACGGTGACCACGCACGCCATGCCGAGATAATCCGCGCTGTGAAGGAGCATCCCCTCGACGTCGCCGGCCAACCCCTTACCGGCGAGATGCTGGGTCACGTCGATGAGCGACGTCATCGCTTGGTCGAGCCGCGTGCACCACGCGTCTTCGATGCCCGCCGAGCGAGCGCGGGCGATGGTGCGGGCGATCTCCTCGGCGAGAATGCCGAGCGCGGCGCCACCTTCGGCCACCGCTTTGCGCCCCAAGAGATCGAGGCCCTGGATGCCCGTCGTCCCTTCATGGATGCTGTTGAGCTTTTGATCGCGCAGCCACGCTTCGGGCAAATACTCCGACGAATAGCCGTAACCGCCGTGGACCTGCATGGCGAGCACGTTGCTTTCGAAGCCCCATTCGGCGGGGAAACTCTTGGCGATAGGCGTCAGGAAATCGAGCAGCAGCGCCGCGCGGCGTCGTGAGGGCGCGTCATCGGCGTGGGCGGCGAAGTCGGCCTGCATCGCGGTGGTGGCGAGGAGGGCGAGCCCGCCTTCGACGATCGCTTTTTGGCGCAGGAGCATGCGGCGCACGTCCGCGTGCTCTACGATCGCGACCTGCGGCTTTTGCGGATCGCGCCCCGCTGGGCCGCGACCCTGCGGGCGGGTGCGTGCGTAGTCGAGCGATTCGTAATACGCCACCGAGGCGGTCGCGACGCCCCCCATGCCGACCATGATGCGCGCCTCGTTCATCATCTGGAACATGTGGGCAATGCCGCGCTCGCGCTCGCCGACCAGCCATCCGCGGCAATCGTCGCGCTCGCCGAAGCTCAAAATCAGGCTCGGAATTCCACGAAATCCGAGCTTATGCACGGCTCCCGCGACGTGCACGTCGTTGGGAACGAGACGCCCGCCTTCGGGCCTCTGGTTGGGAATGGCGAAGAGCGAGATCCCTTTGATGCCAGGCGGTGCGCCGTCGATGCGCGCCAGCGTCATCTGCACGACGTTTTCCGTAAGATCGTGATCGGCCCCCGAGATGAAGATCTTGGCGCCGTGAACGAGGTAGTAACCGCCGTCGGTCGGTGTGGCGCGCGTGGTCACGTCGGCGAGGCTCGAACCAGCGTGCGGCTCGGTGAGCGCCATGGTGCCCGTCCACTCGCCCGTATGAAGTCGCGACATGAATTCGGCTTTGAGCCAATCGGAGCCGAATGCTTCGAGCAGGTGGGCGGCGGCCGAGGTGAGCCCCACGAAACTGTACGCGCTTCCGTTGCCGGCCATGAGGTAAGCCGAGGCCAGCGAAGCCACTGTGATCGGCAACTGCTGTCCGCCCACCTGTGCCGGTCGCGTCGCGTTGACGAGGCCGAGCGAAAGCAATTGCGGATAGATTTCCCGCATCAGCGGATGGAGGCGCACCCGTCCGTCGCGCAGCTCTGGCGCCTGCGCGTCCATGCGCCGGTACGACGGCAGCAAGACCTGGCGCGCCATGCGCCGCGCACCGGCCAGAAAAAGATCGAACGTTTCACGGCCGTGCTCACGGAACGCCGTGAGCTCGCACAGCTGTTCGACATTCAGCACGTCGTACAGCAGAAAATCGACGTTTTTGTCGGAGAGAAGCGGGTTTTCCACGAGGACCTCGTTTAGCCCACGGCAGAGAGGACGGCGTAGGTGCGTTTGCCTTTGCGCAACAAAAGGTACTTTCCGAAAAGAAGGTCGTTCGTCGTGACGCTGCGGGCAAACTCCGTCACGCGAACGTTGTTGAGATAAATGCCCCCCCCTTCGACGTCTTTGCGCGCTTGTCCCTTCGATGACGAGAGCCCCGAAAGAACGAGCAGATCGACCATCGCCGCGCCGACACCGGCAAGCTCCGCCTTGTCGAGGGTTTCGGTGGGGACCTCCCCTACCACGTCCTGGAAAATGGCCTCGCTCACGCCTTGGAGCTCCCCACCGAACATGATTTCGCTGGCGCGCATGGCGTCATCGCACGCGTCTTTTCCGTGGACCAGCGTGGTGAGCTCGCGCGCGAGCGTCTTGTGCGCCGAGCGACCGCCAGCATTTTTGATGTGCTCGTCCTCGAGCCGCTCGATTTCCTCGCGGGGCACGAAGCTCAGCACTTTGAGCAGCTTGATGACGTCCGCGTCGTCGGCTTGCATGAAGAACTGGTAAAATCGATAGGGGCTGGTTCGTTTGGGATCGAGCCAGACGGCGCCCGACGCGGTCTTGCCGTATTTCGTTCCGTCGGCCTTGGTCACGAGAGGGCAAACGAGCCCGTAGACCGACGCACCGAGCTTGCGCCGGCAGAGCTCGCACCCGGCCGTGATGTTGCCCCATTGATCGGACCCGCCGACCTGGAGCTCGCAGCCCGTTGTTTGCCGCAGATGGTAAAAATCGAACGCCTGGAGCAGCATGTAGCTGAACTCGGTGTAGGTGATGCCGTTTTCGCGGTCCTCCATGCGGGCGCGCACCGACTCTTTGGCCACCATCCAATTGACGGTGAAGTGCTTGCCGATATCGCGCAGAAAATCGAGGTACGACACGGGCGCGGTCCAATCCGCATTGTCGCCGAGCCGAGCCGGGTTCGCGCGGTTCTCGAAGTCGAGGAATTTGGCGAGCTGCCCGCGAATGCACGCCACGCGGTGTTTGACTTCCTCGCGCGTCAAGAGCGCGCGCTCACCACTTCGTCCCGAAGGATCACCGATCATCCCGGTCGACCCGCCGGCGAGGGCGATGGGGTGATGCCCGGCCAGCTGGAAACGGCGCAGTAGAAAAAGCGGCACCAGGTTGCCGACGTGCAGACTGTCGGCCGTCGGATCAAAACCGCAATAGAGCGTGATCGGGCTCTCGGCGAGCCGCCGCGTCAGCCCGTCGCGATCGGTAACGTCGGCAATGAGGCCGCGCCAGGCGAGGTCCGCGAGGAGATCTTGGGCTGGATCGGAAGGAATGTTCATCGCGAAGCGCGCACTATTCCCTCACCCCCCCGGGCGGACAAGGAGAAACGATCGAGCTGGAAAGCGGGCCCTCCTCTATGTGAATCGCGCCGATCTCGACGCCAGATGTCATTTCCCAGGGGCATCGCGGAGCCCATCTCCCACGGCGGCGCGGGCGCAAGATGGGCTCGGACGCCTGGGTCGTTGGCCAGCCTAAAAAGGGCGCGCGCGCTTGGCCGGAGCTTGCCAGTCGAGCCCCCGCCGATTAGGTTGTCGGCCCCGAAGTTGCGAAAGGCGTTCCTTCGCAGCGTCGACAAAAGGTTCACCGCGGCGGCGTTTTGGCGATAACTTCCGCTCGAGAAAGAGACTTCGTCATGGCCCGCGTCACTGTTGAAGATTGCCTGGAGCGGGAAGAAAACCGCTTTGCGCTCGTTGTTCTCGCGGCCGCGCGGACGCGCCAAATCATGACCGGCTCGCAAGCGTTGGTGCGGGCCAAGAACAAACCCTCGGTGCTCAGTCTTCGCGAGATCGCGGCCGGCAAGGTGCATTTCAATCGCCCCAGCCACCAGGCCCTCGAGGAAGCGATCGCATGCGCCGTCAAGCGTGACCCCTGAGCGCCCGGCGGCACGTCGCCCCTTCCGCGTACCGTGACAAGGAGCTCGAAGCGGGCTCCTTCGCGCATTACGACGACGCCGCTTACTACACGAAGAATTACCAGAAGCGCAAAGACGACGTCGCCTTCTACGTCGAGCTCGCGCAAACGTATGGCGAGATGCTCGAATACGGCGTCGGCAACGGGCGGCTCGCGCTGCCCGCCGCCCGCGCCGGCGCGCGGGTGACCGGCGTCGATCACTCACGCCCCATGCTCGACGACTTCAAGCGGCGCCTCACGGCCGAGCCCGACGTCGTTCGTGACCGGGTGGGGCTCCGCCTCGGCGACATGCGCAAGGTGCGGCTAGGCCGACGTTTTCCCCTCGTGACCTGCCCGTTCAACGCTTTTCTCCACCTCTACGAACGGGCGGACGTCGAAAAGTTTCTGGCGCGGGTACGCGCGCATCTTTCGCCGCGGGGAGCCTTCGTCTTCGATGTGTCGACGCCTAGCGCCGAAGAGCTCGCGCGCGACCCCAATCGAGCCTATTTTTGTCCTCGCTTTCGCCACCCGCGCACGGGGGAGGTGGTGCGGTACTCCGAGCGTTTCGACTACGATCAGGCGCAGCAGATCTTGTTCGTCGCCATGGAGTTCTTACCTTCCGGCCACGAGCACGAGTCGTGGGTGACCCCGCTCGCCCACCGCCAGTTCTTCCCGCGCGAGCTCGAGGCATTGCTGCACTACAATGGCTTTGCCCTCGCCGACGTGTGGGGCGACTACAAGCGGGCCAAATTCGATCGCTATAGCGACACCATGCTGATTTCGGCCCGTGCTCGAAAGTAGCTTCCGTGCGAACGAGGCGCGGTGGGTGGTTGCCCGCGTCCGGCGGGTGTCTTAGGTTCCACCGACGAACATGGCTCGGGATTTCTATGGCATCCTCGGTGTTTCGCGCGGAGCGTCGCCCGAGGACGTGAAGAAGCGCTACCGCAAGCTCGCGGCCAAGCTCCACCCCGACAAAAATCCGGGCGACAAGACCGCCGAGTCACAGTTCAAGGACGTCAACCGCGCCTACGAGGTGCTGGGCGACCCCAAGAAACGCGCCCTCTACGACGAGTTCGGCGAAGACGCCTTGCGCGAGGGTTTCGACGCCGAGCGTATGCGGCAATACCGCACCTGGACCAACCAGGGGGGGCCGCCAGGCGGTATGCGCGGCGGCAATACGAACATCCCCTTCGACATCAACGATTTCCTGCGCCGCGCGGGAGGCGCTCCCACCGCTGACGGCGATGTCGGTGAAGGGGGCGGGGTGGGCGACCTCTTCGGCGACCTTTTCAGCGGTCGCAAGCGCAAGCGTGGGCCGGCGCGCGGTTCCGACCAAGAGAGCGAGATCACCATCGATTTCAGCATGGCCGTGAAAGGGGGGACCCTCACGCTGCGCACCTCGGAATCGCCCGAGCCCCTCACCGTCCGTATTCCGGCGGGTGCCTCGGAGGGGAGCCGCCTTCGCTTGGCCGGTCAGGGTGCGAGCAGTGCCAGCGGCGGGCCGAGCGGAGACCTGCTCTTGCGTATCCACGTTCGCCCTCACCCGTTCTTCCGCCGCGAAGGGATGGACCTTCACCTCGACCTGCCGATCACGCCCGGCGAGGCCTACGAAGGTGCCAAGGTCAAGGTCCCGACGGCTGACGGCGCGGTCACGCTCACGGTGCCGCCCCATACGCAGAGCGGCCAGGTATTGCGGCTGAAGGGCAAAGGCGTCGCGCGCAAGAACGCCGAACCAGGCGATCTTTACGTCCATTTTCAGGTGCAGCTGCCCACGGCCGACAGCGACGAATTGCGCGAGGCCGTCAAAAAGCTCGACCGCGCCTTTGCCGGCGATCCGCGCGAGAACATCGCGTTCTAGCCCGCTACCGCGGGAGCTCGCGGCTAGTTTTTGACGCTGATCGCCGACGGTGCGGTCGCGCGCTCCACTTGTCGCTCGGGTGTCTGCGCGGAAGTCGCGAGGGTGCCGTGCGACGGCGCCGTGCGCACGTTGCCATCGTCGTCGTAGCGCGCGAGCTCCTGCCCCACCCGCCGCAGGTGACCGTGGCGCTCGTGGAACGGCAGAAACGAGCTCTTGAATCCAGCCATGATCATGGACTTGATGTCGCGAAAGCTCATTCCCATCTGCGTGTGGCAGAGCCACAGCTCTTTCGAAACGCTGGTGTCGGTGACGAGCCGGTTGTCGGTATTGATGGTCACCCGCAGGCCGAGGTTGAAGTAGAGCTTGAGCGGGTGCGACGACAGATCGCGCACGGCGCCCGTCTGCACGTTCGACGAGGGGCAGCATTCGAGCGGAGTGCGGTGATCGTTCACGTAATGCAGCAGAACGCCGTCCTCGCGTAGCCGGCAGCCGTGGCCGATGCGATGCGCGCCGCAAACGTGGATGGCCTGCGCGATCGATTCGGGGCCGTACGCTTCGCCGGCGTGGATCGTCACGTTGATGTTGTTGTCGCGCACCAGCTGAAAGGCGGCGCGATGATGCTTGGCGGGGTGGTCGTACTCGGCGCCGGCGAGATCGAAACCGACGACGCCCCGCCCCTTGTAAGCCACGGCAATCTCGGCCATCTCCAGAGAAGAGGCGGGGGAGACGTTGCGAATGCCGCAGACGATGACGTTCGACTCGATACCGAACTTGTCGCGCGCGGCCTTGAGACCGTCGAGCACGGCCTCGATGACGCTCGTCAGCTTGAGCCCTCGCTGGGTGTGAAGCATGGGCGCGTAGCGCACTTCCATGTAGCGGACGTTCTCGCCGGCGGCGTCTTCACCGAGCTCGTAGGCGATGCGATAGAGCGACGATTCGGTTTGCATCACCTTCAACGTGACGTCGAACGCCTTCAGGTACTCGGCGAGTGACCCGCAGTTCTCGCCGAGATGCATGATACGTCGCAGGTCCGCGGGCTCGTAGGACGGAAGCTCGACGTTCTCTTCGCGAGCGAGATCGACGATGGTGGCCAGACGGAGGGATCCGTCGAGATGTACGTGGAGATCGGCTTTGGGGAGGCTCTGAAAGAGCTCGAGAGGAAGGTGCTCGGGGCGAGGGTCGGCCATTCTTGAAGATTAGCACTGCATGCGGCGGCGGGTGTTCAGCATGTGCCTACATCGCGTCGGGCTCGCGCCGGCCGCGCAAGGCAAGCGCCCCGACGATCCCGAGAGCGATGGTGAATGCCGCCCACATGAGCGACGTGGGCAACCTCGTTCGCGGCTTCTCGTTGGCGGCCCGGGTGAACGCGTCGCGCAAGTGCGCCGGGTCGCGCCCCACGATGACCTCGTCCTCCACCCACACCGTGGGTAGCCCCGCCAATCCCGCGCGTTTCACGCGCGCGATCTCGTCGTCGATGCGGGCATCGGTCGCGGCGCTCTTCACGCACTCTCGGTATTCGGCGATGGACAGCCCGAGCTCCGCCGCCAGCTTTTCGCAGCCTTGCGGAGTCAGATCGTCGCTCTTGAGGAGCGCCTCGGCCATGACCGACCCTTTCTTCTGCTCATCGGCGCAGCAATACGCGCGCGCGGCCGATCGGGCCTGAGGGTGGCTCGCGAGCGGCATGTTGAGCCGCACGAAGTTGATGCGGCTGCCGTGTTCCTCCAGCAGATCGACGATGGTCGGCTGGAGTTGGCGGCAGAATTCGCACTGGAAATCAACGAATTCGATGACGTTGATTTTGTCGGGCACCCACAGCGATGCCACCTCGCGCGGCACCGGCGGCGAGGGCTGCAAAAAGGACCATCCCGCTGGAATCAGCATCGCCGCGAGCGTCGCCACCGGCCAGAGCCGCCCGGCCGGGACCGATGACGCCTCGGCGGGAGAAGTTTTCGCCAAATTTCTGGAGACAAAGAGGGAGGCAAGCATCGCCAGCGCCGCCACGATCGCGGCGCTGTCGACGGCGACGCAGAGCTTGCAGAAAACTTTGAGCTCGATGGCCTGGATCCACAAGAAAACAAGGCCGGCCGCGCCGCCGAGCACCCCCAGAACGCGCGTGACGCGTGCCGCTCGCTTGCCCGGCACGAGCGAGAGCGTCATCGTGAGCGCGAACGCGACGACGCCGATGATGGGAATCGGAATACGTCCGAAGAGCTTGCCGCGGCCGGACGCACGGATTTGATCGCAGCCGGAGCCTACGTCGCAGAAGGCGGGAAGCGGCCGGAAATAATCGATGAGCAGGGCCGTGCTGACACAGAGCGCGACGAGCACGGCGAGCCGAAAAATCAGGAGGGAAAGTCGGTTGGCCATCCGGCGAAGGTTATAGCGCAGAAGAGCGATTTTGCCGGAGGCTGACGCAGGTCGGCGATGGTAGCCGCGCAGGGGCCCGCTCCGCCGTGGTTGCTCCGAAAATAGCCCGGTCCCGCTGCCCGGCGTCGAGGGTCCGACCGGCCTCGAGCGGTCGGTGTTATAGCCTCTCCATGCAAAATGAAAGAGGCGGGAAGGGCGCCGAACGTCAGGGCATCCTGAGTGTGAACCCCCGCGGTTTTGGCTTCGTATCGGGCGCTGGTTTCGACGACGATCTTTACGTTACCGAAGAGCGCATGGCTGGGGCCATGCATGGCGATCTCGTCGCGGCGCGTCTTTTCGCACGCTCCGCGCGCGGTTCGGAGGGCGAGGTGCTGCGCGTCATTCAGCGCGCGACGGCGAAGGTGCCCGGGGTGCTCCGGCGACGTGGCAAAGCGATGTGGCTCGAGCCGGACGACAGCCGATTGCGCGGGCCCATCGTCCTTCATCCCTCGTCCTCGGGTGCGCTGCTCGCGCGCGACGGCGAAGACGGCAAGGCCGCGGTGGCCCGGATCACACGTTTTCCGGAAATGCCCCGAGAAACGCCGGAAGGTGAGCTCGAAGTGGTACTCGGCAACCCCGGAGATCCGAACGTCGAGGTCGCCAAGATCCTGATCCGCGAAAGCGTCGAAGAGACGCATCCGAGCGACGCCGTACGCGAAGCGGAAGCTTTCGGCAACGAGGTGGCCCGTGATGCCTGCGCCGGCCGCGAAGATCTGACGCACCTGCCGCTGCCCACCATCGACCCCGAGGACGCGCGCGATCACGATGACGCCGTTTGGGGTGTACGCGAGCCCGACGGCTCGTACCGCGTGTGGATCGCCATTGCCGACGTCTCGCACTACGTACGGCCGGGCACGGCGCTCGATCAGGCGGCATTGACGCGCGGCTGTTCGATCTACCTGCCCGATCGCGCGATTCCCATGCTGCCGCGCGCGCTCTCGTCGCACCTCTGCTCGCTTTTGCCGAACACGATTCGGCTGTGCCTTTGCGTAGAAGCGAAGATCGACGCCGCCGGCGTGGTGCAGTCGTTCCGCTTGATGGAAGGCTTCATGCGGTCGGCGGCCAAGCTCACCTACGGTGGTGTGGCGCGCGCCCTCGGTTTCACCGAACGTCCGCCGCGCAGCCCCGAGGCCGAAAGCATGGTCGCCGATCTGCGCGTTCTCTACGATCTGGCCATGCTCTTGCGCGGGCACCGGATGCAGCGCGGCGCCCTCGATTTCGAGCTCCCCGAGGTCAAGATCGTGCTCGACCACGAAACGGGAGCACCCGTCGGCGTCGAAAAAAGGAGCGAGGATCCGGGCGTCAAAAAAGCCTACCAGCTCATCGAGGAGCTGATGCTCCTCGCCAACGAGCTCGTCGCGCGGCACCTCGCCGAAAAAGGCGTTCCTGCCATCTACCGCGTGCACGGTCCGCCCGACGAAACCAAGCTCGATCGCTTCGCCAACATGGCCACAACCCTCGGCGTCGCGTTCGATCTCGAAGACGCCAGAGACCCCAAGCGGCTGACGGCCCTCTTGAAGCGCGTCGCTCATCACCCCTCGCGCAATGTCTTCAACATGCTGCTTCTGCGCGCCATGAAGCAAGCGACCTACGACACCGCCAACATCGGGCACTTCGGGCTGGCCAGCAAAACGTACCTGCATTTCACGTCGCCCATCCGCCGTTACCCCGATCTCGTCGTCCATCGCGCGGTGCGCGAGCTTTTGAACCAACGCCCTGCCGACAAGAGCGCCAACGCGCTGGAGAGCTTGAAATTGAGCGCCACCATGGCTTCGGAGCGGGAACGCCACGCCATGGACGTCGAGCGCGAGGTGGTCGACCTCTATCGCGCGCTCTACATGCGGGCGCACATCGGCGCGACGTTCACGGGTAAAGTGACGGCGCTCGTCGGCTCGGGAGCGTTCGTGCAGCTCGACAGTCCCTTTGTCGACGTGCTGGTCCGCGCCGAGTCGCTCGGGCGAGACCGGTACGAGCTCGACGACGAGGGCATGCGCATGGTCGGTTTGCGCTCGGGCGATGTGATTTCGCTGGGCGACATGATGGAGGTCACCATCGAAGACGTGGCCATTCTGAGGCGCACCGTGTACGGGCGCCGCGTCGGCGCCGAGAACATCCTTCCCCGCGAGGGCGGCGCGAGAGACCGCGGCAAGAAGGGAGCCCGCGTCGAAGCTGGGGCCGGCAGAGAGGGGCGCGGCAACGCGCGCCGCGGAGAGCAGAGCCGTGCCCCGCGCGGACAGGAGCGACCGAACAAGGGCGCCGATGCGCAGGCCAAAGGTGGCGGCCAAGCTAAAAAAAGCGATCCGCGAAAACAGGATCCGCGAAATCCGCGAAAACAGGGCAAGCCGAGCAAACAGGGCAAGCCGGGTGGCGGGTCAGCGATGAGCAGCGTCCATGGAGGCTCCACGCCGCGCATCAAGACGCACCGCACCGAAGGCGGCAGTCCCAAGAAAAGCGCGGGCAAAGCAGCGCCAAAGCGCGGCAAGCGGCGGTAATAAAGAGCCGTGCCCTTCAAACGCCGCGGATGACGTCGGTCTTCATCCACGGACGCAGCGCCTCGGGCACGACCACGCTGCCGTCCTTCTGCTGGCACTGCTCGAGAATCGCGACCATCGTGCGGCCCACGGCGAGGGCGGAACCGTTCAGCGTGTGCACGAGCTTGACCTTCTTGGCCTCGTCGCGATAACGGATTTGCGCGCGGCGCGCTTGGTAGTCGCCGAAATTCGAGCAGCTCGAGATCTCGCGGTACTGCCCCTGCGCGGGGAGCCACACTTCGAGATCGTACGTGCGCCGCGAGCTGGCGCTGAGGTCCCCCGCGCAAAGCTCGGCCACGCGATAATGTAGCCCGAGCCGTTTCAACACTTCTTCGGCGTGGGCGGTGAGCTTCTCGTGCTCGGCGTTCGAGGTCTCGGGGGTCGCGAATCGCACGAGCTCGACTTTGTCGAACTGGTGCTGGCGAATGAGACCGCGCACGTCGGCGCCGTAGCTGCCTGCTTCGGAGCGAAAACACGGCGTGTAGGCGCAGTAGGCGAGGGGCAGCTTGTTTCCGTCGAGGATTTCGGCCGCATGGAGATTCGTCACGGGAACCTCGGCCGTCGGAATCAAATAGAGATCGAACGTACTCTCGGCGTCGGACTTCACCGTCTTGAAAGCATCGCCGCCGAATTTCGGCAAATTGCCAGTGCCGAGCATGGCGATGTCTTTGACGAGCAGGGGCGGCGCCACTTCCGTGTACCCATGCTCGGCGTGGAGCTCGAGCATGAATTGAATGATGGAGCGCGATAGCCGCGCGCCTTGTCCCATGAGAAACGTGAACCGCGGGCCGGAGATCTTGCTGGCGCGGTCGAAGTCGAGGATGCCGAGCGCGGTCCCGATGTCCCAATGCGGCTTCGGCTCGAAACCGTCGAAGCTCGGCTTTTGACCCCAGGAGCGCACGATCCGATTGTCGGCCGCGGTCTGCCCATCGGAAATGGCGGGGTCGGGCAAATTAGGAACGATGAGAAGGATCTCTTCGATGCGTGCGTCGACGTCGGTGACGGTCTTTTGCAGCTCTTTGATGCGGTTCGAAAGCGCGCCGAGGGTTTCGCGTTTCGCCTGAAACTCGGGCGACCCTTTGGGGAGCTTGGCCATCTCTTGATTGGCGGCGTTGCGCTCTTGCGCCATCGCCTCGGCGCGCGTGATGGCTTCGCGCCGTTCTTTGGCCAAATCGGCAATCGACGAAAGCGACTGCGCCGCCTCGGCGCTGCGCCGCGAGAGGGAGGCCTTGACCTCATCGAGATGTTCGACGACGTAGCGCAGTTCGAGCATGCGGAAGGCTTGGGGTCTAGGCCATAGCACACCACGACGGGCTGGGGCCGTGTTATGGAATGGGCATGGCGGAAACGTTCCGCTCGGCACGGTACGGCAGCCTGCGCATTGCGCTCGCGGTCGCCTCCATCGTCGCGCTCATCGTGCTGCCGGGCTCGTGCAAGAAAAGCAGGCCCAGTACATCGCGTATCGCGGTCATTCCCAAAGGGACGACGCACGAGTTTTGGAAGTCGGTCCACGCCGGCGCCGTCAAGGCGTCGCGCGAGCTCGATGTGGACGTCGTCTGGAAGGGTCCGCTGCGCGAGGACGATCTCAAGGCGCAGATCGACGTGATGCAGTCGTTCACCGCGCAGGGCGTGTCGGGCATCGTGGTGGCGCCGCTCAGCGACAAAGGGCTCGTGGGAGCCGTGAACCAGGCAACGCGCGCGAAAATTCCGGTCGTCATTTTCGACTCCGATTTGCAGGGGCACGACTACACGAGCTTCGTCGCCACCGACAATTTCGCGGCCGGCAAATTGGCCGGCGAGGAGCTCGCCAAGCTGCTCGGGGACAAGGGAAACGTCATCGTGCTCCGTTACAACGAGGGGTCGGCCAGCACCGCCAACCGCGAGAACGGCTTTCTCGATGCCATCAAGAAGCACTCCAACATCAAGATCAAGAGTGACAACCAATACGGCGGCGCCACCACCGAATCGGCTCACCAGGCGAGCGAGAATCTGCTGGCGGCGATGCAGGCGTCGCAAGGGGGCGTCGATGGCATCTTTTGTCCCAACGAGTCGACGACCTTCGGCATGCTGCTCGCGCTCGAAAAAGAAGGGCTGGCGGGCAAAGTGAAATTCGTCGGGTTCGACGCGTCGGCCAAGCTCGTCGAAGCGGTACGGCAGGGCCATATGGACGGCCTGGTTCTGCAGAATCCCTTTCAGATGGGTTACCTGGCGGTGGCCACGCTGAGCCGTCACCTGCGGGGTGAAACGGTCGAAGCACGCATCGATACCGGCGCCACTTTCGTCGGCAAGCACAATCTGGAGCGCCCCGAAATTCGCGATCTGATCGCGCCCGATCTCACCCCTTGGCTGGGGGAATAACATTGCCCGGGCCTCGACTCGCGGCCAAGGACGTTCAGAAGGCGTTCGGCGCGACCCTCGCTTTGGCCGGCGTGAGCTTCGCGATCGAACCGGGGCGCGTCCACGCGCTCATCGGCGAAAACGGCGCGGGCAAGAGCACCCTCATGAGCATCCTGGCTGGTGCAACGGTCCCCGACGCGGGGGAGCTCACCCTGGATGGCGCCGCTTTTCGCCCGCACACGCCAGAAGCCGCGCGGCGCGCGGGCGTGGCGATGGTGCACCAAGAGCTCTCGCTTTGCCCTCACCTCAGCGTGGAAGAAAACATTACGCTCGGTGATGAGCCGGCGCGGTTCGGCTTCGTGCAGAGGGCGGAGATGCGGCGTCGAGCGGTGGCGGCGCTCGGGCGCGTGTCGGCCGCCTCGACACGATTGTCGGCGGACGCGCGCGTCGGCGATTTGCCGCCCTCCGCCCAGCAGTTGGTGGAGATCGCGCGCGCACTTGCGCTGCCCAAGTGTCGCGTGCTCATCTTGGACGAGCCGACGAGCAGCCTCGGAGCCGGCGACGTCGACCAGCTTTTCTCGGTGATCCGCTCGGTTTGTGCGGAGGGGATGGCCGTCATCTACATTTCGCACTTCCTGGAAGAGATCCATCGCATCGCCGATGACTTCACCGTGTTGCGCGACGGCGAGACGGTGGGCACCGGGGCTCTCGGCGACGTCACCACGGGCGCCATCGTGGAGATGATGGTGGGTCGCACGGTGGCGCAGCTCTTTCCGCGATCGCCGCGAACTGCAGGTGAAGTCGTCATCGCAGCGAAGGACGTGACGGGCGCCGTCAATCCGCAGGGCGTCTCGTTCGTGCTCCGGCGCGGCGAAGTGCTCGGTCTCGCTGGGCTCGTGGGGTCGGGTCGCACCGAGCTGCTGCGCTGCCTCTTCGGACTCGATGGGATGAAGAAAGGTGAGCTGCGCGTGCTCGGTATCTCCGGTTTTCGCGCGCCACCGCTGCGCATCGCGCAGGGCGTCGGATTTCTCAGCGAAGATCGAAAAGGGGAAGGGCTGGCGACGACCTTGTCCTTAGCCGAAAACCTGACCCTCTCCCGCACGCGATCACTCGGCCCCGCGGGCATCGTTCTGCCCCGGCGTCGCGCGGCCGCGGCACAAAAATGGATGCGAGCGCTCGCGATTCGCGCCCGCGGTGCGGATCAACCGGTGGGCGAGCTCTCCGGCGGAAATCAGCAAAAGGTGGCGCTGGCGCGGCTTCTCCACCAAGACGCCGACGTTTATCTTCTCGACGAACCGACCCGCGGCATCGACGTTGGAAGCAAGGCGCAGATTTACGAGCTCATCGACGGCCTCGCCGCGGCGGGCAAGGCAGTGCTGGTCGTGTCGAGTTACCTGCCCGAGCTGCTCGGCATTTGCGATCGCATCGCGGTGATGCGACGGGGGCATCTCGGTCCGGCGCGCCCCGCGGCGGAGCTCGATGAGCGCGCCGTGCTGATGGAGGCAACGGGGGCATGAGCGACGGCGGTGCGCGGCCTCCCGACGGCGAGCACGAGAAGGCCGGGCTTGGCGATGTCGCGGCTGCGAACAGCGCCACGTGGGCGGGGTGGAAAAGTCGCACGCTGGCTGTCCCCTGGTTCGGTCCCCTGGCCGCGCTCGCGCTGGTCTACCTGCTTTTCGCGTTGCTCGTCCCCGACACGTTCGCGCGCTCGACCAATCTCGTCACGATGGCGCGGCAAACCGTGGTGGTCGGCATCGCGTCCGTGGGCATGACGATGGTGATCGTCGCGGGCGGGATCGATCTGTCCGTTGGATCGTCCGTCGCCCTTGCCACCGTCGTCATTGCTCGCGCCCTCAACGCCGGCGCCGGCACTTTCATGGCTGTTACCATGGGGATCGCGGTCTGCGCGTTGGCGGGGGTGCTCGTGGGCGCCGCCATAGCGTTCGGCCGGATTACGCCGTTCGTCATCTCGCTCGGCGCCATGACCATCCTGCGCGGTACCGCCAAGGGCCTAGCCCGCGAGCAAAAGATCGACGCCGATGCGCGGGGTCTCGACGGCCTTCTCGGCGTGCTGCCCGCGGATAAAAGGTGGATGGTCTTCCCCCCCGGGGTCTGGCTCTTCGCTGTGATTGCCGCCCTTTTCGTGGCGATCCTGCGCTACACGCGTTTTGGCCGGCACGTTTTTGCCATCGGCTCGAACGAGCGGACTGCACGATTATGCGGAATTCGGGTCGAGGCCGTCAAAATCGGAGTCTATGCGATCTCCGGGCTCTTGGCGGGCGTCGCCGGCGTGATGGAGTTTGCCACGCTCACCGTGGGCGACCCTACCGATTCGGTGGGCCTCGAGCTGGAGGTCATTGCCGCCGCCGTCATCGGCGGGGCGTCGCTGCTCGGCGGCGAAGGGTCGGTCATTGGGTCGGTGGTCGGAGCCTCTTTGATGACCGTCATCAAGACGGGGAGCACGCACCTCGGCCTGCCCAACTGGGTGGAGGAGGTCGTGACGGGTGGCATCATCGTCACGGCGGTCGCCCTCGATAGGCTGCGCCATCGCCGCCCCTGACCCGCGCCAGGGCCGGAGCTTCGAGGTCCGTGCACGGTCGGCTGTGCCCTGCCATTTCCACCGCAAATCCTCATTCTCTTTGGACAGGGTACGACTATAAACGTGGCCTACATGAAACCTTGGGCCATTCGTCGAGGCTTGGCAGGCGTCATCGTGGCGCTCTTTCTCCTGGTGACGTGTTGGGTGAAGCCGGCCGAAGCGTACGCTTGGATGATCCGGCACGACTATACCGGGTGTAACCAATGTCACGCCGATCCCTCGGGGGGAGGGCTTCTCACCGAGTACGGACGAGCGCAGAGCGATTTCCTGTTGCGTATGCGCTACGGCGCGGCCGAGTCGTACGAGCCTCCTCGGTCGGCGGAGTTTCTCTTCGGCGTGGTGAAGCTGCCCGAGACCGTGCTCCTCGGCGGCGACATCCGTTACGCGAGGGTCGCTACCCGCGTCAATGGTAACGACGCCTCTCGTACCTTCTTCATGCAAGCCGATCTCGCGGGGCAAGTTGCGATCAACCGCGTCAAGGTGAACGGCAGCATCGGTTATTCCGAGCAAGGCGCGCGACAAGCGGCGTTGACGCACGACCCCGAGCACAACCTCGTTTCGCGCGTGCACTGGGTCGGTGTCGATATTGGGCAAGACCGCAATTGGCAGCTTCGTGCGGGGCGCATGAACATGCCGTTCGGCATCCGCACGGTCGAGCACACGATGTGGGTTCGCTCGTCGACGCGGACCGACATTGCCTGGTCGCAGCAGCACGGAGTTTCCCTCGCCTATAATGGGGCCGATCTCCATGGCGAGGTGATGCTCATCGCGGGCAATTTTCAGCTCGCCCCCGACGCATTTCGCGAGCGCGGCTACAGCGGCTACGTCGAGTATGCCGCGTCGCCCCACCTCGCCTTTGGCGTGTCGAGCCTCGTGACGCGGGCGGAGAAGGACTACGTTTCGCAGCAATCGCTCGTGCGGCACGCGCACGGCGTGTTCGGTCGCTATAACCCGGTGAAGCCTCTCGTTTTGCTGGCCGAAGCCAATCTTCTGGCCGACGCCGCCGAAGGCGCGGCGACGAGCACGGGGTTCGTGGGGATGTTGCAGGCCGACGCCGAGGTCATCCAGGGCCTTCATCTCAACGCGACGGGCGAAGCGTTGAAGGGGTCGGGCGATTACGGCACCAAGACGGGGATATGGGGCTCTGTTGTCTGGTTCTTCCTCCCGCACTTCGATACCCGGGTGGACGTCATCTGGCAGAGCGCTCCCACCTCCTTCTCGACCGTCAAAACCACCATGCTGCTCGCGCAGCTTCACGCATTTCTCTAGGCCGTGCCCATGAACCGCACCGCGCTTCGCGTCTCCTTCGCCCTCGCTGTTTTCGCATTGGCACCGGCCGCGCGCGCTAGCGATCCGTTCCCCGACACCATCAAAATGCAGCTCAATCTGTCGGAGGCACCGCCCTGCACCTATTGTCACCAGACGCTCATCGGCGGTCTCATGACGGTAACCAAACCGTTCGGGCGTACGGTCCAGAAGTATGGAGTGCACTTGCAAGATGTGGCCGCCTTGCGCAACGCGATCATGCAAATGCAGGTGAATGGCGACGACAGTGACGGCGATGGCGTCGGAGACATCGCCGAGCTCTTGCAAGGCACCGATCCCAACGTGGCCGGAGAAGGGGGTATCGAGGCGGACGAAGCTCGCTACGGCTGCTTTTGCAGCACGCCGCCGGCGCGGTCCGCACCGAGCGTCGTTGGGGCAGCTGGGCTCGCGGGCTTGGCGCTCTCGGGCTTTGGCCGGCGCGCCCTCCGACGTCGCCGTGTGGAGAGGAAAACATGAAAACTCGTTTTGCTGTCCTGGCTCTTTCGATCGCCGCGGCTACGGCGTGCAATCAGGCGCCGCTCGACGTCGTCGAAAGCGTGGACCTCCAACGGTTTCAGGGGGATTGGTACGAGATCGCCAAGCTTCCTCGCGTGACCCAAGCCGACTGCACCGGCACGACAGCCCGCTATGAGCTGAAATCGGACCGCGAGCTCGTCGTCACCAACGTCTGTCACCTCGGCAGCCTCGATGGAAGCCGCCGACAAGTGGTGGCTGCGGCACGCGTGCCGGACCCGGCCGTGCCGGCCAAGCTCTCCGTAGAATTCGGGGGGTTTTTCGGCGATTACTGGATCATCGACCTCGATCGCGATGCGTACCGCTATGCCGTCGTGGGTCATCCGACGCGGCAGTATTTGTGGATCCTGAGCCGCACCCCGACGATGGACGCGGCGACTTTGGCGCCCGTCCTCGAGCGAGCCACGCAACGCGGGTTCGACGTTTCGCGTCTCGAATACACGAAGCAAGCCCCTTGAACCGCGAGAGGCCGGTGTCGAACGCGGCTAGGGCATGACGAACATGCCGAAGCCCGCGCCCGCGCCCGCGCCGACGCCAATCCCGACGCGCGTGCGCGGCCCGCGAGCCGCGCGCATTTGCGAGAGCGCGATGACATGCGTTACCAAGGTGCAGGTTCGCAGCGCGGGTCCGCAGCCCGACCAGCTACCCTCGGGGTGAGGGCCCCCATCGGGGTCGAAACGAACGACGGTCCCGGCGTCGTCGATGGTCAGCCACGCGAATTCGATGCCCGGCGGAGACGCATTGCGCAGCCCAACCTGGCCGAGGTTGGCGTCGTCATTTCCGACGAGTCGACCGTCCCCTTCCAATAGGGCGATGGGATCGTTGTCTCGAGCGAACACGCGCCCCGCTGCATCGACGGTGAACAAGTGGTCACCATTCGCGAGCACCCTACCGTCGGGCATCACGTCGATCACTTCGTCGCCGTTGGTCCAGCGGGCGCGAGGAATGTCGACGCGCACCCCAC
>DATHEQ010000350.1:0-3597 GCA_035318505.1 Polyangiaceae bacterium | reverse complement strand
AATGGGATAGCCGATGAAGCCGCCGTGACAGAGGGTGGCTGCATTGCGCAGCGCCGTATGGAACGTGTACCCGAGCTCCGGTCCGTGCACGGAGCCGAACCCGCCCCCTTTGCGGACGAGCCGCGCGTATTCGATACGGCGCAAGGGCTCAGCGCCGATGTCGACCCTACCGCCCGGTGCGAGCGAGACCTCCCCCTCCAGCAGATGGTCGCTCGCGCGCGCACGGACGAGATAGCGTCCCGGTTTCAGGCTGAGAGAACGCACAGTCGCGTCGAGCGGCACTTCCCCCGCCACGACGCCACCGGAGCCCGATTGCCAAATCAGGTAGTCGCGACCAGGCGGAAAGACCACCGTCCCGCGGCTCGAGGCGTAGGCGCCCGGCTCCGTAATCACAATGCCCCCGCGCCCTCGCACGTCATAGCGAAAAGTCGGGTGCTGCGTTCCGGCCCAGGTGCGCGAGGTGGCCGTAAGAGTCCATCGATACGCGTAGGCGTATGCTTCCTCGAGCGTCACCCTGCCGTCGTTGTCCTCGTCGGCGGCACCGAGGAGGCCGGAGCGGAAGTAATGTGTGAAAAAAGAGCCGCCGAATTCGTCCGACTCTTGGGCGTCTTCGTGGGAGGCGCTCGACGTCAAAAAGACGGCGCCTTGGCTGTCGAGCTGGTCCTCCATGCGCAGAAGAAAGGGCGGAGCGGCGGCGCCACCCTTCACCCGCGTGAGCGCGCCGGAGCGGCAGGCATCGAGCACGAGCACGCGGAAGGTGGCGGCTGACGAGCGAACGAGCTGCTCGATCAGCGTCACTTCGAGTCGCGTCGCGGACAGGTGAAGCGCCGAAGCGTCAGCGTGGCCCGAAAAATAGACGAAGAGAACCACTTGGTTCCCCGGGTGGCTGACCGCAGCGCGGATTCGATCGTTGACGGCGATGAGCGCACGTTCGACGGCGCTCGCGTTTTCGCCGTTGAGAAGCACGATGTTCTGCGAGGCAAAACCGCCGACGTCCTTGAGAACGTCGCGCATCTTCTGCGCGTCTTGTTCTGCGTAGCGCAGCACGATCTCATCGCCGGCTCCCAGGTTGTTGCCGATGAGCACGGCGAAGCGCTCCACGCTGGCCGAGGCAGCGCGAACGTGGAGGGCCGCTGCGAAGACCGCCAGAACCAAGCAAGCTCGGAGAACTTTCAAGGGCGCTCCTTCCGCACGCGCAGGGTCGACACGCGGCACCCGGGGGCGGCCGGAGGGGCGCCCGCTTCGCGAGCCAACGCGGCACGAATCGGTTCGAGCTCGACGGCGCTCTCGCAATGAAACGCGTAAATCCGCTCCTCCCCCAAGGTGGCGTCGAGCACGGTGCTGAGCGGCACAGGTCGCGCGGGCCCGACCGGAAAGGCGGCCGCGCGCGGGGCCAGCGGAAAATAGACGCTGGCCTTGCCGCCACCGTCGACGCTGAAGATGGCGAGATAGCCCGGTCGCTCCGCGGAGAAAACGAACTCGATGGCGTCGCCAGGATGGAGCGCCGACTCCGCACGACCCAGCGAAACTTCGCCGTCTCGGAGGACATAAAACGCAAGCGGGGAGCCCCCTTTGGTCCGCTCTTCACCCTGGTCGACGGAAGAAACGTCACGCGGCCGCTGCAGGAGCAACCAACACGCCGCCGCCAGCGCTGGGCCAATTCCGAACCCAATCGCGCGCCGCCAAGACCGCCGCCGAGGCGGGAGATCGAGCTTGCGCTGAGCAAACACGTCTTGTTGAGAGCGAATCTCCGCCAGTCGCGCGCGGCACGACGCACATGTCTCGACGTGATCGAGCACCTTGCGCTCGCCGTGCCCGACAAGCTCCCCGCCCACGAGACGGTCGAACGTCAGATCCGAAGCACAATCCGATGCGCGGCGCGGCGATTCCATCATGGCCCGCTGCCTTCATCGTGCACGCGATCGCGAAATCGCTGGAGCAAGTTGCCCACGTGGCGCCGCGAGCAGCCCATCACTTCGGCGATCTCGTCCTGGGTGAGCTCATCCATGTAGTGGTACACCGCCACGCGCGCCAAATCGGCGGGCAGCGAGCCCAAGATCCGCCGTAGCTCCAGCCAGCTCTCCACGCGCCCTGCCGGAGAGGCTTGCACCGGCGAAGGCTGGTCTTGCCCGAGCAGGCGCGCGCGTGTCCGCCGGTTGCGCAGCCGATTGAGGCACCGGTGCGTCGTGACGCCATAGAGCCAAGTCACGAGCGAGCTCCGCTGACCGAATTGTTCAGGATGCTCGAGCAGCTCGACGAACACCTCTTGCACGGTCTCGAGCGCGTCGTCCTCGTTCTCCAAGAGTTGGCGCGCGCGGCGCAGCACGCTGTGACCATGCTTGCGGTAGACATCTTCAATATCCTCGTGCCGAAGGACGGGCATGCGATGGGCGCGACCGGTCGAATGTCGTTTATAGAAGGAGATCGCGAAGGGTCGCTCCCAAGGTGATGGTAACGGGAATGGAATGGCCGTCGGGGTTGGGCTCGTAGCTCGCGAGCTCGCCGCAGTTCATGGGGGTGACGAGAGGGCAGGCGGTGTGCGAGCCGGAGCAACCGTCACAAACCGGCGCGTCCGGGAGCACTTGGGTGCAGAGCACGAAGTCTTGCTTCCAAAGCTCTGTGATACCCGGTGGGGGCAAGCTGCGCTCTCTCGCAAGCTCGCAACTTCGGTCTTCGCAGATCCCATTCCAGCGGCAAAGATCGCGCTCGGCGCGGTCGCCGAGGATCATGCGAACCGTGTGGTACCCGCGCCGCGCCGGTACCCCGTAGCGCCTGGCGGCAAGCACAATCGTGTCGTATTCGCCGCCGGAGGGTCTGGGGTCCCGCGCAAAGTAGAGAACGAGCGCGTCGAGCGCATATCCGTACCGGTAAATCATGGGTTCGAACCGGTCCTGCCCGTAGATCACGACGTGACCCATCGCGATCACCTGTTCCCCGTCCCATTCCGGGCTCATGGCGTCGGTGGGGGGCGGTGCGTAAAAGGTCAGTGTAAATTGCGGAGCTTCCCCCAGCGTCACGCTCCCCGAGCCGGAGACATAGTGGCCCCGCGAGGGTATCCACGAAACTCCCACCTGTTCTCCGCCCCTCAGCGTGGCCACGGTCACCGGCGAATCGGCGCCCGCCTTGGGCCCGTCGACGATGGTTCCGCGCAATTCTGCAAGCGTCTCACCCAGGTAGCTCGGTTCGACTTGGGCCGAGCAGGCGCCGAGCACGCTCGCCACGCAAACGCAAACGATGCGAAAAACAAGGCCAATCTCGGGTGCGCTGGTGCCGCGCGGCTTCATTTCGTGCTCCCTCGTTTCCGGGTCCTATCTTGAGGACCGCGAATCGGCTCCCCAGGGCACGAGAGACCGATGGGCGAGGCACACCATCTTGCGCCCAAATGCACACCGGCGCCGCCCTCGAGGGCGACGCCGGCGGACAACGCGGCGAGCTGTGCTCGCTCAAATATCGTAATAGAGGAAGAACTCGTACGGCACGGGGCGCAGCCGCACCTGGTTGAGCTCGCGATCCTTCTTGTAGTCAATCCACGTCGAGATGACGTCTTTGGTGAAGACATCCCCGCGCAGCAGGTACTCGTGGTCTTTCTCGAGCGCG
>DATHEQ010000349.1:0-7322 GCA_035318505.1 Polyangiaceae bacterium | reverse complement strand
TTCATGTCGGGGCGATACTCGTAGGTCGCCATCTCTACTCCGAACCGATCCCACTCATTGGTGTCCTGGCGGGCACTTGTCGTCGGCCCGATTTCCCATACCGTACGACGCCCTTCACCACAACGCCGGCGACCATCAGCCGGCCGAGGGTCCGCCGGAAAGGTGTGCCCTCGCGCGATTTCGGTGCACATTTGGCGACGCTCCCGGCCGTTCAGGCCCTCCGCGTACGCACCCGGATGCCCTCTGCCCCTTGCCGAGCTTTCGGCCGGTCCGAAGGACGGCGAATATTCCGGAGAGGCGGGAAACTTGCTGCTGCACGGCGCGCGCCGGAGCTCCTGCTTCGTCGGTAGAAGCGATGGCGCGCGTCACGTCCGCCACGCCGATTCCGCTGCCATGGCCGGGCTTGCTGCTGGCAGGAGAGCACGGGCGGGCCTGGACGACCGACCCCTGGATGAAGGAGGGTGCTGCAGATTTCGAGCGCGCGCGTGTCGTGATAGGCGACATGCCTACCGCTCATTCCCCAGCCGACAGTCCCGGCACACATCCGCAGGTGCCGCCTTCAGCGGCGGGATCATCGGAACGCGAATCGCACGCCAGCGCGCTTGCCAAAAAGAGGGGTGACGATGTGAAACGGCAGGCGATCGATCATTCATCTCGTCGATAGGAGGTAACGAGGGCACGACACATCTATGGTCGCCCGCCGTCGTCGCGCGCGCACGGGCTGCCGCTATCCGCGGGTCTCACCAAGCACGTGCTCGCTCCACGGTAGACAATGGCACAAGACCATTTCCCGCTCTCGCAGGAGCATTGAAAATCGCTAACCGGGCCACGAACTGTCGGACACGGACAAATCTCGTGCGCTACCATTCGGCAAGCGACCGAACTCGGAGCGCAGGTCCCTGCCGGTAACGCGTCGGTAGAGTAAAACTGGTCGGGAACGCGCCTCACGGAGCCACATCGCGGAGCACAACGCCCGAGATTTGGATCTGCCGCACCGGGATACGGAAACCGATTGTCATCAGGGTAAGTTTCAGACCTATCGGCACATGACGGCGGCGGTCCGTCTCCATCTGCCGCAGAATCGCCAGCTACCCAACTCCCAGTGCCGTCGTCACCAGAAGCCGCGCACGCCGCTAGGAACGACGTCAGCAGTCCAACCGCCAGCTTCTTTTGCATAGCTCTCGACTTCGGTCAGAGCACGGACTGTGCCGCCCGAAGTTGAAGCCCGAGTACTTCGGCTCCCGTCGGCGCTTCGCTCTAGCGGGCGCCCCTGGAACCCAGGCACCTGTGCCAGCAGTGAACCGGTATGCCACCGTGACTTCGAGGTCGTCCACCGCACCCAGTTAGCCGCGCCCAGGACAACCACGATAGGAGCGCGTCCAAACGCTCGACGAGCTGCGCTGCCGGCACCTTCCCCGACGGTCAGCTTTGATCCTGCCGGAGCTCCCGCCGTTGGCCTACGCGTTGTCCTGAGCCGTGATTTCAAAAAGTGAAACTGCGTCCGAAGATTCTTCCGAAAACCGACCAAGCTCCGAGACTTCCGACTTGGTCGGGGCGAGTGGATTCGAACCACCGACCCCTAGACCCCCAGCTTTCGGGGCATGACGCTCTTTGTTGTGGTTACGGTGGCTTAGGAGCCAACTGGGCTCGGAAAATCCGGCCAAATCCCGCCAAACCGGGGCGGAACCGGGGCAGAGCCGAGCTCGGGGACTGCCAACGTGCGGAGGAGCTACCGCGCCGATCGGCGCGAAGGACGCTTGGCGCGCCAGCGGTCGGCAGCCTCGAGCGCCGCCGGCCCAACGCCGGGACTCATGTTCACTATGTTGCGCGCCCGCTCGAGGTGATCGGGCAACAGGTGCGCATATACCTCGGTGACTCGCTCGTGCGAGTGTCCGAGGATTTGCGCCAACAAGTACATGTCTGGCATCCCGCGGAGGAAATGACTCGCGAAGGTGTGCCGAAGAGTGTGCGCGCCGCCCCGGAGACTCGGGCATCCGTGCTTGCACTTCGCTTTGTTCTCGCGGCCTGGGCAACCCTCGCGGCACATCGCCCGGCTTGCAATGCCGACGACACGGGCAAACTGCTTTTTCGGCCAACCGGCGTAGGGTCGGTTCTTCCGACTGACAAAGACCCACCGCGCATTCTTCCGCTCGCCCGACAACCACGGCGCGAGCGCATCGCAGATCGGAATCTCCCTCGGCTCGTTGCTCTTCGGCTGCCAATGATCGTTCGGCTGAATTGAAACGTAGCCCGGCTTCCGATCGATCCACTCCCACTCGGCGTGGATCGCCTCGCCTTCGCGACAGCCGGTGTTCGCGAGAAAGAGGCAAACGCCGAGCATCTTCGGTGCCTCCTCGCGGCACGCCATCCAAAGATGGGAAAGCTGATCGTCGTTCCAACAAGCGACGCGTCCTCGCCCAATAACCGGAAGCAGCTTGCACTTGAAGGTGCCGACGGGCACGCCGAGCGCGCGGGCGTAATTGAAAACAGCCCGCAGTACTTTGAGCTCGTTGTTTACCGAGCGCGGCTGTACCTCGCGGCGTCGCTCCTGCTTGTATCGTTCGATCGCGTCGGTCGAAAACTCGGTGAGGCGGAGGCTCCCCAAGAAGGAACCGCCCAGCGTCGCGAGCTGATATTTTCGGACGGTCCACGTACTAGTCTTCAGGTGCGCCCGTGCGTGAGCCCGGTAGCGGCTCACACAGAAGTCGGAGAAGGTTGGAACGACGCGCGTTTCGAGTGGAAGCCCCGCTTCGAGTTCGACGCGTTTTCGCGCCTCGAAGGCCCGCGCTTCCGTCTTCGATCCCTCCACGATCCACTCGTGTTGCTTCCCCCTCACCCAGATTCGGACTCGCTGCGTCCCCGGTGTGCGCCCTTTGTGAACCGACATCGCTAACTCCTGCCTCCGGTTTGCCGAAAAATGCGTCGAGGCCCCAGCCGGGTATACGCCACCTCCGACCAAATTTCCTCGCGCCCGGGATCTCCCGTCGGAGGCAAAGCAGGACGACCGTCTTCGGCGATTGCTTCACGAACTTCGCCACCTCCGCCGGGGTGTAAATCTCCTCAGGCGAGTACGCCTTCACGACCCGCTCCGCCTGGCCCAGCGCGACCACTGGGGCATCGAGCGCAGGACGTCGACGACAAGATCGGCCAGCGGGATCGGATCCCGTTCCGCGTGTTGCTCATGTGGCGTTGGAGGAGGCCGAGCCGATCGCTCTGCGTGCTCGTCTCGGCCTCCTCCTTCAGCGTGCGCCGGCTGCTGGCGGTTCGGACTGACGTCGCCTATGATCATGGTGTCCTCCGTGGATTGAGGGCGCCGCTCGTTAGAGCGGGAAAGAACCCCGAGTCGAGCCGGGGTTCTTTCGATTTTGTGGAACGGCTTCTAGGTTGATTCGGGCATCCAAAGGTCGAGCTGGGATGCTCGGCCACCGTCGACGCCTCGGCTCGTGCCGCAGCGCTCAGAGTCAGAGAGGAACTTGTCGAGCGTCGCGCGGCGCACGAGCACGCGGCGCCCCGGTTTCAGGCTTGAAAGCTTTCCTGTGCGGATCCAAAACCGGACGCAACTGACGGGAACGCGCGTCATCTCCGCAACTTCTTCCAGGAAGAGCAAGTCACTCGCCATAGCGAGCATATTTGCGATTCCTGCGATGCCTGGGAACCGGACTAGATTTCGACGACGCCGGGCGATCGGGGTCAGGTTATTTCGTTGAATCTCTTCGCTTTTTCGCCCGATTTATCTCTTTGCGGGCACCGTCCTGTCGCCGGACCTTGGTGACCGGATCCGTCGCCGGGCCGCCGAGGTCCGGAAACAATCTCGCGCCGAGGGTGCTGGGAGCCCCTGCCTCCTTGAAACCAAGCCTCGCCTGTCCGCGCAAATGAAACCACGCTTTGCTATTCGCCGGTCCGGCATGGCCTGTCGGCGGCGCACTGACCGGCCCTTCGATCTCTCTGCAAAAAAATTCGATGTCCGCAACAAGCGTCTCGCAACGAGCCGCGAGGCATCGGGCCAACGTCGAATCAGCTGCCGCGCCGGAAGCATGCCCAAGGCCCGCGCGAACGAAGGCCCGGTGGCGCACTCGCAGATCGCGCCGGAATTTCTCCAACTTGCGATCGGCGGTGCGTAGCCGTTCTCCGAGCCGGTCCAGCGAAGGAACCAGTCGCTGGTAGTGCGAATCGTCGGTCACGATTTGAACTTGCTTCGAGTATCGCTCGACGTCGGCGCGGTCCTTCGGCGACGTTTGCTTCGCATTCTGTAGGGCATCCTGCCGAGCCTTGTTCCTAAGTTCCTGGAGGATCACGCGCGTGCGCAGCGCGCACAGCGAGTGGAGACTCGTCATGACCGCCGTGACCAGAGCGTCGGCGCCCGCAAGCGATAGGGACAGTACGTCGGCCGCCGCAAGCCGATCGGCGGGCACGGGCAGGTGCACCCCGGCCGACGTCACCCATTCACGGTGAGCGACAATTGCCATCTCGAGCTCGCGAAATTCTCGAGTGTCCACGAAACGACTGATAGCAATTTCTCGAACCTTCGAAAATGTAGTAGGTCGGCCGGAGGCGGTTGATCGGTGGGCACGGATAAATGCGCGCCTGTCGACTGCACCTGTTCACGGTGAGCGGCAATTACCGTGTCGAGCTCGCGAGTTCTCGAATGTTCTCGAAACGACTCAAGTGTCCACGAAACGACTGATAGCAATTCGTCGAACCTTCGAACTTACCGGCGAGATCTGGAGGGGTGGTTTGTCGAACGTGCCATTTACATCCGATCTACATCCCGTTTACACCCCGAAAATACCCCCAAAACACCCAAAACGGCTCACGGCAGGCGTAGTCGCTCGTGCACGTACCCCCGCTGCTATCACAACACCGTTGACCGCTCTGAAGGTACGGCGCGAGACAAACCCACGGAGGGGCTCCGTCGATGATCGGGGCAGCTCCGGCAAAGAAGCACGCGCACGTTGCTGGGTGGGCAAGGGGGGACGTCACCCGTGCGCACATCGCCGCCTCCGGCCATCGTGTCTAGCCGCGTCACGAGAAGGGTTTCCGATGCTGGAGCACAACAGGTGCTGCCATCGGTCGGATGCCAGGGCCGTGGTAGCCTCGACGGAATGAGGGTCGACGCCCCACTCCGATCGAAGCGGCTCATGTGGTTCTCGCTGGGCGTTTCCCCAATAATGAAAGTGACGTTCACGATTGGAAGGCCTTTGGGTGGGCGATCTCTGACCCCGACCGGCCAGCTCGTGCTTGCCTTGGCGAACGAGCTTCCCTGGCGCTCGCGTCAGTCGCAGGTGAGCGGCGACGCGTCGGTGCAGCTCTCGAACCAGAACATCGCGCTCGGGACTGTCAGCCCGCCATCTCCGAATGCGCACGCCCACGCATCGGATCCCTGCGGAGCTTGCACCGCCGCGATGCACCCGTCGAAATAGCCGGGCGGTTTGAGCTGGCACCGGCGGCCCGGCTCGGCGCCGTAGCCGTGGTGACCGCTTTCGTCCCCCGGGATGGAGGAAATTTGCTGATAGCGATCACGAGCGTATCGGACGGTACCGTCGCCCGTGACCAAGAGAAGGTGGCGCGCTCCGACGGCCGCGGCGGCCGGATGAAGCTCTTGGCGCTGGTCACCGATTCCAGCAGTGTCGCACGTTACCTCCGTGCCTTCGGTGCGTATATCGCGTTCCGTGAACACTCGTTTCGCGACGCCATGAACGCTCCTTTCGCGCCCATGAACACATCAGAAATCGACACCAACGCCGACTTCGCTTAGCCAGCCCAATTCCGCCGCGCGGAGGGCGCGTCAAGGCCCTGAACCCGCAGGGTTTCGCCGCAGGCGAGCCTTGACGCGGTCGAGCACGGCGACACCATGTTCACGGCCCGCGATTTCGGTGTTCACGATCCCGCGATTTCAGCGTTCACGCCTCGGCGATCTCCGTGTTCACGCGGTCGCGATTTCCGCACCTTCGGTGAACCGACCGACGCCCCCCGCCGCTCGCCCAGCCGCGGGCCCCCCTGGTGGAAGAGCGTCGTCCTGCGCCGAAAGTCGCTCGGCGACGTCGCGTAGAGACCCTCGAACACCGGCTACCACCCAAGGACCGAGGTTCAGTCGTGCGGGTGTCCCCTCGTCGCGATTTTGGGTCCATTTCGAGACGTAACCCGACCATCAAGCCGACCGTCCAAGCTCTTCCCGTATGCGACGCGGATGCCCTTCCCGAACTTTCAGGGCGCGCTGCGCCGGGGCCCCTCCTTCCCGTCAGCGCTTGATTGACTTACGCTCCGGCAGTTCATCCCAAGTGACGGGTACGGCACACGACGCACCAGATCGCGCCCGTGTCGACCACGGGCAAATCGCCGTGGCGCCCTGTCCGTTACGCAGATAGTCGATGAACATCCGGCCTTTTGCGCCGCGCCTTGCTCATGTTTGCCACGAAGCGGGACGGATCCGTTCGGGCCAGCAGTTCGGCAAGGTCCTGGCAGAAGCCCTTGACCGCTTCCCAGTCGGCCTCGGGAACGAGCGGCACGACCACGTGGACGCCCTTGCCACCGGACAGCAGCGGCCTCCTCGATGTCATCTGGCGTGCGGGTCGGCTGATAGTCCGGGCGAGAGGTCCGGTCGAGCAGACCAGGGTCGCCGTGGAGCAGCCAGCGCTTGTACCACTTGGTCAGCGTGGCGCGGCTGATGCCGCCTTCGTCGGCGACGTGCGCGTGTGGGCGGCCAGCGTCGATGCGTTTGCAGAGACGGGGTGCCGGTAAGGATTGTGTCACCAGCCGCAAACGAGGAGCTCGGGTTGCTCAGTCTTCGCTGGTGGCTTGGCGCCGGAGTGTCCGGTACACGGTGGCTCGGCCGATGTTGAAGAGCTCGGCGAGGTCGGCGATGGAGTAGTCGCCGGTGGTGTGCATGCGCCGCAGTTCGGTCTGTTGCTTGGCGGACAGCTTGGGCTGTTTGCCGCGCAGTCTGCCCTTGGCTCGTGCGACCGCGGCTCGATTGCGGCTGGTGACAGCGTTCTTACCAACACCCCAGAGACGGCGGCGGCCTTCGGGAGTGAGGGGAGCGTTCGCGTGGGTAGACATAGCTGCTCGCGCTCACGTCGTGGCTGGGTGTCTACCCGCACCTCGCTCGGGTTTTGTATGCCGTGCATGCTCTCAGAGGCCACCGACACCTCGTGTCGCAGAAGGTAGTCGAGTCCCGGGGTGAGTCCGTGCGCTGGCTGCCCAGTTGACGAGCCCGCGGCAAGGTCCGCGTCATCGGAGCCCCCGTCATGGGGAAGGGATCGCAGGCTTGCAGATCGCGTTCGCGCCAACACGCGGCGAGACTCCGGAACTCAGGAGTCGCCGCT
>DATHEQ010000348.1:0-18336 GCA_035318505.1 Polyangiaceae bacterium | reverse complement strand
TGGATCGGGCGGAGGAGGTTGCGGCGGGGGAGGATTGGTGCAGCCGTCCGGAGTGCCCGTACCCTGGTCACGCTGCCCTCCTTCGCCCAGCGAGATCCTGGTGTCCGCTCCCCCCTCCCGAGATTCTCCCGGCAAAGCGGTGGAGTCGCAGCCAAGGACAGAAAAGATTGCCCAGATGCGCAAGAACGGCAGACGACGGAGCTGGCTACCGCGATTCATTCGATGCAGCGAGGTTACACCTTCTCCCCGAGCCATTGCCTCATCGCGAGAATTCCGCGCTACGTTGGGCTACAAACATGGCGAGCACGTGCGCGGCCGAGGCCGACTGTCAGAGGGCGAAATGCCGATCGCGATCGGACAGATAGAAGCGATTTTCCGCTATCCGGTGAAATCCATGCGCGGCGAGGCTCTCGACGCCGCTTCGTTGGGCTGGCACGGCCTCGACGGCGATAGGCGCCTCGCGTTTCGTCGGGTTGACGAGAGCGGCACGCCGCTGCGGCGCGAACACGGGGAGGGCGAAGCGCTACCGACACATGTTCGTACGCCGGAGGGGGAAGAGATGCCCGTGTTCAGCGAAGCTCTGGCCGCGGAGGTCGGGCGCCGTTACGGGGCGCCGGTGCAGATGATGCACTTGAAGCACGGCATTTTCGACGAAGCGAGCATTTCCGTGATCGCCTCCCATACCGTTCGCGAGATCGGTCGGCTCGCGGGAAAGATCGCAGACATCCGAAGATTTCGTCCGAATATCGTCGTCCGGTCCGCCGGCACGGTGCCCTTCGAGGAGGATCAATGGGTGGGCGGCGTGCTCACGTTCGGCGAAGGGGAGGGTGCACCCGCCGTCACCGTCACCATGCGCGATGTTCGCTGCGTGATGGTGAACATCGATCCCGACGGAGGGAGGCCCGCCCCCGAAATGATGAAGGCCTGCGTTCGTGCCAACCAAAACAACGCGGGGATCTACGGCACAGTAACGCGCATCGGCCGATTGGCCGTCGGTCAGACCATCGCCCTTCATCGGTAAGCCGCCGGCAAGGCGAGCTCGAAGCCCCAAGCAAGCGCGCGCTCGCCGTCCAAACCACGACCGGCGGAAGGCGATCGCAGGATGGGCTGGCGTTCGCCGGTCGGAACTATTATATCGTGAGGCGATATATCTATGACCGGCAAGGGTACGCAGATTTCCACGCGCGAATATCGCGCGTTAGCAGAGCTGCGCTATGTCATTCGCCGATTTTTGAATTTCAGCGAGGCAGCCGCCAGAGCTGCGCGCATCGAGCCGCAACAACACCAACTCTTGCTCGCTCTCAAGGGGATGCCGACCAAGTCGCGACCAACGGTGGGAGCGGTCGCGGAGCGTTTGCAGCTCCACCACAATAGCGCGGTCGAGCTGGCGCAACGCGCGATCGAAAGGGGTTTCGTCGAACGGCGCAGCAGCCAGGCAGATCGCCGAGAAGTGCTGCTGCACATCACAGCGCGAGGCGAGGGTCTGCTGCGACAGTTGAGTCTCGCCCACAGGACGGAAATGCGGTCCGCCGGTCCCATCCTGGCGCGCGCGCTGAAAGAGCTGGTCGATCGGCGCCCTACACGAGCGACGATTCCATCGAAGAAGAAAGCCACGAGGAAAAAGGTTTGACTTCAAGCAAACACAAGCTCGCTACGCCGCGTGCTCCCAAGGAACTTGGCGATTTCACCACTACCCGACGCGTCCTTCCCATCATGGCGCTCGCAGTCGCTATCGGACTCCTGTCCTCCTGGGTCGCGCTCGCGCTCTTGCGCATGATCGGGCTCTTCACGAACCTATTTTTTTACCAGAGGTGGAGTACCGCCCTCGTCTCGCCGGCTGGCAACCACCTGGGCGGTTATCAAATTCTCGTGCCGGTGGCGGGAGCGCTCATCATCGGCTTCATGGCGCGCTACGGATCGGAGCGCATCCGCGGTCACGGTATTCCGGAGGCGATCGAATCGATTCTGCTGAAGGGAAGTCGAATCGAGGCGCGAGTCGCGATTCTCAAGCCCATTTCGTCGGCCATTTCGATCGGATCCGGTGGTCCCTTCGGTGCCGAGGGACCCATCATCATGACGGGGGGCGCGTTTGGATCGCTCGTAGCTCAGCTCTTTCGGCTGACGAGCGCCGAACGTAAGACGCTTCTCGTGGCGGGCGCAGCTGCCGGCATGTCGGCGACCTTCGGATCACCGGTGGCGGCGGCGCTCCTCGCCGTGGAGTTGCTTTTGTTCGAGTGGAAGCCGAGGAGCTTCATCCCGGTCGCTCTGGCCAGTGCGACCGCCGCCATCGTACGGCCCTATCTGCTGGGCGCGGGTCCCCTTTTTGCGGTGCCGCCCCATTCGGCGTCGTTCGGTCCGACGGCGGTCTTCGCATGCATCGCATGTGGCCTGCTTGCTGGCGGTCTATCCGCTCTTTTGACGCTCAGTGTTTATACATTCGAGGATTTGTTCCAGAAGCTCCCTATCCACTGGATGTGGTGGCCGGCGATTGGCGGCGTCGTGGTCGGTGTGGGCGGGCTGATCTATCCACATGCACTCGGGGTGGGTTACGACACGATAGAGAGCCTTTTGCGCGGCGATCTCGTGGGCCCGGGGCTGCTCTTGCTCATCGTCGTAAAATGGACGATTTGGTCGGTGTCGCTCGGATCGGGCACATCCGGCGGTGTGCTGGCGCCGCTGCTCATCATGGGCGCCGCGCTTGGGGGAATCGAGGCGATCTGGTTCCCGAATCAGGGCGTTGGGTTCTGGCAAGTCGTCAGCATGGGCGCAATCCTGGGCGGTACGATGCGTTCGCCCTTCACGGGCATCATCTTCGTGCTCGAGCTGACGCACGACGTGAACCTCCTCTTGCCCTTGCTGACGGCCGTCACGTGCGCACACGCCGTGACCGTGCTCGTGCTGAAGAGGTCCATTCTGACCGAAAAGGTAAGCCGTCGAGGTTTCCATTTGACGCGCGAATACGCGACCGATCCGCTCGAGATTCTCTTTGTCCGCGAGATCATGGGGTCGGAGGTCGCCGCTATCCCGGCAGCTATGCTGCGAGAAGAGCTATCGGCAGCGCTCGCCGGCAGGCATCGCGGCCAGAGCCTCTTTGCGGTCGTCGGCGGCGGGGGGGAGCTCGTGGGGGTCGTGACGCGCTGGGTTCTGGAGCGATGGGCCGAAGGGCCAGCCGATGCAGCGGCGCCCTCATTGGCTTCGATTGCCCACAAGCCGGTCACCGCATATCCCGACGAACCGCTGCATACCATTATGAACCGCATGGCTGCCACCGGACTTACGAGTTTGCCGGTGGTGGATCGCGCGAACCCCCGTCGGCTGGTGGGGAACATCACCCTCCGCGACATGCTCAAGGCACGCGTTCGCCATCTCGAAGAGGAGCAGCGGCGAGAGGGAGCTATTCCCCTGAACCTCACGCCGCCCGCGTGGTTGCGACTGAGTCCGAAGATGCCATCCTCGCCCAAGCCCTCGGCCGAGCCTGTCGATGGTCGCGGCAGTGGAGATAGATGAATGGCTTGTCTCTGCTGAGAGGTCCCGACGAGGAGGGCCGGCGATCGAGCGGGTCAATATGACACAGTCGTGTCGAAACGAACCGCCCTCAGCTGCCATCGATCATGTGACGCGCTCGTAGAAAACAACGAGCCACATGCGGCTCTGCCTTTTGGCACGGTAGCTGCTGCGTAAGCAACGGGAGGCTGTGGTCTGATGCGAGCATCGATGAGCGGTAGCGCGATCGGTCTCCACGAGCGCAACCCTACCCGCCGACCGACGCACCTGACCCCGCGAATCATCGTTGCCGAAGACGACGAGGAGATGCGTCGTCTGATCGTGGCGACACTCGAAAAGGATGGATACTACGTGGAGCAAGTCACGGACGGCATGAGGCTTCTCGTCCATGTCGTCGCGCTCGCTGACGATCCCCAGCGCGCCTTCGATCTCATCATCTCCGACCTTCGAATGCCCGCCAGCACCGGCCTCCAAATTCTTCGCGGTTTGAGAAACTCAGGTTGGAAGGTGCCGTTCATCCTTTGCACCGCGTTCGGTGACGAGCCGACGCGCACCGACGTAGAAAACCTCGACGCGATCTACTTCGACAAGCCATTCGAGCTCGACGATCTTCGAAAGACGGTTCGCAGCATCCTCCTGTCGAACGAGAAAACCTAAGAGCGAAAGGGGAGAAAGGCGCTGGCGAACAAGGGTTTGGTCGCAAAGACAATGATTTCGGTTGCGCGGCGCCGCCGTGTGAGCGTGCTCTATGTGCTCGCGCCAGTGGTGGCGCTTCTCGTTTACTGGCGTTCCAAGCCGGTGGAAAGCGCTATGGTCAAGAAGCCCAAGCGCGATGTCCCTTATCTTGACGGCAAATGGATCCGCTATTCGGCAGATTACGCGCGGCGATCCCAAGTCGAGTTCCGCCGAGTTGGCGCGGGTGATCTCGCTCCCGACGTCGACGTGACCGGTACGGTGGCGTTCGATCCGGCGCGCATGGCCGCGATTGGTGCGCGTGTGGCCGGTCGCGTGAGGAGGATTTACAAACTGGAGGGGGACGCCGTTCAGGCGGGCGACGTCCTTGCCGAGATCGAGAGCGTAGAACTTGGAAAGGCCGAAGCGGCATTGACCGTGGCCAGAGCGCAAGCAACCGCGGCCACGGCCAACGAGCGACGTGAGGTCGCGCTCGCCGAGGCGCACATTTCATCGCGACGTGAGGCCGAGCTCGCCATCGATCGGGCCACCGCGGCTCGTGCCGAGCTCGTTGCGGCGCAGCAAAGAGTGCAGTCGCTGTGTGTTACTGCATGTGGAGGCGCCGGCATTCTTAAGCTTGCTAGCCCTATTTCCGGAAAGGTGGTCGAGCGCAATGTCTCGCGTGGGCAGTCGGTCGACGCGACGAAAACGGCATTCGTCGTCGCCGATCTGAGCCGATTATGGGTCAACCTTGCCGTTTTCGAGCGACAGCTTACGGCAATTCGCGAGGGGGATCTCGTCGACCTGTACCCTCAGAGCGACCCGAAGCAGATAGTGAAGGGCAGTGTCGGTTACGTGGGCGATGTCATCGACCTGCAAACGCGTACGGCCTCTGTGCGCGTGGTCGTGGATAACCCCGAGGTGCGATTGCGACCAGGGGAGTCAGCGTTGGCGAAGGTGCATCCTTCGGCGCGTGTTGCGGCATCCGTCGTCGTACCGCGCGGTGCTGTCACGAGCGTAGACGGCAAGCCGACCGTATTTGTCGCAAAGGACGCTCTCTCCGTCGAGCCTCGCGAGATCCGGTTGGGCGCTCGGGACGGCAGCCAGATTGAGGTCGTCGCCGGGCTCCGGGAGGGGGACAGCGTCGCGACGTCGGGCGTCTTTGCGCTCAAATCCGAGATCTTCCGCTGATTCGTATCGCTCGCCGAGGTCCGCACTTGGATTCGCATTCACAACGCTCCGCAGCGCTGTTGGCGCTGAGACGCTGGCCCCTTTCGTGCATCGACTACAGTCGTGTCAAAAGCGAGTTGCTTTGAAGCGCCCTGGGCTCTGGTGAGACTCGACTGTCGAAGGCTCATAACCTCCTCCGTTTGTGTGCAGTGGCAGATCGGCGCGGTGCAGCTCGAGCCCAGGGCGCTGCTTGTTCGTCGTCGATCTGCGTTCATGAAATAGGATCGGTTCAAAATGGGGCGGGCGTGTCGAAATGACGCAAGTCCATCGGGACAGATCTGGCTAAGGCATGAAGATCGCGATTGGCAATTGCACGGACGGTGCGCACTGAAGGACGGTCGCTTCCACTAAAAGGCCAAGGAGATATTATGACAAGGCATCGATTGGGGGCGCTATCGGCTACACTGGCGTCGGGACTGGTTCTCGCTATTTCTTGCAGTGATCGTGACGAGGGGACGAGCGGCGCGGCGGGAGCGGCCGGAACGGGCGGGGGCGCGGGGTCGACCATGACCGGGGGGTCGGCAGGGGTTGGCGGGGCCTCCGGATCGCCCGGAAGCAACGATGCCGGGATCGACGCCCGAATCTCCTGCGGGGATGCGAGCTGCAATCCGAACGGCACGAACCGCTACTGCAATCCGGCCGGACCTAATGGGCCTCGCTGTCAGGCTTGCCTCACCGATGAGCATTGCGCGAACAACATGCAGAACCCGCCTCGGTTGTTCTGCGATACGGCAGCCGGGTCCTGTCGTTCCTGCTTGACGGATGCCCACTGCACGCCGCCCAACAAATGCATTGTGGGCGCGTCGAACAACAGCTGCCAACTCCGATGTTCGTCGGACGCCGATTGCGCGAGTACGTCGAACAACAGGCACGCCTGCAACCTGACGATGATGATGTGCGTCGAGTGTCAGAACAATGCCCATTGCGCTGGCAACACCGGCGGAGCCATTTGCGTGGGCGATAATTGCGAACAATGCGGCGCCGATACGGACTGTACGATGCCCGGTCTACCCGCCTGTATCAACAATAACTGCGAGGGATGCCGCGATAATACGCAATGCGCGGAGCCCACCCCCATCTGCGTGACGCGTGGCGTGAACACCTGTCGAGAATGTGGCGTCGACGCCGATTGCGCAGCCAGAGGCGGCGGACCGGCATGCGTGACGAACACCTGCCGACAGTGTTCGGGCAGCGTGCCCTGTCCGGCAGGGAATACATGCGTCATGAACACTTGCGTACCCATCCCCGAAGCAGGGCCACCCGAAGCAGGGCCACCCGAAGCAGGGCCACCCGAAGCAGGTCGCGACGGCTCCGAAGGTGATGCCGAGACAAGCTCGACCGGTGAAGCCGGTTTGGCAGAAGAGGGCGGCGCCGACGGTCCGGATGAGGCGGGCGCCGACGGTGATGACGCGAGCGGCGGCTGACAGCGCCGAGCTCGACGATCGAGGTCTGGCGTTCACGTACCGCGGCGCGGGCGCGTGCTGTCGTGTCGCTATGGGACAAGCGTGTCGAAATGACTCGGTCGAGGCGGCTCTGCGCCTCTAGCGAGCCGGAGGGCGGGGCGAAGACGGTCTGCGTGGTATGGTCAGGCGCGGCTGCCCAACGACCGGCGCGACGGTCCACGACATGAAACTCGTTCCGAAGCTGACGCTCGCTCTCGTGTTCGCGATGTGCGGCGTGCTAGCGCTGAACGGTTATTTTCGGGTGAAACGCGAAATCGGGTATGTCGAGGCCGACCGAATCCGCGATCACGAGATGGTCGGGCGTGCCCTCGGAGCAGCCTTCAGCGCAATCTGGAGCTCGGAAGGTAGAGCGTCGGCCATGCACGTCATCGACGAGGCGCAAGACCATTTCTCGATGACCATTCGCTGGATCGATGCGGCCAACGTGCCCGTCTCGTGCGGCGATCTGTGGGTCGATTCGAACGGTTTTGCGTCGGCCTCGACGGGAACACCGCAGACGAGGCAAGCACGGGGAGATAAAGGCGCCGAAGTGCATACGTGCGTTCCCATTGATTCAGCGGGCCTGCGGCAGGGGGCGATCGAGCTCATCGAGCGGCTGCCGCAAGAGCGCCCCGCGGTGTGGGCCGCCGTCAAGGACGCGGCGTTCACGGCCGTTGCGATCGCGTCGGTCAGCGCACTCCTATCGCTCCTGCTGGGCTTTTGGCTCGTCGGCCGGCCCGTGAACGCGCTCGTCGAAAAGGCCCGGCGCATTGGACGCGGCGATTTCTCGGGGCCTATTCACCTGCACGAAGCCGCGGAGTTTGCCGTGCTTGCCAAAGAGATGAACGCGATGTGCGGGCGGCTCGTTTCGATCCTTCAACAGCTACGTCACGCCGACCGCCTGGCAACCGTTGGCAAGCTGGCGTCGGGTATCGCTCACGAGCTAGGCACGCCACTCAACGTTATTTCCGCGAGGGCCGCCATGATCGCGTCGGGAGAGGCGTTGCCCGACGAGACAGCGGACTACGCGCGGGTGATCGCTGGCGCCGCGCACCGGATGACGAGCATCATCCGGCAGCTCTTGCAATTTGCGCGAAAAAAGGAAACGCAGAAAGCGAGGCGCGATGTTCGAAGCCTCGTGCGGGATGCCGTCGAGCTGCTTCGTCCGCTATCGGAAAAACAACGCGTTACGCTCGTCATCGACCCTGCCGCTGCTGACGTCGACACGACGGCGGACGTCGATGCGGCGCAACTCGAGCAAGTCATCACCAATCTCGTCATGAACGCGATTCAGGCGATGCCGCAGGGGGGGACCGTGAACGTGAGCGTCGGTCGCCAATCGGCTTACCCCCCTTGGCAAGTCGAGGGAGCCGACACGCAACATCTGTGCATTCGGATAAGGGATGAGGGGGAGGGTATTGCCCCCGAGCATCTACCCCACATTTTCGAGCCATTCTACACGACGAAGGGCATTGGAGAGGGTACCGGATTGGGCCTTTCGGTCTCGTTCGGAATCATCGAAGAGCACCGGGGTTGGATTACAGTGGAATCAAAGGTCAATAGCGGCAGCCATTTCTCCGTGTTCCTACCTCTTACTCCAGAGGCGTCGTGACCGCCGATATCCTCATCGTCGACGACGACGTTCCGCTGTGTGAAACGCTGGAGCTCGGTCTCACGAAGCGCGGTTATCGAACAGCGAGCTGTGTGTCGGCGGTCGATGCCTTGGCCAGACTGGCCGCCGAAGACTTCGACGTCGTCGTGACCGACCTCAATATGCGTGGGACAGGCGGAATCGAGCTTTGCGCAAGAATCGTCGCGAATCGTCCGGACATTCCTGTCGTCGTTCTCACGGGGTTTGGCAGCCTCGATACCGCCGTCATGGCGATTCGCGCGGGCGCGTACGATTTCATCAGCAAGCCCGTCGAGCTCGACGTGCTCGCGATTGCCATCAATCGCGCCGCAAAGCATCGCGAGCTTCGCGAGGAAGTACGGAGACTCCGCATCGAGGCGGTGCGGAACGAACCTCCGGGTCAATTCGTCGGGAAGAGCACTGCCATGCGCTCCGTTTACGATTTGATCGAGCGCGTGGCAGACTCCGAAACGACTGTTTTCGTGACGGGTGAAAGCGGAACGGGAAAGGAGTTGGTAGCGACCGCGCTCCATTCGCTCAGTCGTCGCCGGGGGCAACCCCTCGTCGCCATCAACTGTGCGGCCATGCCGGAAGGCGTTTTGGAGAGTGAATTGTTCGGGCATACCAAGGGCGCCTTTACCGATGCCAAAAACGACCGCCCCGGACTTTTCCTTCAGGCCGAAGGGGGCACGCTGTTCCTTGATGAGATTGGGGACTTGCCCTTGACCTTGCAGCCGAAGCTTCTGCGCGTTCTGCAAGAGCGATCGGTGCGCCCCGTCGGGGGCCGTTCGTGGCTTCCCATCAATGTCCGCTTGATTGCGGCGACGAACCGCGATCTCGAATCGGCAATCGAGGAAAGTCGTTTTCGTGAGGACCTCTACTACCGCATCAACGTCGTTCACATCGATCTCCCTCCCTTACGATCGCGCGCGGGGGACGTTCTCCCACTGGCGCAGCATTTTTTGCGTCAGTTCGCGGCGCGTGCTGGCAAAAATATCGTCGCCATAGCGCCAGGAGCGGCGGAGAAGCTCGTAGCGTACGCGTGGCCCGGTAACGTGCGCGAGCTGCAGAACTGCATCGAGCGGTCCGTCGCATTGGCTCGCTACGATCAGATCGGCGTCGACGACTTGCCGGATAAGGTGCGGTCGTACCGCAGCTCGCACGTGATTGTTGCCGGCGACGACCCTTCCGAGCTGGTTCGAATGGAGGAGCTCGAGCGGCGCTACATCGCCCGGGTGATGGAGACCGTCGGAGGCAATAAAACCGCCGCCGCTCGCATCTTGGGCTTGGACCGCAAGCGGCTCTATCGCATGCTCGATCGACTCGGGATCGGATCGACGAAGGGCGACTAGGGCCGTTCGTCCAGAACTGACTCGACTGCGCCCGCGTCAACGATGCCCGACGTGTGCCAGTGTGCCACCTTCAAATCACCGTGGTTTCGCATGGATAGTGCTGGCATGAGTTCTGCGTTGGTGTCGGTATGATGATGACTTCTCGGAGCTGGGGCGCGGTTCTGTTTCTGTCGATGACGGCCTGCGGCGGCGTTGCTCGCGAGGCAGGCAATGGCGACCCGCCGCCGGAGGACGGCCAGTGCGGCGGCCTGCAGGGCAAAGCGTGCCCACAGGGACAATATTGCGCTTATACCGTCGAGCAAATGTGTGGCGCCGCCGATGCGATGGGAACCTGCAAGTCGCCGCCACAAGGGTGCACGCTCGAATACGCGCCGGTCTGCGGATGCGACCAAAAGACGTATGGCAACGCGTGTTCGGCGGCCCTGGAAAGCACCAGCGTTGCGCGCGCCGGAAAATGCGAGACTGCCGACGCTGCCGTCTGCCAACCGGGCGAAACCAAAGCTGATCGGTGCAATACGTGCGTTTGCGACAATGGGCAATGGGTCTGTACGCGCTCAGCGTGTCCGGTCTGCACGCCCGGCGAAACGAAGAAGGGAGACGGCGATTGCAACATCTGCACGTGCAGCGAGCTCGGGCAATGGGCGTGCACGGGAGAGTCGTGTCCTCCGCCTCCAACCGGTAAAACGTGCGGCGGTTGGGTCGGCAACACGTGCACGTCCGAAGAGTATTGCGCCTACGTCGAGGGCCAATCCTGCGGCGCCGCCGACGCGTCTTCCGTTTGCAAACCTCGACCGCGACAATGCACGACGGAATTCGTGCCCGTCTGTGGATGCGATCAAAAGACGTATGCGAACGCATGCCTGGCGGCAACGGCCGGTACGGGTGTTTACGCGTCGGGTGAATGCCCGCCCATTCGCTGACGCCTCTGCGCTCCTCTCGCGAGCCGCGCGATCCGTCGGCAATGCGGTGAGCTGCCGCGAACGAGCGCGAGCAAGCACGAGTCATCAACAACGGCGAATTTCGAACGCACGGCAACCTCCCTCTCGCTCGCATCCTTCGCGCCCTCGGCGCGGCGAGTCAAGACGAGGCGCTTTACAAGAGACCGGATGCACGGAGCCCGATGGCTCACGGGAGCGCGCGGCGCTCGAGATGGCTGCCGCGTGTGTCCCGCCAGAAGAGCCACATCGTTCCCTCGCGATCGACGTCGAGCTCGACATCCTTGATGTACGCCGCCTCGGCAAGAATGCATTTCGCGTTGAATTCTCCTGCGGGCAAAAGCTCTCCCACCTCGAGCAGAACGGAGGCACCGAGCTCGGGCGCGGAGGGCCTTACGCGCGCCACCCGAATGGGCGAGAGGCCACGCGTAACGGCGAGGGGCGCCGGATCGAGTCCATTCGGGTACATCGACCAGATCGCCGGCTCGTCCTCGGTCGGCGGGTCGGACAGTCGGACGACCGCCATGCCGAAGCCTTCTACCGGATGCGCCAACGCGGCAACAAGGAACGCAGCTCCATCGGAGGAGAGCGCAATTCGCCCCCGCGCGTTGCGTTCGGCCGGGCCGCCCACGAACACGACCGCGTCGCGAGCGAGGGCCGCTTTTCCGTCGAGCACCCGCAGGACGCGCACGTGGGCAGGTGTCATCGCCGTGCGGCCATCGAGCGTGAGCGCGAGAGCGCTTTCCCCCCGCGCAACGACTTCGACGTACGTGGCCCCGCTGCCTTCCTCTGAAAGGCGGACGGGCGCACCATCGTCGAGCTTCGCCTCCGCCACACGTATCTTTCCTTCCGAGGTGACCTCGTCACGGATGTAAGCGAGAAGGACGTGGTTAGGAGCGATCTTGGTGACGGAAAGCGGCATTCCGGCGCGACCGCGCGCCACGACCGTGTCTTTTTCGCCGCCTTCGGTGCGGTGGATCTCCCCGTTCGCATCGGGGCAAAAGACGAAATCGGATAGCACGGCACATGCGGGTAGCGATGTCTTCGGCGGCATCGGAACGTCCACGAACGAGCGCCGCTGCGTGAACGGTATGCCGCTGAACCGCGGGCGGCTCGCCTCATTGAAGATCAACTCGGTCATCAATGCCTGGCCTGCGCCGACGAATCGCAGTGCCGCGGGGCCGCCATAGGGTTGCATGATCGGCGGCCGGAGGAGCTTGCACGAGCTCGAGCTCGCGTCGGGCGCGAGGATGGTCGTCGCGGTGGACTTCGACATCCTCTGCACATCCGGCGGACCATCGGCCGGAACAGAGGCGTCCGCCGGCAGCCCCAAGGGAGACGCTCCGCTGGACCCGGAAGCGGACGCATTCGAACGCGCCGCCAGGTTGGTTTCGCTGGCAGACGCGTCCGTGAGAGCGCGTTCGGCACGGGGGGCGCCACGGCTTTTGCACGCCGTTATCGCGACGAACAGGGCAAGGAGTACCTGGAGTGGTGAGCGATCCACGAGCTCACATTAGCGCGCCTGTCGCGCGTGGGTGGTAGGCTCGTAGCTGCTGCGCGTTCTCCGGCGTGATAAGTCACCCGCCCATGACCGCGCCGAGCTCCCCACCGTTCATCCCCTTCACTGCGACGGACGGCGTTACCCGCGCGCGTTACGAGCCGTCACGGATCGAGCCCGGGTGGCGCGGGCGCTGGGACGCCGAGAAGCTGTTCGAGGTCAAAGACCCGGGCGTCGACGCCTCGAAGAAATACTACGTGCTCGAGATGCTCCCGTATCCGAGCGGTCGCATCCACATGGGGCATGTTCGTAACTACGCCATCGGCGATGTCCTCGCCCGCTTTCATCGTATGCGCGGCGATCACGTGCTGCACCCGATGGGGTGGGATGCGTTCGGGATGCCTGCGGAGAACGCGGCGATCGAGCGAGGTAAGCACCCCGCCGACTGGACGCTCGAGAACATCGCCACGATGAAGGCGCAACTCTTGCCGCTTGGCTTTTCGTATGACTGGTCTCGTGAGGTCACGACGTGCGAGCCGGAATACTACCGGTGGGAACAGCTCGTCTTCACCCGCATGCTCGAGGCGGGCCTTGCATACAAGAAGTCCGCTGTCGCCAATTGGTGCCCCCGATGCGAGACCGTGCTCGCCAACGAGCAGGTCGAGGACGGGGGCTGCTGGCGATGCGGAACGGAGGTCGCAAAGCGCGAGCTCGATCAGTGGTTTTTGCGAATCACTTCGTACGCCGACGAGCTCCTCGAGGGCACGGAGTCGCTCGCGGGTGGATGGCCCGACAAGGTCCTCAAGATGCAGCGCGACTGGATCGGAAGGAGCGTCGGCGCCCGCGTGAGGTTCGCGCTCGAAGCAGGCGCCGGCGCGATCTCGTATCTCGACGTGTTCACCACGAGACCGGACACGCTCTACGGCGTCACGTTCCTCACCGTCGCTCCCGAGCATGCGCTCGCACGCGACGCGGCCAAGCGCGACGCGAGGGTCGCCGCGTTCCTCGAAAAGACGGCGCGGCTCGCCGAGCGCGACCGCGGTTCGGAGGCGGCATCGAAAGATGGCGTATTTACCGGGCTTCACGCCGCACACCCCCTCACCGGCGCGCGCATTCCGATCTGGACCGGGTCGTTCGTGCTCGCCGGGTACGGCACGGGCGCGGTGATGGGCGTACCCGCGCACGACACCCGCGATTTCGCGTTCGCCCGCGCGCATGGCCTGCCGATCACAGTCGTCATTCAGCCGGAGGATCTCGCGCCACTCGAGCCGGCGTCGATGACCGACGCTTACACAGGGCATGGCCTGATGGTCGCTTCGGACGAGCTGAGCGGGACGCCGAGCGAAGAGGGAAGGGCCAAGGTGGTCGCCAAGCTCGCTGCCGCTGGTCTCGGCGAGGGGACCGTTCATTACCGCCTGCGCGACTGGCTCATTTCGCGGCAACGCTACTGGGGGTGTCCCATCCCGGTCGTCTATGGCGATGACGGCGCGGCGCTCCCCGTTCCCGAAGGCGAGCTCCCCGTCGTGCTTCCGCGCGACGTGAGGTTCACCGGCGAAGGCGGGTCTCCGCTCGCGCGCCACGAAGCGTTCATGCGCGCACGCGACCCGCGCGATCCCTCGAAGCCGGCGCGGCGCGAGACGGACACGTTCGACACGTTCTGGGAGTCGAGCTGGTACTTCCTCCGCTACACCTCGCCGCACTACGACGGCGGGCCGGTCGATCCGCGGGTGGCAGCCGAATGGATGCCGGTCGACCAGTACATCGGCGGTGTCGAGCACGCGGTCATGCACCTGCTCTACGCGCGGTTCTTTCACAAGGTGCTCATCGATCTCGGCTTCCTGCCCAAGCAGACGCCGCGCGAGCCGTTCACACGGCTGCTCACGCAGGGAATGGTCACCATGCAGACCCGCTTCGTCACCGACGCGAAGGGCGCGCCCGTTTGGCTCTTCCCCGAGCAGGTCGATGGTGACGGCAAGTGCGTCGCGCCGGGTTACGAGGGAGTGACGGCCCTGACCGGGCGCGTCGAGAAGATGTCGAAGTCGAAGAAGAACGTCGTCGACCCGGACGCGATGGTCGCGAAATACGGTGCGGATACGGTGCGCGTCTTCATGCTCTTTGCCTCGCCTCCCGAAATGGAGCTCGCCTGGTCAGATACGGGGATCGAGGGGTCGCATCGCTTCCTAGCGCGCGTTTTCCGGTTGATCCCGGATATCGCGTCGCTGCCGGCGAGTGAGCCGGGCACGTCTGACGAGGCGGCGGCGCTCCGGCGCAAGCTGCATCAGACTGTGCAGCGGGTAACGCGCGACATCGACGAGCGGCGCCAGTTCAACACTGCCGTCGCCGCGATGATGGAGCTCGTCAACGAGCTCGTCCCCGCCACGGCAGCCGCCGCCGAGCGCCCGCCCGCGCAGGGCGTAGTCGCGGCGCTGCGCGAGTCAGCGGAGCTCTTCGTCCACTTGCTCTCCCCGTTCGCGCCCCACCTCGCCGACGAGCTCTGGGCGATTCTCGGTGGAAGCGGGTTTTTGCTGTCGCGCCCTTGGCCCGCAGTCGACGAAGTCGCGGTGCGCGAGGACGACGTCGAGATCGCGGTGCAAGTCAACGGCAAGGTCCGGGGGCGAATCCGGATCGCGAGGACGGCAGACGAAGCGATCGCGCTCGGCGCGGCGCGCGCGGACGCGGCGGTCGCGAACCACCTCGCCGGGAGAGTGCCCAAGAAGGTGGTGTATGTCGCAGGCCGGATTCTCAACCTCATCGTGTGAGGATGGAACGGCCATGCCGCAGGTTCTGAAGGACGATGTAGCGCGGAACATCCGCAGTGCCGCGCTACGCGTATTCGCCCAAGCGGGGTACGAAGGCGCCACCATGGCTGCCATCGCAAAGGGTGCTGGCCTGTCGACCGGCAATCTGTACCGGTACTACGGGAGCAAGGACATCCTTTTCGACTCGGTGATCGATCGCCCGTTCGTGCATAGGTTTCGGCGCCTTTTGCGCCGTCAGATCGCATCGGCTCGCGGCGCGGCGGAGCTTCTGCATTTGGCGCCCCCGTCCTACGTCGCGGCTTCCAACGAGCTGCTGCGGTTCTGTATCGACCATCGTCTCCAGATCGTCGTCTTGCTGGGCAAGGCCCAAGCGTCGCCGTACGCCGCGCTGGGCGACGAGCTCGTCGAGGAGCTCGTGGCACGCGCCATTGCGCACTTTCGCGAGCTCACGCCGGGTTTGCGCATCAATGCGCCGCTGCGCCTGGTGCTCGAGCAGATTTATCGGAGCCTGGTGGCGACGATGGTGCGCACTTTGGACCGCTATGAAGACGAACAGCAGATCCGCGAGGGGGTAACGGCCTACGCGCGGTTCCATCTCGCCGGGCTGGCTGCGCTCTTCAAGTAATCTTACTCAGCCGACTATAAGTCTATTTCGGCGCGAGCGAATAATGAATACAATATTCACGATTGGAGGAAACACGATGCCCGGTACCATTCTCGTCGTCGGAGCAACGGGAAACGTAGGTCGCAGTCTCGTGCTCGAGCTCGACCGCGGAGGGGCGGCGGTGCGTGCGGCGACGAGGGACCCTGCGTCGGCTCGAGCACGCGCGTCTGTCCCTGCGGGCGTGGACCTCGTCCGGTTCGATCTCGAGGAACCGGGGACATTCGAACCTGCTCTACGAGGCGTCGATCGCGTGTTTCTCATGGCGCGCCCAGGCGACGAGCACGCCGACCGCGTCGCGCTGCCGCTGATTGACGCGATGGAGAGGAGTGCCGTTCAGCACGTCGTCGACTTGAGCGCCATAGGGGTCGAGCTTCGCCCGGAGTTTGCGCTCCGGAAAGTCGAGCTCCGCCTCGAGGCTTCTGCGGCCGCTGGCAGAATGTCGTATACACACCTGCGGCCGAACTGGTTCATGCAGGTGTTCAGCGGCGGTCCCTTACTCGAACAGCTCCGGGCCACGCGAACGATTCGCATCCCCGCGGCCAATGCGAAACTCTCGTGGATCGACGCGCGAGACGTTGCCGCAGTGGCAGCGGCCGTACTCACGGGGACGGGTCATGTCGGAAAGGCATACACGCTGACGGGCGATGAAGCACTCGATCATGCCGAAGTGGCTGCCATTCTGGGGTCGGCGATTGGGGCAACGATTCACTACGAACCGATTGACGATGACGAAGCCCGTCGCGTGCTCGGCAGCGCTGGGTTGCCGCCGCCGTGGATCGAACGCCTGGTTCGCTTCTATGCTCTCGTGCGCACGGGGCTGGGCGCGGCCGTTTCATCCGCGGTCCGGGAAGTGCTGGCCCGCCCGGCACGCACCTTCCAAGATTTCGCCCGTGACTACGCAGCGGCGTGGTCTCGGACGAACTGAGACGGGTCGGAGCCTTGGCATGAGCTGAAAAACGAGCTCCCCCCCGTTGCGCGGCCGGCGCTGCGTCGCCGCCGATGCCCGCGAAACGAGCGGTGTTTCCGGTGGCGGTTGACGGCGGCCTATAGCTAAACAAACGTTCAGGTACATGAATCTGCTGCTCCGAGCATTGCTGCAAGCGGTCGATGACGCGGCACGGGGGCGGGATTTGCAGCGCTATACGATTCGCTGGAAACACAACGCGCGCGGGCAATGTGTCATCGCGATTCTCACCGATGATCCGCGGCTCTCGAGGGAAAAACTCGAGCCTCGTCCGAATGGTTATCGGCCGCCGCGTCGGGATTGACTGCCCCTTTGGTGCCGACGCATCGGTGCGACATCGAACGAGCGCAAACGAATCAGCGCTGCGCTCCGTCTACCGCGAGGGTCCTCGGTTCGCCTGTACTTGCTAGCGCAATGCCGTCGACATCCGATTGGTGCTCGCTCCACCAGCTCCGGGCCAGAACGCTATCCCAAAGGGGGACCGTGCACGCTTCGACCTGACGTCGGAGGTCGGCGGCGCTTTGCGGGCGCTGGCTGGGATCTTTGCTGAGGCACGCGAGGACGATCGTTTCGAGCTCGGCCGGGACGGCTACCCCGTGGGCCGACAGCGGCTGTGGCTGTTGATGGAGGTGCTGGCCGCAGATCTCGACCATCGACTTGCCATTGAAGACATCGACCCCGGCGAGCAAGTAGTAGGCGACCGCCCCCAGGGAATAAATGTCGGTACGGACGTCGACCGAGTCTGGCGTGAGGATGGACTCTGGAGCCATGTACTGGGGCGTGCCGACGACGGCGCTGGCGCCGGTCAGGTTCACCTCGCGATCGAGCTCGAACTCTTTGACGAGCCCAAAGTCGAGGAGCTTGACCACGTCGCGCTCTCCTCCTTGCGTGCACAGCATGATGTTGGCCGGCTTGATGTCGCGATGGATGAGGCCGATAGCGTGGGCTTCGGTCAGGGCGCCGCAGACCATACCCAAGATGCGCACCACTCTGCCCGCCGGCTGCGCGCCGTCGACGGCAACGATTCGCTGCAGTGTGGCGCCGTCGAGGAGCTCCATCGCATAGTAGAAGACGCCGTCGTGGGTTCGCCCGTAGTCGAAGATGGTGATGGTGTTGGGATGCGTCAGACGCGCGGTCAGCTGAACTTCGCGCTCGAAACGACGGAGGTTGACCTCGCCGGCGCGATCGACGCGCAGGAGCTTGACGGCGGAGGGCCGTCGCATCATCCCGTGGTGGGCTCGGTAGACCTCCCCCATTCCCCCTTCGCCGAGCTTCCGTTCGAGCACATATTGGCCGAGCCGGCGGGCCTCGCGCACCTCGGCCCGCAGGCCGTAGATGGTCCAGGAGATGACCGCGCAGGTGATGACGGTGAAGCCCCACATCATCGTGATCGTGGCGGGCAGCCACGGATACGCACCCGAGTCGACAGGGCGCCAAGCGAGCCAACCATCGTCGACCGGTACCAGCGCGGTCGTCACCAGGATCATCGGGACGCCGAACACTGCGGTGACCAGCATGGTGCGACGCGGCGAAGACGGGATCAGCGCGGCGCGAATGGCGACCATCAGCGCCATTCCGCCGAGCTGCAGCATCGACACGTACCCGTCGGTCATCATCACTGCGTCGGCGCTGACGAGCGCATGGTCGCGCGCGAATCCGGCCAAGATGTAGCGACTCGTCAGGGCG
>DATHEQ010000347.1:0-5878 GCA_035318505.1 Polyangiaceae bacterium | reverse complement strand
GTTAGGCCGAGAAGCCAGCAGCGCGCGCGTCGTGCTTGGGTCGCGATCGGCACGCTTGACGCGTGGAACGCGCATGGCCAAAAGGGGGCCCATGATCGCCACCGCTCACCCATCCATTCGAACCGCGCTATTGGCCCTGCTCGCCGTCTCTGCTTGCCGATCGACACCGAGCGAGCCGTCGTCCGAAGAACAGAACAAGTCGCCGTCCGGTTCGACGAGTGCGGGCGGCCCGATCGAGCGCCCAGCCCCGCAAGCCCCCGGTGCGCATATCCCGGCGCGCCCGGTGGCGAGCGTCAGACCGTCTCCCGACGATCCGCTCGCCGGCAAGTTCTCGCTGGCTGAAGCCACCGAGGGGCTCGAAGGCACGGGAGCGCTCATGGCCACCATCGAAACCGACGTCGGAACGCTCGAATGCAAGCTTTACGAGGACAAGGCCCCCGTCACGGTCGCAAACTTCGTCGGCCTCGCGCGCGGGATTCGGCCCTGGAAAAACCCCGAAGGGCAGTGGGTGAAAAAGCCCGCCTACGACGGCACCATCTTCCACCGCATCATCAAGGGCTTCATGATTCAAGGCGGGGACCCCAAAGGCATCGGTTCCGGTGAACCGGGGTACGTCATCCCCGACGAGGTCTGGGAAAACGCGCTCCACGATCGGGCCGGATTGCTCTGCATGGCGAACCGTGGCCCCAACACCAACGGCGCGCAGTTTTTCATCACCGACGCGCTCGCAAAGCACCTCGACAACGGTTACACGATCTTCGGCGAATGCGGTCCGGAAGAGATGGTGCACAAGCTCGCCAGCGTCGAAGTGCAAGGCGAGCGCCCCAAGAACCCGCCCAAGATGAAGGTGAAGATCCACCGCGCGACTGCCAAGTAGCGGCGCTGCCTTCTAATCCGGCTGGAAGATGATCTGCTGGGAGTTGTCGGTGTAATAGAACTGCTGAAACCCGCCGCGATCGAAGGTGACGGCACCGAAAGTATTCACCGCGACGCCCCACGCGACGAGCGCGTAGAGCGCGGGGCCGAAGCGAGGGCCGGCAATGGCCAGCATGGCGAAGAGAAAGACGGCGTAGTCGTTGGAAAACCGATAGCCGAACTGGAGCCATCCGCTGTTCTGATAAAGGAGCAGCATGATGACGACCGGCACCGTTCCGGCGACCAGGTTGCGAAAAACGGTGCTCGTCTTACGCGGCCAGAATAGGCAGAGATAAAGCGGCGTCGTGAACCAGAGCGCGAGCCCGTGGGTGTTGATCTGAAACCAGGGCGTTTGTTTCAGCATGTACGGCAGGCTGCTCGTGAAGATGCCGAGGTTACGGGGCAGGTAGTGGTACGAGAAGAGCCCCCATTTGTCGATGCGACCGCGCCAACCGACGGTCAGGTTCTCGTGCCCGAAATGCAGCAAACCGCCTCCGAAACGGGCGCGGTTGTGCCAAATGGTCACGGCGAGGGCGATGGCGATGGGAATCGCAAAGAGCGACAGCTTTTTGATGAGGGCGCCCCAGTCGAACTTCCGCTCTTCGGAGCGCGACGTGCGGATGGCCTCGAGAAAGAAGATGAGCCCCGCCGGAAGCAAGTCGGGGCGCGTGAGAAACGCACATCCGAGCGCGGCCCCCGCCACGATTGGCCTTTCGGCCCCCAGCGCGCACAGCAGGTACACGCCTGCCAGCGCGACCGCCACGATGTGCGCGGCGAACCATACCGTCCCTTGCTCGGCGGTGAAGAAGTAGACGGTCCCAAACGAGAAGGTCCACGCAAAAGCCAGATTCTGCAGCTCGGTGCGCTCGCTCTCGCCCATGCGACGGAGCTTCTCCAGGACGAAGAAGAGGATCGCCGGTCCGAGCCCCGCCAGCCACAGCCAGATTTGTCCATCACGCAGGTTCTCCGGCGTTTTGGCGATGGCGAGCATCGGGAGCAAAATCAGCGCGGGGAAAGGCGGAAAGCTGATGAACCACTTGCCGTTGAATTCGGCAAAATCGTTATTTTGCGTATACGCGGGCGGCGGATGCCCCAAATCGAGCCGCCGGTGCAGCCAGCTGTCCGCAAGGAGCGCGAAGTGGTTGGCCTTGGTGTGCTCGGTGAGGAGGTCGCGACGAGCGAACGCAAAAAAGATCCCGGTGCACACGACGTAGATGAGAACGCCGAGCAGCACGCGCCGGCGCCGCGATTCGGGAGGAAACCAATCGGCGAAGCGTTCCCGGAGCGACGCAACGGCGGCCAGTTTCATCGGGCGCGCACGCTAGCACTACTCCGGCAGATTCTCGCGACCGTTCTCATCGCGTGCTCATGGCGTCGCGGGCGCATTTTCGTAGCCCTTGCAGCCCAGCGGCCGACCCATCGGGTATGGGCGAAGGACCGGCACGGCCGTGCTGGCATGCCGTTCTCGACTGGCAGAATAGGTTCATCGCTTTTATAGAAGTGCCATGCCTGATCGCGGCGCCTTCGTCGTCCCCGTCCACGACCTCGACCTTACCGGTCGCAGCGTGCGCTTTCCCATCACGCCGGCCTGGTTGCGCGGCGCCCTCGAAGGATGCGAAGCGCAGCCCGCAGGCTCGACGGGTCAGATTGACGTGCACTTCACCCAGACCGGCAACGACGTGCTCGTCCAGGGGCAGATCGATACGGCTCTCGTCATCCCTTGCGCTCGCTGCCTCGAGCCGGTCGAGTATCGTCCGCACATCGAGGTTTCGCTTCTGCTGCATCCCGTACCAGCGGGTTCCACGGCGCCGCGACGGCCGGGGCAGGGGGGCGGACAGGCTGCGGCGCATGCGCCGGGAAAGGGGACAGGCAAGCCTGCCTCGAAGAGCGACGACGAAACCGAGTTTGACGCGGACGACGTCGACAACGACACCTACAATGGTGAGGAAGTGGTGCTCGATCGCTTCGTCCGCGAAGCGATTCTGCTCGAATCACCCATCTTTCCCTTGTGCTCAGAGGCTTGTAAAGGTATCCGTCCGGCTTCGGATTCGGCGCCAGGCTTAGAAGGCGGCGTAACCGACCCCCGTCTTTTGCCGCTCCTCGAGCTGGTCAAGAGGCGAAAACTGAAGGAGTAGTTCCCGTGGCGGTCCCCAAGCGACGAAAAAGCCGTTCTAAACGCGATATGCGCCGTGCCAATCACGACAAGGTGACGGTGCCCAACCTCATCGCGTGCCCCAACTGTTCGGAACCCTGTGTTCCGCATCGAGTTTGTCCCTCGTGCGGCTTCTACAAGGGTGTCAAAATCAAAGAAACCTCGAATCCCGAGTGAGCGGGCCCATGGGAGGTACTGCCAGCGGACGTGCCTGCCTCGCGGTAGGCTAGGTCGGCTGGATTGATGCCATGGCCACGCATCGCGAACCCAAAAGCGTGATCCTCGGGACGGGGCACTATGCCCCCGCCAAGGTGCTGAGCAACGTCGACCTCGAAAAGATCGTCGACACCTCGGACGCTTGGATCGCTGATCGCACCGGTATTCGCGAGCGGCGTATCGCGGCCGAGGGGGAACACACGAGCGACTTGGCCAGCAAAGCGGCCATGGCGGCGCTCGAGAGCGCCAAGGTGCGCGCGTCCGACCTCGACATGATCATCGTGGGCACGGTGACGGGTGACTCGCCCATGCCCGCCACCGCGGTGCACGTCCAGCAAAAGATCGGCGCCCAGGGCATTCCGTCCTTCGACATCTCCGCGGCGTGCGCCGGATTCATCTACGGCGTCTCCATCGGCGATCAGTTCATCCACACCGGCCAGATGCGCCGCGTGCTCGTGGTGGGCGTCGAGCTCTTGTCCCGGTCTCTCAACTGGAGCGATCGCACGACGTGCGTGCTCTTCGGTGACGGGGCGGGCGCGGTCGTCCTCGGGCCTGCCGACGAGCGTATCGCCGAACGCCGCGCCGGCGTCATTTCGACCAAGATCTTCACCGACGGTTCGCTCGCCGATTCGCTGACCATCCCCGGTGGCGGCACCCAACTGCCGCTCACCCACAGCGCACTCGACGAGGCCAAGAACAAGGTGCACATGGTGGGGCAAGAGGTCTTCAAGGTGGCGGTGAAGAACCTGACCTCCGCTTCCAAGGCAGCCATCGAAGCCGCGGGGCTCACGACGAAAGACATCGATTGGGTGGTCGCCCATCAAGCCAACCTGCGCATCCTCGCTCAGGTGGCGTCGCGGCTCGAAATCCCGCTCGAGCGGTTCATCATCAACATCGAGCGCTATGGCAATACCTCGAGCGCCTCGATCCCCATCGCGCTGGACGAAGCGGTGCGCGACGGCAGGATCAAACCCGGCCAAACCGTTCTCATGTGCGCGCTCGGTGCCGGCATCTCTTGGGGCAGCGCACTCATCAGGATGTGACGATGCGCGTGGCCTGGTGTTTCCCGGGGCAAGGCTCCCAGTTCGTGGGTATGGGCCGGGATGTCGCAGAAGCATTTCCTGCCGCGCGTGAGGTCTTCGATCGCGCGGACCATGCGCTCGGTGAAAAATTGAGCGCCCTCTGCTTCGAGGGGCCCGAGGACGCGCTCACCCTGACGCGCAACACGCAGCCCGCCGTCGTGACGACCAGCCTGGCCATGCTTGCCGCCCTGCGCGCGCGGACGAGCGTTCCCGCGCCGGTCAGTGCCGCCGGTCATTCGCTCGGCGAATACAGCGCGCTCGTCGCAACCGGCGCTCTCTCGCTCGAGGACGCCGTCCGCATCGTTCGCCTTCGCGGCGAAGCGATGCAAGAGGCGGTGCCGGCGGGGGCGGGGGCCATGGCGGCCGTGATGGGCCTCTCACCCGAAAAGCTGACGGCCATCTGCGAAGAAGCCCAACAAGGGGACGTGGTGAGTCCCGCAAATTACAATGCCCCAGGGCAAATTGTGATCGCGGGCCACGCCGCCGCCGTTCGGCGCGCGAGCAAGCTCATCGCCGAACGTCAGGGCAAAGCGATCCCCCTCAAAGTGAGCGCGCCTTTTCACTGCTCGCTCATGGCGCCCGCGGCGCAAAAGTTGGCGGCGCATCTAGAAAGGGTGACCATCGCGCCGCTCGCATTTCCCGTGATCGCTAACGTGGACGCGCAACCGAACCAGGATCCTGCGCGGGTGAAAGAGCTCTTGGTCCGGCAAGTCGATCACCCGGTGCGCTGGGAAGAGACCGTCCGCGCCATGGCCAACGCCGGTGTCACCCATGTTCTCGAGATAGGCCCCGGCAAAGTGTTGGCGGGTCTCGTTCGACGCATTGCCAAAGAGATCGAGGTCATCTCGGTCGGCACGGTCGAGAGCATCGAAGCGGCGTCGAAGCTGCTCGCCTCGTAAACGGCGCGCTGCGGCATCGCGCTGTTCGTCGGGCACATCGGTGTGCCGGCGAGCGTGTGCGAGGACGTGTCGTGACAGCGACGCTGAAGAGTGTCGGTACGACTTGAAAATCCGCTGCAGGTCAGAAATCGCACGCGCGGCGGTAAATAATCTCAATTCAATTTTCGCACATGCGCCCACTTGCACGGAGAACCCCGGTCATCCCTGCGAAACGCCGTGCTCCAGCGTTTCCAACGGGCTGCTCCATCGCGATGTCGACGTTGAAAAGATCGAGCGCGACGTAACCGATCGACCCGCGCGGAGCGATCTCGCCTCTCGTTAGCCCTCACCGATCGCCGGCGGATTTTAACCGAAAGCAACGCTCAAAAACCTTACTCCCGGCACTCTCTCTATTCACGCAACGCTCTCGAGGAATCGATGAAACTCTCGTCTCCTTCCCTTCGCAGGACAATGGCGCTCTCCTCCTGCCTCGTCGCTTTGGCGTGGCTTGCGGCAGCATGTGGCTCCGACGACAAAACGACGACGCCGCCCAACAATCCACCACCCCCCGACGCCGGCAATCCCGATCCGGTCCCCGACGTGCAGACCCCGCCCCCCCCCGAAATGGACGCCGG
>DATHEQ010000346.1:0-10258 GCA_035318505.1 Polyangiaceae bacterium | reverse complement strand
CTCATGTCGTCACCCCGACCGTCATCCTCTTGCGGCGCGAGATCACGCCCGGCGTCGGCGCACCCGGCGGTGCCGCAGCCCGGCACCGGAGCGCCGTCTGGCTCGTCGCTCGAGCACCCGGCCATCACGGCCATGCCAACGAGTATCGTCAAGCACCCCGAACTGGGAAAAGGCAACGGTTTCCTTTTTGGATGCTCGAAAGCATCTTCGCTGAGCGAACTCTCACGCGAAATCCGATTGTAATCTGAATCCGTACCGCACGCCTTTCCTCATTGTCAACGGCGGGCATTGCCAATTGCGCTGGCGCGTGACAGGCATCGATGGGCTCGTGGCTATTCACGTCAACATGGCGCGCTCCGCCACGCGGATGGTGGCCGCGCCGATCAGCGCGCCGCTGTGCGGGGACCGCCGCCTTTTCGCGTGACGCGTGGCAGCGCAGTGCGCGTCGCGGTCGTGAAGGAGAGATCGTCCCTCTCGCCGCGAGCGAGGCGGAGCGCGCCGGCATAGGCGATCATCGCTGCGTTGTCGGTGCAGCTCGCCATGGGCGGGACGTGCAAGGTGAGCCCTACCGCGGTGCAGGCCTCGGCCGCCCTCTGGCGGAGCTCGCGGTTTGCCGCCACGCCGCCGGCAAGGACGACGCTCCTGACCTGTTCGGCGCGGGCAGCGCGCACCGTTTTGCTGACGAGTGAATCGACGACCGTGCGCTGAAACCCCGCGCACAGATCGGCGATGGCGGCGTCGGTCGTCGGTTTTCCGTGTTCCGCGACATGCCTGGCAACGAAGCTTTTGACGCCGGAGAAGCTGAACTCGAGCGAATCGCGCCGGGCCATGGGCGGCGGGATCGGAAAGCGGGTCGCGTCCCCCCGCGCCGCCCAACGGTCGACGAGAGGCCCCCCCGGGTACCCGAGCCCAATGGCTTTCGCGACTTTGTCGAATGCCTCCCCCGCCGCGTCGTCCCGCGTCGCCCCGAGCTCGTGGATGTCATCGAGCGTCGACCCATTCACGCGATAGATCGCGGTATGGCCTCCCGAAGCCAAGAGCGCGACGAACGGATAGCGAAGCGTCTCGGACGCTGCCCCCGTATTCGTAAGGGTGTTCGTACTGGGCGACGCGCTCGTGCTCGGTCTGTGCAGAAACACCGCCAGCAAATGTCCAACCAAGTGGTCCACCGCGACAATGGGCAATTCCCTCGCCCACGCGATCCCCTTGGCGACCTGTACACCCACGAGCAGCGCGCCCGAAAGCCCCGGGCGCGCCGTCACTGCGATGCCCTGAAGCGCGTTGAAGTCGATGCCGGCGCGATCGAGCGCCTCGCGGATGACGAGGGTGATCCCCCGCACATGGTCGCGACTCGCCAGCTCGGGCACGATTCCGCCGTAGGGAGCGTGCAGCGCGACTTGGCTGCGAACGACGTCGGAGTGCACGAGCCCCGTCTCGTCGACGACCGCCGCCGCCGTTTCGTCGCACGACGACTCGATACCCAGGGTGAGCATGGGAAATCCTATTCTGGCATCCAGTTGCAGTCAGGTTCGTTGCGGCATGCCCCCTCTTGCCGTCGCAAAGGCGCAAAAACACCGAACAGGGCGGGCCCGTCGCTGCCCGACCCCGCGTCGCACGGCGGCGGAACGTCGATGGCGTCAGCCGCGCCGCGCAAAAGCCGCACCTCCGCCTCACCGGAGTGCATCAGCGAGATCACCACCGTCACAGTCGGTCCGCGTTCGGGGTCAGTTGGGTCAGCGGCAAAGAGAAAATTTTTCTCCCGCCCTTCTCCGAACGTAAAGGTGAGCAGCGGGTCGTGGGATAGCTGGGGGATCGATCGCAGTGCCGTGGCGGAGAACATGCCATCATCGGTCCACAGTGTGCCGGGTCGGTCGTTGATGTGACGGGCATCGAACGTCATGCGCATGCAGGCCGAGCAGGAGAAGCCGCGGCGCACGATGGATGCGGATACGATTTTCCCGCAATAGGATTCACCTGCCGCGGTCGAAAATCGGTCGACGTCCTTGCAGCCGGTCACGCCGGCGATGATGCCTATCGCGAACGGGAGGCTTTTTCGCATCAGGGCGCAGGATCGTGGCTCGCGAGGTCTTTGGCAAGTGAACGAAGGCGCGCCTCCGGGTCTTTCTCGGCGGCGTCGCGCAGCAGCGTCATGGCGCCGCCGCGATCGACTCGAGCCGCGGACCGCATGGCTGCCTCGCGGACCAGCGCATAACCGTCGGAACGCGCGGCTTGCGCAAGGGCGGCGAACCCGATTGACCGCGCCGCCGGGCCAAATCGCCCAAGCGCCTCCGCGGCTCGCACGCGCAGCGGCCAGGAGGGGCTCTTCTGAAGCATGACGGCGATGGCCCCGAAAACGGCGGGACCGGGCACCGCCCCTACCGCGGAAACAGCCAGTTTTTGCACCGATTCGTCGGGGTCCGACAACGCATCGACGACGGCGCTCTGCGCTTCGTCCTCTTTGCGCGTCGAGAGAAACTGGATGGCGCGCGCTCGCACGTCCGCTGCGGGGTGGCGCTCGAGCGTCACGAACGCCGGGACCACCGCGGCGGCGATGGATTCCGCCGCTTGCTCGGTCCGGAGGCGCAGATCAGGGTCGACATTTTCGATGCCGTCGGTGAAAGGAGCGAACGCGGGCCTACCCCCGCGCGCCAAAAGCGCATCCGCCAGGGCCAGCGCGCGCTCGGCCGTCGTCGTTGCGGAAGCGATGGCAGCTCGGCGTAGCGGCACACTCTCGGTCAAGAGCGCTCGAGCGTGCTCGTTGTCGCGATATCCGGTGGGCGCGAGTCGCTGTAAAATGGTGCGCAGATCGATCTGCCCTTCCGGAACGCGCAGCGGGTCACCCGAAGTTCGGTATTGGTGGGTTTCGAGCACGAGAGCAGCCTGCACCGCGCTCTCGCGCACCGCCGGATCGGCCGCCAGGAGCGCGTCGGCGATCGAGGAAGGGACGGCGTCGCCGCCAAGGCGCGCCAGCGCGAGAAGGGCGGCTTGACGAGGTGGCGCTTCCGAACCCTGCGCAAGTGAGAGCAGCGTCCCGGTCGCCTCTTTGGCCCCGAGCTCGCCCAAAGCGAAGGCGGCCGCGGCGCGCGCGACGTTGCCGGCTTCCACCGATCGCGCGAGAAGGGAAAGCTCGGGAGCGCTCTTTCTTTCATGCAATAAGCCGAGACCGATGGCAGCCAGCGCCCGAAGCTCGGGCGAACCTCTGACCAAGAGCTTGGTGAGCATGGGAGCGGCGCGCTTGTCGCCCATTCGCGCCACGCTCCACGCCGCTGCGACGGCGATGGGATCGCCCGGCGCCAACGCGGCATCATCTTTAGGCAGGAGCAGCGATGCGTACTTCGGCAGCAGGGTGGGGTCGCGTAGCGATCCGCAAGCCAGCATGGCTTGCACGCGCAGCGGTTGCTCCGCGGGCCCGGTGGCAAATGCGAAGAGCGCTGGGCCAGCGCCGCGGTTTTCCACGAAACCGAGGAGGTCGACGGCGGTCCGCTGTTGCGCCTCTTTGTCGTCGGCGAGCGCGTCGAGCAGCGGCTTGATGGCCCTCGTTCCAATGGTGAGCAGCGCGCGCTTGGCCTGCGCCGCTTCGCTCGGTTGCCCGAGGCGCACGGTCTGCACCAGCGGAAAAGCCATGGCGCCGTAGAGCTCGACCAGCAGGCGCCGGTAGATGGTCTTGCGCGGATTGCCGATGGCGACGGGAAGAAGATCTTGCTCGAGAACCTCGAGTGTCCCTTTGCCGAGGTTGATCTGCATCGACTGGCGCGCGGCCTGCGATACGAGCTCCTCGTCCGGTGCCGATCGCACCACGCGGCGGAACAGGCGATCGGCTTCGTCCGCCTCGCCGCGCGCCATGAGCAGCTCGGCCAGCTCGAAATAGACGGGAAACAGCTTGTCGTTTTTGGCGATGGCTGCGCGAAGCTCGAGGACGGCGCGCCCGGTATCCTGTTTTTTTCGGTACATCTCGCCAAGCTTGCGGTGCCCTTCCGCGTCCTCGGGCGATAGCTGCACGGCCTTGGCGGCAAAGGCGATCGCGTCGTCGTCGCGGTAAAGCTCGGCGGCATATTGCGCCATGCGCTGGTAAAATTCGCGTGCTCGCTTGGGCTCGATCTCGGCCAAACGTTTGAGCACTTCGATCGCAGCGAGAAGGTCCTGCCGCAGCACCAACACGCGTTCCAGGGACAAAAACGACTCGATGTCGCCCGGCGCGAGAACGATGACTCGGCGCAGCGTGCGCTCGGCCTCGGGTAGCTTGTGCAGGCGCATCTGCACGTCCGCGAGCAATTTGCCCGCTTCGAGGTCGGGCGGTTGTGCGGCGAAGCGTTTTTCGAGCGGGGGTACTTGTTGATCGAGCTGACGAAGAAGCCCGTAGAGCGTGACGATGTGCGAGCGCGCTTCGCGGGCGATGTTCTTGTCCCCTTTGCTCGCGGTGACGAGACTCTCCCAGATGGTGCGCGCCTCCTCGAAGCGCGTCGTCGCCAAAGTCGAAGCTCCCGCGGCCGTCGCCGTGCGCTCCAGCGCGATGGCGTATGCCTTCAGAAACGCCAGGTTCTGCGGCTCGAGCAAGGTCGCCTCCTTCAGCGCCTCCACTCCTTCGCTCGGCATGTCGTGGTCGAGGTACACCTCGCCCAACGTCGCCAGCGCTTTGGCTCGGTGCGGAACGACCACCTTGATGCGAGCCCAAGTCTCGAGCGCGCGTTTCTTGTCCCCTTGTTGATAGAAGCGATCGCCGAGCTCCACCAAATGGGAAGGATCGCCCGGCGCCAGCGCCGCCAATCGTCCCAGAATGTCGATCGACTTTTGCTTCTCCTCGACTCGTTCGTAAAAATCGGCGAGCCGCACCAGCACGTCTTCGTCCCGCGCGGCGCGGCGCTCGAGCTCGCTCAAGAGCAAAAGGGCCCGCGGCCGGTCGCCTCGCTGGATGAGGGTTTCCGAGAGCTCGAACACGTAGTCGGGGTTGTGGGGCGCCGCGCGGATGAGCGCGTCGTATTCTCGTATGGCCTGCTCGAGCTCCCCTTGCGCCTGCAGCAAATGGATGACCTTGAGGCGCACGTCGATGTTGCGCGGCGAGGTGGCGAGCGCGCGGCGATAAGCGGCGAGCGCTTTGTCGACCTGCCCCGTCTCTTCGTAGAGTGCACCCATGGCGACGACGCGCTGGAAATCGGTGGGTCGCTCCTCCTCCAAGAGGCGGATGAGCTCCCCCAAATTGTTGTCCGATCGGTACACGTCGGAGATGAGCGCGAAGATCTCGCCGCGGACCCCCGCCTCGCCGCCCGCCGCCGCCAGCGCCTTCTTCAGCGTGGCCAGCGCTTCTGCGTTTTTGTGCTGTTTTTTTAGCACCCGCCCCAGATCGCGCAACGCTGGGGCGAGGGTGCGGTTGTCACCGCTCGATGCCGTCACGACCTCGCGGAACTCCGCTTCGCTGCGATCGTATTCTCCGCGTGACTCGAGCTCGCGCGCGAGCTCCGCTCGTACCAAGAGCGAGCCCGGACTCTGCTTCACCAGGTCGCGGTGATAACGCTTGGCGCCGTCGAAGTCCTTGAGATCGAGCGACACTGCGAGGAGGGCACGCAGAGTCGATTCGCGATCCGGCGCGCCGACGAGGGGCAGCGCTCGTTCGTAGTCCTTTCTCGCCTGGGCGGGATCGTTGCGCGCGCGCGCAAGTTGTCCGAGCGCGAGCAGCGGCGCCGCATCGGTGGGCTTTTCTCTGCTCGCGCCCTCGTATTTTTTGACCGCGTCTTCCTGCCTGCCATCGGCCACGTACACGGCGGCGAGCGCAAGTCCGGCGTTCCATTGCTCGGGGCCCGGCGTCTCGGCGCGCTTCTCGAAGTCGGCCACTAACGCTTTCAAGTTTCCGTCGCGCTCACGATAGAGCTGCGTCAGGCGCTGCAGCGGAAAGGGCGAGAGCGGCTGGGAGAGCACGATCGCGGTGTACCGGGCGATCAACGTCGCTGCCGCCGGACCGGACGCCGGTTTTGCTTCGTTCTCCGTGGGACCGGGCGCGAGCGTTCGGGGCGCCGGCGGTGGCCGTGGAACTCCGCGCGAGGGCCCGTCGGGAGCTCGCGGCGCCGCGCGCGGCTTGTCAGGCGCCGGCGGCGTCGTGCCGCGCCGGCGACCGGCGGGGTCGAAGTCCTGCGCGGCTCCCGCGCGCGGGAAGGTGATGAGCACCAAGCCGAGAGCGGCGGCACCGGCGACCAGCGTTCTTCTACCGCGCACGAGCGAAAGCGTAGCAGAGCCTGACGAATGCGGCGGATGCGCGGGTCGTTCCTTCACCCTGCCGTCGGATCGGGCACGCGGCGCGGCCGAGCTCCGCTTTTTTCAGTTCGAGTTGAGCTCTACGCGGAGCAACTTGCGCCCGATGAAGAGATAGTCCCCATGGCCGAGCTCTCGCTCGGTCTTCAGGCGCAAATAGGTGCCGTTGCGGCTGTTCAGATCAGTCAGCGCGAATTTGCCGCCCGACACTTCTTCGATGCGGCAGTGTGAGCCGGACATGAAAAGGTCGGTCGGAAAATTCAAATCCCCACCCTCGCGTCCGATCTGCAGCGCGTTGCTGCGCGCGCAGACGACCATCCCGAACATGCCGCCCTGCAAGATCTGGCTGATGCGAAACGGACTCGTGTGTTTGGGCGAAGAGTAGAAGTAAGTGCCATCCTGCTCGGGGCCGTCCGAGGCGCGCGGTGTGACGTCGAGGCGAAAAAGCTGTTCGCCGGCCAGGAACTGGTCGCCCGCCGTGAGCTCCACCGTGCCTCGCACACGCAGGTAAACGCCGTTGAGTGAACCTTCGTCGCGCACGACCAATCGGCCGTCGCGGTAAAAGAAGTTGGCGTGCTTCGGCGAGATGAACGGGTCATCGGGGAACACGAGCTGGCCGTTCTTTCCCACGATGTGCTGCTCGGCCTTGAGATGAAACGACAAGCCGTCCATACCTTCGCCGCGAATCAGGATGAGCTTGGCCTTGGCTGGATTCTGCATGTCGCTGAAAAACATCGTGCGCGCATTGAGAATCTCGGCCGGTACCGAATCGCCGCAGCGGCCGCAGAACTTGTGACCGGCGGGCACCGGGGTCGAACACGATTTGCACACGTAGTGGCGAGCCTGCTCCATGAGCTCCTCCTGGGAGAGTCGGGCGTATGGGCTTTCTACTAGGGATTGCGGAGAATTGTGAGAGGGATCGTTGTGGCCCGTTTTTCCTGCTGCAGCGCTCGAACGGGGTGCCGCCTCGGGGGCGCGTCCCGTCAAACTTCCACGCACGCTCCCGTTGCCGATCGCCTCGTAGCTATGGGGCGTGTACGAGCGAGAGGGGGGACGGCCTACCCCGGGCCCACCGGGGCGAGGAGGAGAGCCGGCCGACGGCCCAACCGAGAGCCGAGCGAGCCTGCTGCCCGGCATTTGACCTGGACGCGCCGCCGTTCGTTTCGACGGTGGCCCCCCACTCTCCCCAGCCAAAAGCGACAAGCCGTGCCCGCAGGCCGGGCACGCCCGCGTGTTCATCGGACTGTACGCGTCGCAATGACCGCAGGCGATTCCGATCTCGAACTCCATCCGCTCGTCCCGGTACCGGATCTGCTGCTGCCGAGAACTATGACAGTAACAGCCAGCCTCGCAGGCTTCTTTACGCCGGGCAAGACCCAGTTCAAGGTCGCCCCCGCGAGAGCAGGCGCTCCCGCCGGCTGTGCCTTTCCTGCCTTTTCCTCCCCATGAACCCCGCCCAAAGCTTACCGGCGAGCCCCGTTCCAAGGCGCAAGCTCGCCCTCGTTCTCGTCGCGCTGGTCCTTGCGCTTCTGCCCGCTTGCAAGGATCAAGGCGCCCCCGAGTACGTCGCCGACCAATTCGTCGAGGCCTACTTCCAGCGCATGGACCAGCAGTCGGCGCGCCAATTCACCGCGTTCGGTGCAACCGAGATGCTCGATCGCGAGCTCGAGCTGACGCGCGGTGTGCGCGAACAGGGCTACCTGCCCGCCGAGGCGGCCGCGCAGGTGAATTGGCGCCGCATCGGGCGGAGCACCCGCGGCGAACGGGTCCGCTTCGACTACGACATCGACATTCGGCGCGAAGGCGCCGAAGATCACCGCCGCGCCGACATCGAGCTTTCCAAGGTCCAAACAGGCTGGAAGGTCGTCCGCGTGGGCATCCAGCCGCGTTAGAGGACCGAGCGGCGCGCTCCCGGACGTCGGTCGGCTGCTTCGGATCCGGATGGGGCCCGCCCTCATCCGTGTCTCCCGCGGCACGATGGGAAAAGTAAATCGACCGTTCACTTTTCAAATTCTGCCGCGACCACCCGAGGCCTGGGTCCGGCTTCTTCTCCGCGCCTTGGTCGCCAGGGCGAAGGGCCAGTGGTCAGCGCCGCTCCGGCTCGAACGCGCGATCAATGGATGAGGCTGAGGCGGCGGGTGTTGTCGAACCAGCCGCGCGCGCTCCATAGCCGCAAGAGGACGCGATTGTGGCACGAGGCTTTGGGAACGGGGCCGAAGTCGCGCGAGTCGTCGTGATAGTGCCGGTTGTCGCTCGCCAAGAAGACGTGCCCGTCGGGAATGCGGACCTTGTAGGGCGTCGGGTTCAGCGTGGGGGTGGTCGCGCGCAGCCGCGTGTACTCGGTTCCGCCGGCCTCCTCGATCTCGCACGAAAGCTCGACCGCTTCGCTCGTCTTTGGATCGAGCACCGAAAGTTGCGCCGGGATGCATGCGCGGCGGGTGCCAATGTACCTCTCGTTGACGCTCACGCTGCTCAGCTCGGCGACGATGCGGTCTCCTTGTTCGCCGAGGATCCTCCCTACGACGAATCGGCCCGGAACCTCCGGATCGGGGCAGCGGACCACGTCGCCGAAGCCGGGCGTGCCGATGTGCAGCAGAACGAGCCGATCGCCGGACTCGAGCGTCGGAAGGACCGAGAGCGACAAGAGGGGATCGTCACCCGGCATCGTCCAAAAGTCGATGCAGGTCGCCTTGAGCGCCGCGATCATGGCCACCCCCAAGAGCGCGAACCAAACGATGAATTTTACGAACCCGCGCACGCCATCGCGAGCATAACGCGAAATCGCGAACGGCGTCTTTCGAACGAGGCTTAGCGGTCGCAGCCCTCGACGGGGGGAACCTCGGCGGGGCTCGAACCGTCGAGGATGAGCTGCGCGTTCGCAAAGAGCGAACGCCACACGTCGAGGCGCGTGAAGGTCGTCGGATCGCGCGTCTGGTCGTCGTCATCCATGACGCCGGCCGAAACGACACCGAGCACCTCACCGGACAACCGATTTCTTCCCGGACCACCCGAGTCACCAGGGCAGATCGAGGTCGAAGCGAAGATCGATCCAGCGCCGATTTTTTCGACCGGTCCACCGTCTCGGCGGATGCGATGGACACCGTCGGTCGACATCGGGCAGCGGCCGAATCCAACCGGCTCGATCGATTCGCCGACATGCGCAGGTTCGGTGAGCCGCGCCGGCATGATGCTGAGGCCGACCAGCTTGCGCGACAGGACCAACACCGCGATGTCGCCGTGGCCGCCTTGGTGTCCGCACGGCGGAGTTACGACGGCGTGCACCTTGACGGTGCCCCAAGGAAGATAGTCGCCCCCGAGTTCGACCTCGAGTGCACTCGCCGGAAGATCCTTCTCGAGGATGTCACCGTCAGGACTGCGCTCGACGACGCAGTGATGCGCGGTGAGGACCAGGCGGTCCGTGATGAGCGTTCCGGAGCAGCCCACGCCGCGGCTCACCACATGCACGACGGCTTCGTCGGGCATCGAGATGGACATGGGGGGACTTAAGCTCCATTGCCGATGCTCTTCGACGCGTAGCCGGGTCGCGGCGGGCTTCGGCTGGGGCTGGACGTGGCTACTGCAGCCTCCTACGAGGGCGGCCAACAGCAGAGCCACGCCTTTCCAATCTCTCACGTCCGTACCACTCACGCTTCAATTGAGCCTGCACCATTTCTGGGCCTTTGGCCCGTCGGTTCGTACAAGATTCGTCGCTCGCGGCCGCTCGCTTTGACCGTTCTGTAATTTTATCGAATGGCTTCCATCGGTTCGAAGATGCACGCGCTCAAGCAGAACCATGTGTTCTCATGCCTGACTCCGGCGCCTTCGCCTCCCTGCAGGTCGTAGGCGCCTCAGCGCGCGATCAGACTTCACCTTCGTCGTAGGCGAGCACCAGATCATCGCGGTGCACCACCACGAGATCGCCGTCGCTGCCGCGCGAAGAGGTGAGCTCTTCACTACGCTTGCCGGCGACCGCGGCAGCCTCCGTCGCCCCGACACGCGCGAGACCGCGCCCAATTTC
>DATHEQ010000345.1:0-4504 GCA_035318505.1 Polyangiaceae bacterium | reverse complement strand
CCTCCTCGGAAATTTCCGGCAATAGCACGCGCCAGACACCGGAAGAAAGCGTGATGCGGTCACCGCTTTCGACCGCGGCGACCGTTCCGCCCTGTTCGACGACCCAGCCGGCGCCGCCGGCGTAGACGCTTGCCTCGGGCGCGGCTTCGTCGGGGAGCAAGAGCAGCCCTCCCCGACCGAAACATCGCGTTTCGCCGCCCTCCTTATAGGCGCAGGGCTCGGGCGAGTCCGAGCTCGACAACCGCCAATTGCTTTCGGGCTCGCCGAATCCGAGGCGATCCGCGACGGCCAGCGCGTGAGCTCCGCCGGCGGCAAGCCTCTTGCCGTTGACGAAGGTGCCGTTGAGACTACCCAGGTCGCGCACACGCCAAGCCGAGCGCTCCCAAAAAATGACCGCGTGCTCGGAGGAAACCGTCGGCTCGCCCAGGCGAAGATGGGCCAAAAGCGAACGGCCGACGAGCGACCGACAGGCCAGCACGAGTTCCGTGTCGCTCCGCGTCAAGCACCCCATCGCGCATCAGGATAAGGTATTTTCCTGCCTCGTTCGCGTGGGAAAGACGGCAAGCTCGTCGAAGTTGCTGACGTAGGCTTTGAGCGCGGGAGCCGTTTCGCCGTCGACGATCAGCTTCAGCGTGAGGGAGCGCGCGCCTGCATCGCCGTCCTCGCAATGGCGCGCCTCGAGCCAGGTCATGAGCCCGTTCCAGCGATCCTCTCTCGCCCAGGAGCACCCTTCGATGCGACGACACAGTCGCGAGAGCGAAGCGTCGTTCGGATGCGCTGCCACCGTTTCCCAATAGAGGCCCACACGTTCGATGGGGCCGTCTTGGCCGATCGTCATGTCGATGGAAATGAGCGGTTTATCCGCGAGAAAGACCGTAGCCAAGTGCTCGAGCATGGCAATGTCGCCGGGCCACCCGACACTCTCCAGGTATCCCGCCACATGGCGGCGCGGCAAGGTCGCGACGGCGCGCACGCCCGCGTCGCCCCATTCGGGGCGTGTTTGACAGGACCATCCCGGCAGGAAGTTCGACCAGGAGGGCAGCATGCGCCGGCACCATTCCACGCGCTCCAAAACGCGCGGCGAGAGATCGTCGTGAACGGCGCGGAGGACATCGGGACCGCGGTCCTCGGCGAGCGGCCTTTCGCCCACCAAGCGCCTCACGGCGTCTCGCTCGACGATGGCGGCGAGGCCACGCATCAGCTCGGGCTCGAAGAGCGGAGCAATGAAAAACCCGACCACCCGCTCGGGCAAGTCGAATTCGAGGTCGATTGCCGGCAAAAAGGAGATGCGGTCGCCAGGTGTGCGCCATCGCGCCAGGACACGCGTGAGCGGGCCGGGCGACGGTAACGCGGCCAGAATGGCTTCGGCATCCGCGGGGTGGAGCCGCACCACCAAATCGGTTCGCGTGGGGTGCGACAGATGACATTCAGCGAAGAGGCCCGAGGCGAAGGGCGGGGCCAAGCGCCCCGCGGCAGCCATCAACGCGAGCGCTTCCCGTGGCACGAGCGCGGTCGGCCACTCTGCCTCCCCTTTCCTCAAGAGCCACGGGATGGACAGCTTGGACATGAGCTACGGGCGCGTGATCTTCTTGGCGACGGTGAGAATCTTCTTTTTGACGGCGAGGGCGTTGACGGGAACGTCGTCGACCTGTTTGTTGTTGTTCTTTCGCCCGTCGACAACATGCGGTGGCGGCGCGAGCCACAGGTACATGTCGTAGGTACCCGCGTCCTTCAAAAATGGGCAAATGCGGAACTCGGCATCCGTGTTGCTCAGCGTCATCTTGACGTTGTTGCAAGGGATGGCACCGCCGCTCCCGTCGCTCGCCACGAAGAGAATGCTGAGTGGGGTCTGGAGTCCGGCTCCGTGCAGCTTGATGGTGATGTCGTGCTGATCATTATCGACAGACACCGGTGTGATCTTGTCGATAGTGGGATTCATGGGTTCCCATGACATTGGCGTTTTCCTCTCGTTGGGCTCGTGGTTCGATTCAGAAAAACTGCAGGCCGTGGTTGGAGTCGGCGAGCACGATGTCCGGCTTGTCGGTGGCCCGGTACTTGATGCGAAGACTGCCGGCGGCGTGCGCCGGATTGACGGTGATGAAGCTATCGCCGGGCACGTACGTGAAGCGAATGCCGAGATAGTCCGCCGCGCCAGTTGCCTTGAAGGTCACCGCCTCGACCTCGGATACATGGCGATGCCCCAGATAGGCGATGCGCTGGTTCTTGCGCAGATCCTGGGCGTCTTCGACTTGTTGCAGCGTGTCGTCGCGGAGCCCGGTGGCGATCATGGCCTGAAACAGCGCGTCGGGGAAGGTCGTGAAGGGGGCTGTGCAAGCCGGAAAACCAAGCCGGCAATCGCGCCTTGCGCCCCCTTGGTCGACGATCGCATTGAGAGACGCGGGTTGCGAACAGTCGGCGGTGATGCAATGCCGCGCCCAGCGGTAAGCGGCAACCACGCCGGGGGCCGGCGAGGCACTGGTGAAGACCACCGATCTCGGCGCGAGCCGATCCGGTTTTCGCTTCGCCTCCTCGGGCAATTCGATGTCCTTGCTGGAGGCGTCTATCTTTCCCCCGGCGCGCACCGTAACGACGTACCCACCCTGCCTCTGATCGTCCCAACAGTCATCGGTTTCGCATGCATCTTCGGCGGTGATGGCCAAGGCGAAGAGTGTTTCGCCCGCCGGCTGATTGAGCCGGCGCGCAAGCCCGCCCGGCCACACGTCGAAGTCGACGCCGCGCAGCCCCGGCACGTCTTTTCCGTTGGACCCAGGGACGGGTACCGTGAGCGCCTTGCGCGTGCCGGTGCTGCGAGCGAACCAATCTCCCCACTCGGCGTGGTCGCTGCACTTGCTCTGGCCGCCGTTGCTACATCCGAGGGTCGAGCTCGACTCGACATAGTCGAGAAAATCGTCGCCATCCACGTCCGCAAATCGGGCCCGCATCGCGCCGGGCGCCGTGAATTTGCGACGCTCGATGAACGACTTCGCCGAGGTGTCGAATTGCCACAGACGCTGTGTCATGCACGCCTCGTGGTTGATGGCGCGGCTATACAGCGTCGTGCCGAGCCAGAGACGCCCGTCAGCTTCGACATCGCCCAATTCGACTGACGCGAGTTGAACGTGGTCACCGGGTCGCTCGCAGTCCCCTTTGGGCTCTGGAGGAGGAACGGTGAACTGCCCCTGCGAGGCAAGCGAGCCGTCCTTACGTAAATTCCACCAGCGCACGCCGAGCCCCGTCCACGAGCCGCCGACGATGTCGAGCGCACCGTCCCCATCGATGTCGCCGACGGCGAGACGGTTCGCCGGGCCATCGCCCGGTAGCTGCGTGCACCGCCACAGCCCTGTCTGAAGAGAAGAACCTGTATTGAAAAGAATGCGAACACCAGCGCCCGCATCGGCTTGCGCCACGATCAAATCGACGCGGTGATCGCCGTTGACGTCGGCGGCGATCACTTCTCCCGGCGTTTGGATCAATTCGGTGAGCGGTTCGGGTGTCGAACCGCCGGTACAAGCCTTACGGCCCGCTGCAAGAAGGGCTCTCGGCGGCCCAGTTTCGGGCGCCGCGCCGACGAGAGACGCCGGAGGCGTGACGCTGCCTCCCCGACCGACCGGAGCCGCGTCGGGGGCTGCATGGAGGACCGGAGCCGATGCCGCTTCGGGGCCAGCACCGGCCGGAGGCCTGGCGCATCCGGGCATTACTATGGCTGTGAGAATAAAAACAATCGGCAAGCTGCGCGATTGGCAATTGCTCACATCTCGTCGGCACCACCTGAGCGGCATGGACAACTCCGTGCTGCCCCCCCTTGTTCGCGTCGAACCATTGGACGCGTCACTGCCGATTCTGTGACGACTCGTCCTGGCTTTTTCGAACGTGCGACGCGGACTCACTCGACTGCGCGACGAGGCGGTCCATCAAGGTCGGATGTACGAACATGTAACCGCCGCCGACCCGATGTAGCAGTCCGCGATTGGCGGCGGCATCCAGAAAAGCGACATCGCAATATTGAAGGCGGCTCCAGCGCAAGAGAACGCGCAGTATGACGTGCTCGATGCTGGCCAGACCTCCGTACCAAAGCCACAACGCCGCGGCGGACGTCAGTCCCGCGCAAAATCCGTAGAGCGCTCCGTAGACGAGCCCCATGCCGGCGGCGGTGATCGCAAATCCAATGGCCGCCAAGCGGGTCGAGATCCGAATGGACCGGCGGATTCCCTCATTGGGTAGAACGCGGGTCTCGACTTCTCGCTCGCGTAGACAGACCAAAAGAAGACACATCGCGAATGCGTATACGGAGCTCGCCGCCACTGCGTGTGGCTCCTTTTCGCCGAATGAAAAGCTGGCGGCCACCAACCCGGCCAACACGGCATAGGGCAAGGCCCTGGTCGCGCGCCGGCGCGAAAAACGGATGGCTTCGACGGGCCGAATGTCGGCATGAGGCCGACCGACGTCCGGGTGTGGACTGAGAAGGGGCGCGGCAAAGAAGCCGGCCTCGAAGGCCAGAATGGCG
>DATHEQ010000344.1:0-6850 GCA_035318505.1 Polyangiaceae bacterium | reverse complement strand
GCATTGACCTCCTTGGCCGTCCCGACGATTTGCTCCCACGGTATACCAGCGTTCAGCACCGTCGTGATGGGGACGCCGCTGTCGCCCCGGCGGGACGCGGCGGTTTGCAGAGCCCTGCGGGCCCCGTGCTCGACGTGCCCTGCCAAATCGGCTGGAGTCAGACTCGTCGTCGGGTACGGATAAACGGGCACGTGATAGGCGTGCATGAGCACGATGCTCGCCTCGAATTTCTTGGCGATCGTGATGGCAGCGTCGAGCGCTCTCTCCGAGGCGTCGCTGAAGTCGGTAGGCACGAGAATCTTCTTAATAGACCACATGGAGGCGATCCTTTCTCGCCCAAGCTTTCAGCAACTCTCAGGCCAGCAGGAATCGTCGTGCGGGCGCGCCCTTTCGCCACCGAACGACGCATCTTCTGCGCCTAGACGCAAAGCATGCGCTCGGTTCCTGTCTCGCCGGGTATGCACCGACCCGTGGTGTCGGTGCTTGGGGCTCTCTCGCGTCAGTGGCTCCGTAGTTGCAGTCGGTCGACGTATGGCAACCGATCGAACGAGAGCGCTTTGGACCCGGTGGATCGAGCATTGGCGCGGAAACCGTGCTGTTCCGATTCTCGCTGGAATCGGACTCGTTTTGCACGGGCTTGCTCACGCCGTCTTTCCGCTGCGAGGCGCAGGAAGCGGTGCCAACTGGACCGCCGCAAGGATGGTGATGGAGCTCGCTTGGATTCTGGCGATGACCGGCTTTGTGGCGGGCGGCTTTGGGCTCGCCGGGGCACGACCGTTGCGACGATTTTGGCGCCCCTCCATTGCCGTTGCGATCGCGGGGTCGGCGACCGTCTTCGCCACGGTTCGCCAGCTGGAGCTGCTGCCCGTCCTCCTATTCGACGTGCTCGCGCTGGCCGCCTTTTATCAGTGGACGAATGTGGCCGAGGACGCGCGATTTGCCCCTGTTGTCCCATCGACGCGTTGGAGGCGATTTCGTTCCGTGGCAGGGAGCGCGCTGGCGCTGCTCGTGACTGCCTTCATCGCAATGTGCGCGGTTTCACGCTCCTGGCATAGCCAATGGGGGGTGACTAGGCAGGAACTGGACCTTGTTTTCCGGGCGATCGCCCCGAGCGCGACGCCGCATTCGAGGTCAACCATGGCATTACCATCAACGCGCCACTGGCCGAAGTGTGGCCATGGCTCGTGCAGCTCGGCCGAGATCGAGCCGGCTTTTACAGCTACGACGCGCTCGAGAACTTGTTCGGTTTGAGAATCCACAACGCCGATCGAATTCACGCCGAGTGGCAAAATCGTGCCGTCGGAGATCTCGTCCCGGCGACACCTGCCGGCTGGATGGGTTTGGACAAGGCACTAGGGTGGAAGATTTCTCACGTCGAGCGGGAACGAGCGATCGTGCTCGCCGGGTGGGGCGCATTCGTGCTGCAGGCAATCGATGAGGGTCACTGCCGCTTGTTCGTCCGGTCTACAGTGACCGGCCCCAAGGTACCTGTATGGGCGGCGGCTCTCAGCTTCGCGACTTTCGAGCCGATCCATTTCGTCATGGAGCGGCGAATGCTACTCGGGATCAAAGTACGGGCAGAGAGGCGTATCGATCCGTGGCCTGAAGTCTTGCCCGGAGCCGCCATTGCAGGCCACTGAGCCTGGTTCGCATCTGCTCATAGGATCGACGGCACTCGTCGCATGGAGAGCACGGTGGCTAGCCGGTGAACCCTTTCGGCCATGAATTCAACCGACCGCGCAAGATGGCGAGCGACGTTTCGGGCTCCCGTGAGGTGTCGAGAACGAGGTGCTCGTGCGCGGAGAGCTCGGTGACCGGCTCGAAGCCAGCGGAAAAGTCGTCGAAGATCTCGAGCCGTCCGTCGGAAACGCTCGGTCCGACGGCGCGCCGATCCAGTCTTCGTTTGGCCGTAGGAGCGTCTACGCGGCATTCCACGAAGAGAAAAGGGACCCCTCGGTCAGCGGCGAGATTGCGCGCGGCCCTTCGATGGTGTGCCGACCGAAAAGAAGCGTCGATAACGACGGGGCGTCCCGATGCGAGCACGACGCCCGCCCTTCGGAAAATCTCTGCATACACCTTGTCCGTAATGGCCGCATCGTAAGCTCCCCGCCACGCGGAATCATAAATGGGCTGATCGGGAGCAACTCCGAGCATGCATTGCGGGTGCGATCTGCCTCCGTTACGGGAGCGTTCATCTGGGTCGCAGCTCTCGTAGAAGCGCCATCGGTTCGGGCCAAGGAATGCCGACCTTGGCGAAGCGTCCGACGCCGAGAGCCTCAGGAAAGAGGAACTTCTGCACGCCCTCGGCGAGGAAGACGGCGCCGACGAGCACCCGCACGATCACCACCGCTGAAGGGGCCCTCGAGCCGAGGATGCGTCTCCCTAGAGTATTTTTCGACAAGTGCCAAATCATGTCCGCACTTCTCAGCTGCTCTGACCTTGTCGCGCTGCCACACCGTATTCATTCATCCGGTACTGGATGGTGCGCACGCTGATATCGAGCATTTCGGCTGCTTTGCTCGTCGAGCCATCGGTCGCCTCGAGAGTCGTCAGAATCGCGAACCGCTCGATTTCCGCCATCGTCGCGCCGGGAATCCGCACGGCGCCGTGCGTGAGCGGGGCGACGTCGACAGGCAAATCGCCCTCGTCGATGATCGACCCTTCGCACAATACGACCGCACGCTCGATGGCGTTCTCCAATTCTCGCACGTTGCCCGGCCAGCGGTGACCGACGATCTTGCTCCGCGCGCGGTCGGTAAAACCTTCGATCATCTTGTGGTTCTCTTCGGCGAACCGCTTGAGAAAATGGTTCGCCAAGACGAGCACATCCGGACCTCGCACGCGAAGCGGGGGCATTTCGATGTGAACGACATTGAGTCGATAGTAGAGGTCTTCGCGAAAGCGCCCTTCTCGGACGTCGGCCGCAAGATCGCGGTTCGTCGCCGCCACCAGACGCACATCCACGGTAATCGACTCGTTACCGCCCACGCGTTCGAAGGTTTTCTCCTGAAGGACGCGCAGAAGCTTCACCTGGGTTGCGAACGGAATTTCCCCAATTTCATCGAGAAAAAGCGTTCCACCCTGGGCTTGCTCGAACCGTCCGATGCGCCGGCGATCGGCGCCGGTGAACGCCCCTCGCTCGTGTCCGAACAACTCGCTCTCCAAGAGAGATTCGGCCAGCGCGGCGCATTGAAGCGCGACACAGAGACTCTTGGCACGCGGGCCGAGTTGGTGGATAGCCTTGGCGAGCTCGCCCTTCCCCGTTCCGCTCTCGCCGGTGATGAGCACCGTTGCTTTGGCCGCGGCGACCTGTCGCGCGACGCGGTAGACCTTCTGCATAGCCGGGCTCGTGCCGACCAGTCCTTGAAGGCCTTCGCCGTCTCGCTCGCGAAGCTGCCGGCGGAGATTCTCCGTCTCAACGCGGAGGTTGCGGCGCTCGATGGCGCGCTCGATCGCTAGGAGCAAGGCATCGAAATCGATGGGCTTGGTCAGGTAGTCCGCGGCCCCCGCGCGCATGGCGCGTACGGCCGAGCCAACTTCGTCCATGGCCGTCGCCAAGATGACGGGCAGGTCACGGTCTTGTTCACGCAGCTTGACCAAGAGCTCGATGCCATCCATCTCGGGCATGTTCAGGTCCGTGACGACGACGTCCGGGGGATGCTCGGCGGCGATTCGAAGCGCTTGCGCGCCGTTTTCGGCCATATCCACCTTGTAGCTCTCCTGCCGAAGCAGCTTGTCGAGCCCCTCGCGGGCTCTTTCGTCGTCGTCGACAACGAGGATGCGTGCCGTGGATTTGGTGATTTTCTCGGCAGTTTTGGGAGAAGAGCTCGCTGATCGCGACATGGTTAGCGCTTTCCGGAAGGGGGAAACAACCTGATTTGACAGCTATGCTAACCGCCAGCCGTCGCGATGTCGTTGGCGCTCGCTTCTGCCGGTGATTCGCACCGGTGGGCAAGCGCCTGGGAAACGTCTGGTGGAAGATCTTTGGCCCGCGATAGAGGAGCGCTTCTTCTCATGCAGCGTGCCCCTGGCAAGAACGTCTCTTCCGTCTCGAGATGCTGGAGGCGCTGGCGCTCGAGGCCATTCGCTGTCCGCGTATCGGTCAAACGAATGATTGTCCTGACGATCTCGGCCAAACGAATCTTGATCGGACGGGCAGCGCTCTATCGCTGCGGCGCGTTCGCCTTCTTGGCCAACGTCGACAGAGCTGTCAGCGCGTCAACAGTCGTGAAAAGGCCGATGACCTTTCCGCGGTCGACGACAACCGTCGAACCATACTTGTGTTCCGCCATGTGAGACGCCACTTCGTCGAGCGGCGCGTCGGGACCGGTGATGTACACGTCGCCGGTCATCGCTTCGTCGACCGTTGTCGTCGCCGGGTCCACTTCACGCAACGTTTCGATCAGATGGAGATCGCGCTGCGACAGGACGCCCACCAGCTTCCCACCCGCCAGGACGGGCAGGTGACGCACATTGTGTCGACGCATCACCTCGTGCGCGACGCTAAGAGGCTGGTCTTGGCCGATGGTGTACGGTTCGTGGCTCATGTACTTTCGGATGTTCATATTCATCGCTTGCACCCTGCTCGAGTTAAAGCAAAGCGCCTGCCACGCTAAATGCTTGGGTGCAGTCAACCCGGAAGGACATTCCGACGTGCTGGTTGCCAGTTTCCAACTCGTCGCGGTTCTTCCGGTGCAAGCTTTGCGCGCGGAAGCGCAAGGAGCGCAGTCGAGATTGCCGACCACCAAGCTTTTGGGCGGTCTCCACGAACGTTGCCGGTGGCCTCGTCCTCATTGGCCTTGGGTTCACGATCCTGGTGCAACATCTGCGCGCCGAATGACAACCCCATTTTCATCCCCTTCTCTCGTGCACCATTGAGAGGCGCAGGAGCTGCGAAACAGACGCAGAATCTGCAGGGCTCCGCTTTCGTAGCGGAGAGAGCTCCTCGCTGCACTTCTGCGCGATAGGGTTGTCTCACACCGACGGGTCCAACCGAATCAGCGTAGCGGCATGGATTCGTCGGAGATCGGTGCGCGTCGCATCTTGGGCCATAGGTAGAACGCCCAGATGCATGCGGCCACAAGCCAAGTCACCGAAGCCACGCCCAGCCATTCGAAGTACCTGGAGGAGAGCACCGTGCCCACGGATCGAATGAGCATGGCGGCGGCGAACAGTGCTCCGAACCCAGCTACCGCGCGAGGTCGCCCCGCCTGGTCCTTGCTGTAGCCGGTATGGCCGAGCGTCACATGCGTTGCGACCGAGAAGGCGAGCAATCCAAAACCGCCGATGAAAGTCACATGCATCGCGGCGACGCGATGTTCCGGAAAGATCGCGGCCATCATCAAGCCGGCGGGCAGCGTCCACATGGCCAACCAAAGCAACCGGCGGTTATGACCGGGCCGTGAGGGTCGGCGCCATAATCCTCCGACCGCGAGCACGGCAACTACGGCAGTCGCGCGCAGGACCAGGCCTGCCCGGACAGAACCCTGTGCATGCAGCATCAAGCCGGAAAGAAGGGCGCAGCCAGCGGTCGCGTAGCCGATGATGCTCCGCACCCCGCCGCGCGAAATGTCTGCGGGTGCTTCGCCGTGCAAAGCAACCGCGAGAAAGAAGGGGCCGACCCCAAGAGCCAGGCACAAGAAGACCCCTTCCAGCACGAGTGCCCGCCCGAGCGGATAAACCCAGGGCGCGCTGACGGCCACGTCGGCCGCGATCAACATCATTGCCCCCGCGAATCCCGCCAGCAATCCGATAGGGACCAGGACGAACGACGTTGGTGGGCGCCGAGTGGCTGCACGATTCGCGAACCGCCGGATCGCGAATTGCACTAGGACGAGAAGCGCGCCAGCGTAGCAAACCTGACCTAGCGCGTTCGCGCCCGCCAGCGTGGCCAGCGACACCGCGGGCAGCAGAATCACAAGGGCGGCGATCTCGGCCCAGCTCGCAGGCGACGAGCGGGTTCGTTTGGGGATAGCGGTTAGGAGAAAACCACTCGCAAAGGCCAGCATGAACGACTGCATTTGCGTGACTGCGTGAAAAAAGGCCAGATAGCGGCCGACGATGCCGATGGCGAGTAGCGCCCAAGGCGAGACGCCAAGGACCCCAAGTACGAACGCGAGTGGAAAGAAGATGCGGAATGGCTCGGTCCGGAGCTGCTCGAGCGCTCTCGACCTGCGATCGGGGGTCATGTCCTCGATGAAGCAATACGCGGTCCATGCGGACAGCTTTCCGGGTGTGGCCGCCCCCAAGCATGGTGTGCATCGCTCAGGACGTAGGCTTCTAGTCCCTATCTTCGGATCGCGAAGCCATCGAATCTGACGATGGAGCGCGAGCGGTCATTGCGCCAGTCTTGGCCCTGCGAGCCTAGACCCGTGCGAGGTTAGCGAGCGATCGCCGCGAGTATTCGGGGGAAGGTTTGCGTTTCGGCTGCTGCACTGGGTAGGGGGCAGACCCATTGGTCTCGGCATCGAAGCGCAACGGTTCGCGAATTTCTGACGCAAGCACGCACGACGCAAGCGACAGGGCTGGTCCATCCTCCGTCGTCGTCGTCGTCGTCAGGCGCGACGCGGATGCGTCGGGGATCCGATCGTCGCCGGTCGTCCTCGGATACGTTATCGCCACGATCGGCTCCGCGGCTGAGGCGCTCGACGCCGTCGAGACTTACCGCCCCGATCTGGTGCTGATGGACGTGCATCTAGAAAAAGGCGACGACGGCATCGCGCTGGAAGCGCTCGGCGGAGACATCGCTGTTACGCAAAGGCGCGAATAGCCAACCTCGTTCGTCCTTCATCTGCCTGCAGTTTCATTGACGCGGGCGACAAGGTCGCCGCCACCAGCATTGAACTCCCAC
>DATHEQ010000343.1:0-5364 GCA_035318505.1 Polyangiaceae bacterium | reverse complement strand
GGTGGCCCCACGCGATGGATGCAGCGCACTGCGTCGCATCGCGCGCTCGTGTGGCCTTTTTCGGTCACGCCTTGGCCCTCCGGAGTCACATGCGGCCGTGTTTGGATATTCTTCCGCCCGTTTATTTGCGACAGAGTCACTTATCTACTCAAAGTGTTGGAGGTCCCATGAGAATCTTGAAAAATATTCTTTCAATCGCCTCGCTGGCCGCCGTGGCATCGGGATCGTGGGGGTGCTCGGGTGACGGCGCTCCGGGACCCATCGGTGGAGCGAGTGGCGCCGGCGGAGCCGGCGGCTCGAGCAGCGGCGGAAACGGCGGCGGCGGAAACGGCGGCTCGGGAGGAACGGGAGCCACCGGGGGCGCGGGCGCGTCGGGAGGAGCCGCTGGAACCGGAGGCTCGGGCGGAACAGGGGCGACCGGCGGCACCGGTGGAAGCGCCGGTTCCGGAGCCACGGGCGGCGCGGCCGGCGGCGCAGGAAAAGGCGGCGCCAGCGGATCGGGCGGCGCGGCAGGATCGAGCGGCGCGGCAGGATCGAGCGGTGCGGCAGGAAACGCCGGTACGAGCGGCAGCGCGGGAGCAGCCGGCGCGCCGGACGGGGGCGGCGCGGGCGGCGCGACCGATGCAGGCGACGCGGGAAGCAAAGACGGCAGCGGCGGCGCACCGGAAGCGGGCGCGTGCGTCGGCGATTATGTACCCGGCGACTACCCACCCGCCGTCGACGACGCCGCCGCTTGGCTCACCATCAGCGGCGTCGCTACGCAACCGGAACCGCGGCAATACAAAGTGCACGTGCCGCCGAATTACGATTGCCATGTTCCAACGCCCGTTGTTTTTTGCTTTCACGGGCTGCAACAAAACGGCGTCATGTTTTGCGTCAACGGCACCAGCGGCAAAACCTCGGGACCCAAAGGCTTCATCGACAAGTCGAACGAGGCAGGTTTTATCCTCGTCGCGCCCAACGGCTACATGAGCAGTTGGAACGGCGGCACCGGCCACTATGGGGCTGCCGCAACGATGAACCTCGACGACGTCGGCCTCGTCAAAGCCATCTTCGCCGAGGTACAAAAGCACGTGAATGTCGATACGAGGAAGGTGTACGCGACCGGCCTCTCCAACGGCGCGTACATGAGCTACCGCCTCGCTTGCGAGGCGGCGGACATTTTCACGGCGACCGCGCCGGGCGCCGGCGGAATCGTCGACAAAACCGGATGCAGCCCGAGTCGCCCCATCTCGATCCTCGATATTCACGGCACGATGGACAACTTAGTGCCCTTCACCGAGCAGCTACCCTCGGCCGACGCCATCGCGACCAAGAACGGTTGCACCACGATGACGGCCGCGGCTACGGTCCCCGCGAGCGGGGGCGACACCACCTGCGTGACCTACAGCGGATGTCCTAGCGGCGTCGAGGTCACCCGCTGCGCGGTGCAGGGCGGCGGGCACGTCTGGTTCGGCGATCCGAGCTGCGGGACAGGCGCCGGCGCGCTTGGCTGCGGTTTCGTAGGCGGCAACAGCACCTTCCTCAACAACACCGACGTCGTTTGGGACTTCTTCAAACGCCTGTCGCGCTGACCTGCGATCCGGCGCGGGGGTGGTAAGCTCCCGCGCCGTGACAGACGAATCGAAATCGCAACTGGACGCCGCGGCCGAGCGAGCCAACGCGCGCGCGTGGGAAGAAGTCGAAGAAGCGGTGGAGCTCGTCCAGGACGAGCGTTTCCAAGACGCGCTCTATGCGCTCCGCGACGTCATCAAGGCCAACCCAAAAAACGCATACGCCTATTACTTTCTCGGCGTCGCGCTGTTCGAAACAGCGCAGGCCGAGCCTGCGCGCGATGCGTACCGCGCCGCGCTCAAGCTTTCGCCGGGCTACCTCGGGGCGCGGGTCTCGCTTTCGCACGTCCTGCGGATGCTCGGCGATCTGCGCGGCGCAATCGCCGAGTCCGAAGAAGCTTTGCGCAAAAGCCCGGGCGACGGCGATGCGCTGCACGCCGCCGGTCTGGCGCACGCCGCGCGCGGTGACGACGATGCGGCGCGGAGATATTTGAACGCGTTTCTCGCCAGCGGCCCCGAGTTCGAAGTGGCCGCCGAGGTGCGAGCGATTTTGGAGACGCTCGGCGCGAGTAGAAACTAGCGCGCCCGCCTTTCGCATTCGATGGCAACCGCCTCGGCTCCGCGCGAACGCGCTACGTGCACCGCGGCGGTCCAGGCGGCAACCCTCTCGGCGTTCCGACCGCCGCGACCGACGACAGCGAGTCGCGCGGCGACGCTCTGCTCGAAGGCGCGCAGCGAACGTTCTGCGTCGCGGGCGACGGCATGCAGCGCGCCGAGCTCCAACCAGAGCGCGCCCACGGTGCGCTCGCTTCCCGGATACATGGGCCGCAGAAGCGCGCGCTCGAGCGCGTCTCGATCGCCCGTTCGCGCAGCGCGCTTGGCTTCGATTTCTCCGGGAGGAGCCATGTCTTCGGCCGTGCCCGAACGGACCAAGAGGTAGTCGAGGACGCCGCTCGCGACCCGCTCGAAGCTTCCCAAATCGTCGGCGCCCACCTCGAGCACGCCGCCCCCCGCTCGCACCCCGCGCACGTCGAGATCGAGCGCGATGACGATGTCGCGCCGTTCGCCGGCGACGATCAGATCGTCGGGCCAAGATAGTCCCTTCTCGAGCACCAACCATGACGTCACGTCGTGCAGCTCTCCGCGCCCGAAAATACGCACGCCGTCGTCGAGCTCGATGCCGTCACAGTGGTGATAGAGCGCTCGGAGGTCGGCCGGCTCGGCGTGTGCAAACGGCCAAACGGCGTCGGGGCGAACGGCAGCGGCGCTCCTCACGCGCGGCGACGCGAGCAGGAGGGCGGTGCGTTCGGCATGGCTTCCATCGTTGGCCACGCCTATCTTCTAGCACCCGCGACGATCATGACGAACCACGAAGCGATCACGACGCCGCCCGCGATCGCCGAGAACTCTTCGGCTGATGGTTGGTTTCTCGTCATCGATGCGCCCGTCTCCAAGAGACGCGATGTCGGCGGCAGCATTGCGCCGCCCGCCAAAGGCGGCTCGCCCTGGTTCAGCCGCCCACTCTTGGGTCTGCCGGTCGTGCTGCGCCTCGCGCTGACCGCTCAGGCTGCGGGGGCGCGCAGCATCGTGCTTGCGCCTTGCGTCGAGCGCGCCGCGCTGAAAGAGGCCCTCGGCGACCATCGACTGAAAATCGTCGTGCGCGATGCCGACGACCCCGCGCTCGGAGAAAGCCGCGCAGGAGCTTCGTCGATCCGCGTCCCCGCGAATATCGTCGTGCATCGCGCCGTGCTCGGCGCGGTCACCGCGCGGGCTTTGACGGACCCGAGCGGCGTGTCGGCAAACGACGCGGCGGAGCTCGTCTTCGAGCCCGGCATTTCGGAAACGCACCCCATGTGGAGCTCGGCGCGGAACGCCGCGGGGCCCTATGGGTTCGCGCCTATCGCCGTGATCGACCGCGCGTCATTCGAAGCCGCGGAGCGGGCGCTCTTGCGTTCGCTGCGCAAACCGCAGGACGGCTGGACCTCGACCCACTTGAATCGTCCCGTCTCCCTCGCCATCACGCGCCGTCTCGTGGCGACGTCGCTGCGCCCCAACCAAGTCTCGGTTGCCATCCTCGGGGTAGGTCTGCTCGGGGCACTTCTCGCCAGCCGAGGGACGTACGCTTCGCTCGTTGCCGGCGCTGCGCTCTTCCACACCCAGAGCGTGCTCGACGGCTGCGACGGAGAAATGTCACGCCTCACCTTCCGCGGCTCGCACCTCGGAGAATGGCTCGATACGATCGGCGACGATCTCACGAATTACGGATTTTTCGGCGGCGCGGCATTTGGGCTCTATACCCAAACGGGCCGCACACTTTACCTGGCACTCGGGGGTCTCACGGTCTTCTGCGGTTTCGTGGGAAGCGGTCTCGAATACCGGTACCTCATCAAGATCGGTTCCGGTGATCTCCTGAAGTATCCGCTCGGCATCGGCAAAGCGCCGGGCCGAGACGAGGCGGCGGCTTCGAAATCGGGGATCGCCAAAATGCTGGACGCGATTGCCCCGCTCTTCAAAAGAGACACGTTCGTTCTCCTGACGCTGCTCGGCGCCGTCGCCGGTGCCATCGGGCCCCTTTTAGCGGTCTTCGCCGTCGGTGCGCTGGGCGTCCTCATTGCCGTCCTCAAAGCGGAGGCGCGCATGGCGAAGGACCGCGCGGCCCGGACCGGTTCTCCCGGACACGGCCCCGCCGAGCGGTCCCAACGCGGAGCCAGATGACGCGCGGCTCTCCGTCCTTGGTTGACCTGGTTCGGCCCCGCGATTAGCTTGCACCCTCCGTTTTCCGAGGGAGGTTTCTCGCCAATGAGCGGCCATTCGAAGTGGGCCACAATCAAACACAAGAAAGGTGCCCTCGACGCCAAGCGCGGCAAGGCCTTCACCAAGCTCATCAAAGAGCTGACGGTGGCGGCGCGCATGGGGGGCGGCGACCTTTCCGGCAATCCTCGCCTACGCAAGGCGGTTGGCGACGCCAAGGCGGGATCGATGCCCAACGACACCATCACCCGCGCCATCAAGCGGGGGACGGGTGAGATCGAAGGCGCGGCGTACGAAGAGGTGCTCTACGAGGGTACGGGCCCCGCCGGCACGCTCTACCTCGTCGAAGGCATGACCGACAACCGCAACCGCACCGTCGCGGAGATCCGCAAGATCTTCGAAAAGCACAACGGCGTGCTCGGCGGCGCCGGCACGGCGGGCTGGGCGTTCGATCGCAAGGGCACCATTAATCTGGTGAAATCCGCGGCGTCCGAAGATCAGCTCATGGAGACCGCCGTGGGCGCCGGAGCGGACGACTACAGCGATGCAGGCGAAGAGTGGGTCGTCACCACGCCGCCCGAGTCGCTCGACGTCGTGCAAAAAGCACTCGAGGGCGCGGGTATCCACGTGAAAGCGAGCTCGCTCGGGTACCTCCCCAAGAACAAGAAGCAAATCGCCGGGCGCGAAGCGGAGGTGTGCCTCAACTTGGCCGAAGCCATCGACGATCACGACGACGTGCAAAACGTTTATTCGGACTTCGACATCTCCGACGAAGAGCTGCACAAAATCGCGGGCGAATAGCGCACGCAGCGCTGCTACGCCAAGCGCCACAGCGGAAACTGCACCGCCACGCACCAGGTGAAGAGGGCGTGCGAAAAGATCGCCACCGGCAATCGGCCGGTGCGCGCCACGATGAGCCCCCACACGAGACCGCATCCGAGGGCGGCGAGCACCACCATCGGGTTAGGGCCCGCGTAAGGGTCGCGCAGCAAGATCAAGGTCGGAACGTGCGCCGCCGCATAGAGCACGGCGGTCACCGGCCACGCGCGGCGCGTGCCGA